>JAEZIJ010000124.1 GCA_023436715.1 Acidobacteriota bacterium
TGCGCGACATTTCCGTGGAGCCCGAGGCCTGATTCCGAGCCGCGCGCGTCAGCAAGCGGTCTTCATCGCTATTGGCGGCCTGCGAAGCCGCCACCGCTACCCGAGGGGGGCTGGCCACGGGCCACGCCTGCGTGGCCCCAACGAAAAACCACGTGGTCCTATAGGGGCCGGGCATGCCCGGCCCGCTCCCGGTTGCGCCGAGCGTAACCGTACACTCGGACGGTCCGGCTGAATCAACCACATCCGCCCTTGCTCCACATTCTTGTCGCGCACCCGCGCTGGGTTTCCTGTGCACGCGTGCGCCCTTCAGCGTGTTATCGTGTCAGCAGCGACTGTATGGCAGGTGAAGGCATTCAGGGCTCGCTGAAAAAGCGGGGGATTCGGCTGACGCGACAGCGGCTGGTCCTTTTGAAGCTGATCGATCAGTCCGGGCAGCATCTGGACGCGGAGCAGCTTTACGAGCGGGCCAAACAAATCGACCCCAAGATCAACCGGGTGACCGTCTACCGGACCCTGAAGCTGCTCAAAGAGGGGCAACTGGTGGACGAGCTGGACCTGATGCACTACGAGGGCGACCAGCACTACTATGAGACCCGGATGAAGCAGGAGCACGCGCATGTCGTGTGCCTGCGATGCGGAAAAGTGGAAGAGTTCTATGGTGAGCCGCTGAACCGGCTTCGGCGGCAGATCGAATCGCACTTCGGATTTCAGATTCTGGCGGCCCGAACCGAAGTGGGCGGGTACTGTTCCCATTGCCAGGTGCTGCGAGCACGAGAGATGGAGGAAGCCGCGACGCCCGCTCCGGCGCCGGTCCCCGCACCAGCAAAGGACAAGCATTCTCGAGGGAGCTAGATGCCTTCTTCCGAACCGGTCCGTGGCGTCGCTGCGCCTCCCGCATTCCTCACAATCAAGACTCCCTCCGGCGCGCAGACTCAAATCCGGCTGGAACCTCTCCCCTTCCGAATGGGGCGGCACGGAGACAACGAACTCGTATTACGGGACAGCCGCGCATCGCGCCACCACGCGCAGATCGCTTTTGCAGGCGGGCACTACGTCCTCGAGGACCTGAAGAGCAGCTACGGGGTCTACGTCAACGGCCAGCGGGTGGAACAGAGGAAACTGCGGAACTCGGACAGAATCGAATTCGGGTTCCCGGATTCCTACCAGGTCGTCTTCTCGCTGGGCGAGATGCCGGTAGTGAAGCAGGAAAAGCCAGCCGCGCCCGCGGATCTTGCGGCCGGCACCAACCTCGGAAAGCTGCGGGCGATGCTGGAGGTGGCGCGCGCGCTCCAGACATCGCTATCGACGGACGACGTTCTGGTTGCGGTTGTGGAAGCGGCTCTCGCGGTGACCGGCTGCGAGCGCGGATTCCTGCTGTTGCGCCAGGGCGACGACCTGGAAATCCGTACAGCCCGGGCGAAAAACGCTCCGCTCGAAAGCACCGATCTGCGGGTGCCGGCGCGGCTGCTCATGCGCGCCCTCAACCAGCGCAAGGATTTCCTCTCGATGAACTTCGACCCCGCGACGGAAGCCGCCGGCACCATCGCGGACCTGGAACTGCGCAGCGTGGTCTGCGTGCCGCTGGTACGCATTCGCGTGGGGTCGCCGGAGGCCACGGCGAGCTTTCATCCGGCGGACGACACCATCGGCCTGCTCTACATGGATTCGCGCGTGCGCAACGCCGATTTGTCTTCGGGCGGCCGCGAACTGCTGACCACGCTGGCGCTCGAGGCCTCGACCGTGCTCGAAAACGCGCGGCTGCTCGAGGAGCAGTGGGCGCGGCAGCGGATGGAGCAGGAACTGCGGATCGCGCGCCAAATCCAGGAGAGCCTCGCTCCGCGCCGTCTTCCGCAGACGGGCTGGCTCCGCGCGGCGGCATCGAGCATTCCATCGCAGCAGGTCGGCGGCGATTATTTGGATGTGCGGGAGATGCACGCACACTGTTGGTCGGTGATCGTCGCCGACGTCTCGGGCAAGGGCGTCGGGGCGGCACTGCTCGCATCCCTGCTGCAAGGCATGTTCCTCGCCGCGCCTTTCACGAAACTCTCGATGGAAGAGATGATGCTCCGCGTGAACCGGTTTCTGAACGACCGGACCGGAGGCGAGCAGTATGCAACGGTGTTCTACTGCACGGTCGAGGCAAGCGGCCTGATGCACTGGGTCAATGCGGGCCATCCGCCGCCGCTGCTGGTTCGGGCGGACGGCAAGGTAGAAGGCATGAATGCGGGCGGTGTGCCGGTAGGCATGCTGGAGGATTCCGTGTATCCGGCCGAGGAGCGCAGACTGGAGCGCGGGGACAGGATCGTCGTGTACAGCGACGGGATCACGGAAGCGCGCAACGGCGCCGGAGAATTCTTCGGCGTCGAGCGGTTGCGCTCCATTGTGCGCGCCGGCGGAGGCTGCCAGGAGATGCACACCGCGATTCTCGACGCGGTGGAAGAGTTCACCGGCAGCGCGCCTCAGAACGACGACATCAGCCTTGCTGTGGTCGAGTACCACCCCGAATAGGAGCGGAGCATACGATCCGGCGCGGTCCCGGGATTCATCAACTCTCCTCCATATGCCGCTCGTTGCCAATGATGTGTTCGATCCGCTTCCAAGGAGGTTCCTCCTGTGATTGCATGCCTGATGATCGCGAGCCTTTTTGCCGACGCGCCGCTGGTTGACCTCATTGCGAATCCGCCGAACCCAGGCGAGTACCGCCCCGTCACTTACCAGATAGGGGGGCGGCCGTTTCATCTCCCCCCTTCGCCGAGGCCGACGCTGCCGGTGGACATCGAACTCCAGTCAACCTCGCCGTGCCCGGACTCGCCATTGCGCTGGAACGTGGAGATCACGATCAGAAACCCGGGGCCGAAACGATACATGCTGCCTATAGGTCGCGACGGTGATCGCGCGTTGAAACCCGCAAATCGGGGCAGGCGTGAACTCGCGTTTCGCCTGCGTGCTCGAAACGAGCGAGAGTCGTCCATTAGTGGCCCTTCGACCTTTGCCTCGACCGAAGTGCCGGAGTCGCTGCTGGCCATTCCGCCGGGCGGTGCGGTTCGGGTGCGCTTTGCCGCGGAGTTGTCAGACCAGAAAGTATCGCGGTGGAGGGCAGAAGGGAAATCCGAGATCGAGGTCTGGACGGATCTCACCGACTACCGGCATGAGGACGACTCAACGCGGCACTTTGTCAACGTCGAAAACTCACCCACGGGCCTCTCAACGAACACGATACGGCTCAAGCTTCCCGAACTGCCCTAACGTTGTGCGAGCCGGCGTAGGCTGCCAGGAGATGCACACGGCGATTCTCGACGCGGTGGAAGAGTTCACCGGCAGCGCGCCTCAGAACGACGACATCAGCCTTGCTGTGATCGAGTACCGCCCCGAATAGGAGTCTTGCGGCCTGACCGGCTTCACGTCGTAGACCACGATCCTGGCGGACCCCAGCGTGACATCTCGCGTGACTGCATAGTTCGGCCGCGAAGGAGTCGCGGTGGCGCCCGAGCCGGTTTCCGAGTACGGACTCACGACGGCGACGATCCTTGGGGGCACAGTATCCGGCACACAAATACGGGACTCCAGTTCCGGATAGAAGAACGCGAAGTACCGGACGTGACTCCGGGGGACAACCTCCAGGCAGGCGCCGGGATGCAAGTGGGATCGGGCGACGCTGGCCGCCGCATAGAGATCGTCCTTCGGCCGGGTCGCCAGGCGCAAGCCAGCCACCGCGGCGGCCGTGAAAAAGAGTGCCATGCCAAGTGCGACCGGCAATTGGCGTTTCGACTTCCATAGCGCCGAGGCGCCCGACGCTGCCGCGAGCACAAGGTAAGGCATGGCGAACAGAAATTGCCTCGGCGCGAAGAAATAATTGAACAGCGCGTCAGCGGCAATCGGCCCGCCACAACAGATCGCCATGCCGAACCCGGTTGCCGGCGCTGTCTTGCGGGCCGCCCCCGAAACCCAGGCCCATGCGGCGAACGCAAGCAACGGTACGGCCGTGAAATAGCCGCTGCCGGCCAGGTCGTGCAGGAGGGTGAGCGGGCCGACCTGCTGTGTGGAGAAGAATACGCTGTCCATTGAGCCCTTCTCAACCAGCACGCGATGTTGAGCGATCCACCAAGGCAGAAACGTCAATGCCGCGGCCGCAAGGGGCAGCAAGCAGAACCGTCGCCAACGCACACCTGACAATCGCCTGGCGCCCCACAACGAGAGACTCAGCGCCGGGAAGAGCGTGAACGGATGCGAATACAATCCGAGCACCAGGCACGCGTCGTACGCGATGGCACGTTTTGCCGAAGGCGCTTCACAGAGCCTCAGGAACAAGAGTAGCGCCAGAAGAGAAAACAGGAGTCCCTGAGAATAACCGCGGGCTTCGAGCGCATACCGGAACTGAAGGGGAACAGCCAAAAAGAGCGCCGTGGCGAGCCAGGCGCTCCCCGGCTGGTACCGGCGGCAGATCCGCAGGAAAACAAGCCCGCTGAGAATACTGCAGAGCGCCGCGGGCAACCGGGCCGCCGCGGTCGAGAATCCGAGAATTCTGATAACCGCCTCCTGTATGAAATACGGCAGCGGTGACGCTCCGGGGTTGACGCGAACCCAGAAGAGCAATTCCGCCCAGCTCCGGTGTCGCGTAGCTCCAAGTTGCAGAATCTCATCCAGCCAAAATGGGGTAACTCCAACGGCAGCGAAAACGATCGCTGCGTAGACGGCAATGACCAGAGCGTCTGGGACAACCCGTGCAGAGCGCAGGTCCAGAAGGCGCATGTCTGTCGCGGCAGCCTTTCCGGGCGCGGGCTAACAGTCATCAAAACTGGCGGGGTGAAAAAAGCTAGCCCTATTATAATTGCGAGGAACGAGGCCGCGCAGATCGATTTGTGCACGGCTCGGGGTTCAATTACGATCAATAGAGCGATGCTTCGGTCTTTTCCCGCGCTGGTGCGCTATCACTATCACCTCACCACCGCTCTGCGCCTGGCCGTGGAGTCCATCCGGGCGCACAAGATGCGGAGTTTCCTCACACTGCTCGGCGTGATTATCGGGGTGGCGAGCGTTGTGCTCGTGGGTTCCGCCATCGAGGGGCTCGGCGCGTATGCAGAGCAAAGCACCTCAAAGGTTTTCGGCAGCGACACCTACCTGATCGCGAGGATCGCCGGACCGGGCAGCCGGAAGGAATTCTTCGAGAAGCTGAGGCGCAATAAGGCCATCCGGCAGGAGGATTTCGCGCACCTCAAAGCGGTCACCGGAGACCAGGTGCTTTACAGCGCCTACAACCAGCGCACCGAGGACGTTCGGCACGAGGGCCTGCTGATTGAGGATGCCAACGTTCTCGGCGTGGCCGCTGTCATGCCCGAACTGCGGGAAATCAACCTGGTGGAGGGACGGTTCTTCACGGAGCAGGAAGAGCAGACGCGCCAGAATGCGGCCGTCGTAGGCCAGGATATTGTCGCGAAGCTGTTTCCGGCTTCATCGCCGATTGGCGGGACCATCAAGTTTCACGGCTTCGATTTCACTGTTATCGGCGTGCAGGAGAAGTTGGGCTCGGCCTTCGGGCGCAGCCAGGACAACTCGGTCTACATCCCCTACACGGTGTTTGTGCGGCTCTACGGGCCGGGCCAATCCATCGCCATCTTCGGGCGGGCGAGGCCCGGCACAGGATTGTCGCTCGAAGACGCGCTGGACATTTCGCGCGTCGCGCTGCGGACGCGCTTCCATGCACGGCCGGGCCAGCCGGACCGGTTCGACACGCTCACACCGGATGCGATGCGCTCGTTCATCGATCAGTTGCTCAGCATGATCTCGGCCGTGGTCGTGCCGGTGACGTTGATTTCACTCGTCGTCGGGGGAATCGTAATTATGAACATCATGCTGGTCAGCGTGACGGAACGGACGCACGAGATCGGCATCCGGAAATCGCTGGGGGCGAAACAGGCGGATATACGGATGCAGTTTCTGATCGAGGCGGCGCTGCTCGCAGCGGTCGGGGGGTTGATAGGCCTTGGCTGCGGCGCCGCTCTCACGGCAGCCCTTTCGCGGATCTTCGAGATCACGCTGCGGATCACGCTCGGCTACGTCATCCTGGCCATCGCGGTCTCGAGCGCGGTGGGAATAGTCTCCGGATTCTACCCGGCGATGCGCGCGGCGCGGCTCGATCCAATCGCGGCCCTGAGGAGCGAGTAACCATGAAGATCGCGTATGGCGAAAACCTCGCGATGGCGCTTTCGGCCGTGTGGTCGCATCGCTTCCGCTCGCTGTTGACGATCCTCGGCATCGTGATCGGCATCACGACCGTTGTGACCGTAAGCTCGCTGCTTACCGGGCTGCGCAAGGGCGTGGTGGTTTTCTTCGATGAACTCGGGCCCGATAACATTTTCATCTACCGCACGAGCGGCGACCCGAACAACCCGAACGTTCCCCCGAAGGAGCAGCGCAGGAAGCCGATCCGGGTGGAGTATGCGGACATCATCCAGCGGTTCTGCCCATCGGTGGAGGCGACGAGCATTTCACTGTTCGTGCCGGCGGTCATGGGAGGAAAGCCGCTGCTGGCCAAGGTGCCCGGCGCCGAGTCCGACCAGATCTCCGTCGTGGGCGACTCCACCAACGCGTTCACGCTGATCCCGCGCGACCTTTCCGAGGGACGGTTCTACACGCCGGAGGAGGAGCGGCGGGCAGCAAAGGTGACCCTGCTGGGATTCAAGGTGGCGGAGGAACTGTTTCCAGGCGGGCACGCGACCGGTAACAGGGTGCAGGTGGACGGCGCGGAGTACACGATTGCCGGCGTGCTGGCGAAGGCCAAGGGCGGGTTCTTCGGAGAGAACGGAGTGGATCGGCAGATTACGCTCCCGCTGCGCACCGCTCAACTCCGCTACCCGCAACTCGATCGGCTCATGATTACCGCGAAGGCGCGGCCCGGGCTGCGCCAGCAGGCATTCGAGGAAATCGAGGGCATTCTGCGCAAAATCCGCCGCACGCCGCCCGGCGAACCCAACGACTTCAACCTGTCCACGCCGGACCAGATCGTCAAGCAGTTCGACAGCGTGACGGGGCTCATCGTCATGATCTCGATCGCGATCTCGGGACTGGGGCTGCTTGTGGGCGGCATCGGCGTGATGAACATCATGCTGGTCAGCGTGACGGAGCGGACGCGGGAAATCGGCGTGCGAAAGGCTATAGGAGCGCGGCGGAGCGACATCGTCTCGCAGTTTCTCCTCGAGGCGATGACCTTGACGGGCGTGGGCGGCGTGTTGGGTATCCTGTTTTCGATTCTGGTGACTCTGGTTGTCTCGGCGCTTGTGCCTTCCCTGCCCTCCGAAGTCCCGGTGTGGGCGGTCTTCACCGGCTTCGGTGTTTCGGTCGGCATCGGTCTGTTCTTCGGCGTGTGGCCCGCGGTGAAGGCGGCGCGCCTGGACCCCGTGGACGCTTTGCGTTACGAGTGACGCGGGGTAGAATGGCTCCGATGCCGAATCGTGTGAGATCCCTGCATATCGCGGCGGCCGCCCTCGCAATTGCCGCCCTCTCCGGGTGCGGCGGCACAAAGGAGAACCAGAGCCGGAAAGCCTCCCGCCCCGTGCCCGATGTCTACCGCGCCGTTTTCGAGACCAGCAAAGGCCCGTTCGTGGTCGAGGTGTCGAAGGCCTGGGCGCCCGAAGGCGCGGAGCGTTTCTACCGTCTGATCGAACAGAAATACTACGATGAGGCACGGTTCTTCCGCGTGGTTCCGAACTTCGTGGTGCAGTTCGGGATCAACGGAAACCCGAAGGTGTCGGCGCGATGGCGCAACCTGACGATCGCCGACGACCCGGTGAAGGAGAGCAACAAGCGCGGCACAGTCACCTTCGCCACGTCCGGACCGAACACGCGCACCACGCAGGTCTTCATCAACCTGAAGGACAACGAGCGGCTGGACAAAGATAGGTTCTCGCCCTTCGGCAGGGTGGTAGAAGGCATGGATGTGGTGGATCAGTTCTTCTCGGCGTATCGCGACAGTCCGGACCAGGCGCTGATCGAGACCCGCGGAAACGAATATCTGGAGAACAGGTTCCCGCGTCTCGATTACGTCAAGACGGCGAGGATAGAGGGCGAGAAGTAACGGGTGGGGCAGGGCCTCGCCCTGCGGCGGGCTCCCAGCCCGCCAGCGTGGCCGGCCTGAGAGGCCGGCGCAGCCCGAGGGGCTGCCCCACTATTTCTACGCGAACAGCTCTTGCGCGCGGATGAGGCGCTCGGTGACGCGCACGCCGTTCGGGCAGCGAATCGGGCAAGACGTGCAATCGCCGCAGCGCACCTTCGTGAGGTGCTCGGGCATTTCGAGGAACCGCTCGCGCCCGAGCGGGAACTGGCCGTAGCCTTCCGCGTAGGTCAGGTAGCGCAGCACGTCGGCCACCGGGAGTCCCTGCGGGCACTTGCCGTCGCAGCGGCCGCACATGCGGCAGTATTCCGGACGGATTTCTTCGAGCCGCGCATTCAGGACCTGCTGGTCGGCGCCGGAGAAGCCCTCGGACATAGCCTTGAAATTCGCCTCGAGCTGCTCAATGTCGGTCATGCTCGGGACTGTCGTCGCGACGCCCTGATTCTTCAACACCCACTTCAGCGCCGCTGAGGGGCCGTTCTGTTTCAGCAACTGCGGCTTCGGGTTTTTACCCCGCGTTCCCCCGGCCATCACCTTCATGGCCACCACGCCCACGCCAGCCTTGTTGAGCGCGGCGATGGACTCTTCCATGGCGGCGTCCATGGTGAAGTTGTAAGTTGCCAGCACAACCTGCATCTTGCCGGTCTTGATCACCGCCTCGGTGATGCGCGGCAGACGGTGCGTGCTGACGCCGAGGAAGCGCACCTTGCCCTGCTGGTGTGCGATCTCCTGCGCCTCGATCAGTTCGTCCTTCATGCCCTCGGGGCTGTCCTTGCCGTGCAGGTACCAGATGTCGAGGTGATCGGTCCCGAGCTCCTTCAAGCTCATGTCGAGCTCTTTGAGCGCGCCTTCCTTCGTTTCGGCGTCCACCTTGGTGGAGAGAACGATGTCCTTCCGCTTGCTGCCGAGCGCGGCGCCAACCATTCGCTCGTTGTTGCCCTTCTGATACCAGCGGGAGGAATCGAAGTGGTTGATGCCCATGTCCGCCGCACGGGTGATCACAGTGGGATCGGAGGTGATCATGCAGCCGAAACCGACCGTGGTCACCTTGAGGCCCGTCTTACCGAGGACCCGGTAGGCGAGACCGTTCGCCGCGGGCTCGAAGGCCGGCGCCGCGGGGGAGAGGGCGTTGGGAATAGCGTTCGCCGCGGGCAGTGCGAGCCCCGCAGCCAGGAAGTTGCGTCGTGAAAAATCGGAGTTCATGGCAGGTTCCGGTATTTGAGTTCGACCGGATGCCATTATCTCAATTTCTGGGGCGGGCCGTCACACATGCCCGGCCCCCTACTTCGAGAGCTGTACCCAATCGAAGTTTTCGATGGTAATTGACTGGTCGTTCAAGTACCACTTTGCGACATCGACCATCGTTTCGATCGCTTCGCGCGGGCTGTCCGCCGTCGCCTCGCCGATCGCCGTATCGCCGTCATAGAGCCGTACCAGCCATCTCGGTTCCGAGCCATCCTCAATGCGCAGAACAAGATTTCTGTACGTCGCCGTGCCGCCGCGGCCGGCCATGCGTAGCAGGGCACCCCAGGGCATAGTCGCCTCCCCCTTCGGGCGCAGTATATCGCAACTGAGGGGGCGGGTATAATGACGACCGGAGCGCCGTGAATTCGCGGTTGACCGAGATTTACTCGGTGGAGTGCCTGGTAACCGACGACTCCTCGCGCGACGGCACCTTCGATGTGCAGCGGAGTGACCGAACTCCCCTTCCCTCTCACCGTCCTGTACAATCCGGACAACCAGGGCTACGGCGGCAACCAGAAGATGGGCTATCACTGCGCCGTCAGAAACGGGTTCGACTTCGTCGCGCTGCTGCACGGCGATGGGCAGTACGCGCCCGAATCGTCGAGCAACCGATCCCGACGTTCTACGGAGGCGAGATCTGCCGCGTGAACGGTGACCCGGGCGAGGCTCCAGGAAGCCAGCATCTTCTACGAGCGCAGATACGATTGCGGTCCGCCGCGCACGCGGTATGAACTCAAGCTGGACGACCGCAGCGCGCACAGCCCGGCGCTCGATGCGGTGGAACCCGGCTCGGCGGTTCTGGACCTGGGGTGCAGCCGGGCTTGCCTGGGCGGCGTCCTGCGAACACGCAAGGGATGCCGGGTGACGGGGGTTGCGGCATCGCCTCCGGCCGGCATCGACGGCCTGGACGAGTTCATCGTGCGTGACCTGAACAACGGCCTCCCGCCGCTCGATCTCGGCCGGTTCCGTTACGTCCTGCTCCTCGACGTGCTCGCACATTTGGCGGCTCCCGAGGAGTTCGTGGATGACCAGGCTTGGCCGGCTTCTGCTGGCTCTGAACCGGCTCGCGATCCGCATCGCCAAGGGCTTTTTTTTTCGTATGAGATGTACCTGGTTGTCGAACCGCGACCATCTCTCGAATTACTGTTGCGGCGTGCGGACGCGCAGGCCGAAGCGCGGCGGCCGGGGGCTCGTTGACCACTCCCTAACACCCCAAGCAATCTAACCCATTCGCGGGTTATGGTATTACAGACAGTTTTATGGCATGATTAGTTATCCGCGAAGAGATAGCAGATAGCCACCACGTCTGTGGCGTTACTTTTTCTTGGTCGTCTCGTCCCTTATATTTTGGGGGTTATCCGGCTTTGCCGTTCCGGGTGTCCTTGTTGCCAACTCCAACTCCAATTCCAAAGAGGATTTCAGTGAAGAAGCTGCTGACATCGGTTTCGTTATTGTTGTCCATTCACATCGCGCTGTTCGCGCAGGCGACGACCCAGGTTTCCGGGATCGTCACCGACCCGACAGGCGCTGTTATTCCCAACGCCGCAATTGAACTGCTAAACGCAGATACGGGCCTGAAGCGCACCGCGACAAGCGACGCGAGCGGCGCCTACTCGTTCGTACAGGTGATTCCCGGCCCGTACAGACTATCGGCCACTGCAACCGGTTTCCGCACAACGACGATCACTGATGTGCGGCTGCTCGTGGCGAATCCGGCCACCGTGAACATCAAGCTGGAAGTCGGGCAGGTGAGCGAATCCGTTTCGGTGACGGCGGAAGCCGTGCAGATCAACACGACGGACGCCAGCATCGGCAATGCGATCGGGACCAAGCCGATCATGCAGATGCCGCTGAACGCGCGTAACATTGTTGGCCTGCTAGCCCTTCAGCCTGGCGTCGTCTTCACGAAGGAGGACGACACGGATGACCGCAACGGCGCCGTGAACGGAGGCAAGAGCGACCAGGCGAACGTGATGCTTGACGGCGTGGACGTCAATGACCAGATGGACCGGCAAGCTTTTACCAGCGTGCTTCGCATGACCCCGGATGCCGTGCAGGAGTTCCGCGTTACCACCGGCAACTCAAACGCGGACAGCGGGCGCAGCTCGGGCGCGCAGGTTCAGCTTGTGACCAAGAGCGGAACCAATGATTTTCACGGCGCACTCTACGAGTACCACCGCAATACCCTAACATCGGCGAACAGCTTCTTCAGAAACAGCTCCGACGTCGAGCGGCTGAAGCTTATCCGAAATATCTTCGGCACAGCGGTTGGAGGACCTATCAAAAAGGACCGGCTATTCTTCTTCGCGAATTACGAAGGCCGGCGGGATGCGAAGGACAGCGATGTGCTGCGCGACGTCCCCTCGATGAACATGCGGCAGGGTATCCTGCAATATCAGCGCAATGACGGCACGATCGCGACGGTGACGCCCGAGGATATCGCCTCAAATCTGGATCCTCGCGGCGTGAATGCAGCCGCCCTGAAGTTAATGCAAGGTTACCCGGTGCCGAACGACGACGGCGAGTTTGACAAGCTGAACATAGTCGGCTACCGCTTCAAGGCGCCCACGCCGCTTCGGTGGAACACGTACATCACCCGCCTCGATTACAGCGTCGATCCAAACGGAAAGAACACGGTTTTCTTCCGCGGCAACCTCCAGAACGACAGGGAAGCAGCCCTACCGCAGTTCCCCGGCCAGGCTCCCAACACGGTGACACTGCGAAACAACAAAGGGTTCGCAACCGGGCTGACAAGCCTTCTGCGCCCGAACCTGATCAGCAACTTCCGCTATGGCTTCACCCGGGTAGGATGGGAGAGCACCGGCGCGGCCGACCCCGCCATCGCAAGCATGTCCCCCGTCCGCCTGCGCGGCCTGAGCGATTCAGTCGGGTTTACGCGGCATTTCGCCGCGATCATTCCGGTACACACCTTCAGTGAGGATCTGACCTGGACGAAGGGTTCGCACAACGTCCAGTTCGGAGGCGTGATCCGTATCACCCGCAACAAGCGCAACAGCCTCCAGAACTCGTTCTCTACCGCCACCGCAAATGCGTCGTGGCTGGTGAGCAGCGGCAGCCCGCTGAACAGACCGTGGCGCGGCGACATGAGCAGCGACGGCATCCTGCCGTTCCGGTACGCCATGGCCGATGTGATGGGCCTGGTGACTCAGGCCACCGCCCGGTACAACTACCGGGTGGACGGCTCGATCATCGGAGAAGGCAACCCGGTGCTCCGTGACTTCGCGTCCGAAGAATACGAGATGTACCTCCAGGACACCTGGAAGGTTAGCCGCGGCCTCACGATAACTGCCGGACTGCGCTACTCCCTGATGCCTCCGTTCTACGAAGCGAATGGCCAACAGGTATCGCCCAATGTCCGCATAGGCGACTGGTTCGACTTGCGAGGCGGCCTTGCAGAGCAGGGCAAATCGCAGATGGAAGCCGGGCGAATCTCGTTTATCCCTTCCGGCGGCCCCGGCGGACGCCCGCTATATGATTTCCACAAGAAGAACTTCGCACCGCGTTTGGCCCTTGCATATTCGCCGCAGGGCACCGGCGGCCTCAGCAAGTTCCTGTTCGGCGGTCCCGGTCAAACCTCGATCCGCACCGGATTCGGAATGTACTACGACCTGTTTGGCAGCGGGCTGATGCGTTCGTACGACGCATCGGCGTTCGGACTCACGAACGAGCTTGTCAATCCTTCGGCGGAGCTGACGGTTGCCACGGCGCCGAGGTTTACCGGCATCGGTCAGATTCCGCAGTCGATACTCACCCAGGCGCCGCCGGCCAAATTCCCGGCCGTGTACCCGGACAATTTCGCCATCACCAACGGTCTGGACGACACCCTTCGCCCGCCGTACAGCATGACCGCGAACTTCAGCATCGGCCGTGAATTCCGGGGCGGCTGGTTCGCCCAGGGATCGTACGTGGGACGCTTCTCGCGCCGCTCGCTGATTCGCCGGGACGCTGCGATGCCGACCAACCTGAAGGACCCGAAGTCCGGTATGGATTACTACACGGCGGCAACGATTCTCGCGAAGCAGGTGGTCAAGGAAGTCCCAACCTCGCAAGTCCAGAAGGTGCCGTACTGGGAAAACCTCTACAGCAATATCGCCTATGGCGGGATGACCGCAACCCAGGTCGCGTACGAGACCTTTGCATCTTCTCCGTATGACTGGACCTACGGTTTGTATCAGCTCGATACCGATCGCGGCGGATGCGTGGAGTACGCATCGTGCAGCGATCTCGGGCCGTACGCCTCCTTCAACCCGCAGTTCTCGTCTTTATCGGTGTTCAGTTCGGTCGGAGGCGGCAATTACCATGCGGCGCAGTTCACAGTGCGCAAGCGGTTCTCCTCCGGCGACAACGTCGACATCAACTACACATTCTCGAAGTCGACCGACCTCCGGTCTTTTACCGAGCGAGCCGATTGGGCGGACGGCGTCCTCTGGAATCCCTGGAAGCCCGGCCTTCAGAAGGGCGTCTCCGATTACGACAACACCCACCTGCTTAATATGCTCGGCGTGTACAGCCTTCCGTTCGGCAAGGGCAAGCGGTTCGGTTCGGACATGAGCCGGGTTCTCAACGCGTTCGTCGGCGGATGGCAGATCTCCGGAATGTGGCGGTGGTCCAGCGGCTTCCCGATCAGCGTGTTTGAAACCGGCGTGTGGCCGACCAACTGGAACAACAACAACTGGGCGCAGTGGAACCTGAAGCCGGTCAGCACTAAAACGACGAAGAACGCCCCCGGAGTGGGCGGACCGAACATGTTCTCGGATCCTCAATCGGCATCTGGGGCGTTCGACTACGTCATGCCCGGAGAGATCGGTATGCGCAACGGGCTTCGCGGTGATGGAATCTTCAACATCGACACGAACGTTTCCAAGCGCTTCGTCATGCCGTACCTGGATGGCAAGCACTCGATCCAGTTCCGGTGGGAGACTTTCAACCTGACAAACACGGCCAAGTTCGACGTGAGCACCGCCTCACTCGACATCTCCAGCGCCGGCACGTTCGGCAAGTACATCGACCAGCTCACGCAGCCGCGAGTTATGCAGTTCGGCTTGCGCTACGAGTTCTAGACAGAGCAAGTCAAGCCAACCTTCGAGCGGCTGGGTTCGTCCCGGTCGCTCTTTTTTTTTGCGTAGCCGTCCTCAGCCGCAAGGAGCCGCAACGTCGTGAAAAAACCCGGGCTTTAGCCCCCTTTGGCGGCATCCCCGGGGGCTAAAGCCCTGGGATGGTGGCACTCTACGGCACGGCTGAAGCCGTGCCCTGATACAATTCGTGATCCAGGGCCACGCTATCGTGCTGCCCTGATACAATTCGTGATCCAGGGCCGCGCTATGCGACGCTGCCCGGTGTCAGGGCACGGCTTTAAAGGTGCGAGCTCGTGCTGCCGTGATCCAGGGCCACGCTATGCGACGCCGACTCGTATCAGGGCACGGCTTTAGACGTGCCGTAACGTCACGAGCAAGCTTGGGCTTTAGCCCCCGTCGTGACCCCACGTTACCTGTCGTAAAGAGTAACGAGTTCCTTGAGCCGTGCAGCCAGTTCGGGCGTGAGCGCGCCGTGGCGGCAGCGCCAGCGCCAGTTGCCGTTGGGGCGTCCGGGAAGGTTCATGCGCGCCTCCGTGCCGAGTCCGAGCACGTCCTGCACCGGGTAGAGTGCCGTATCGGCCACCGAAGCCAGCACGGTCCTGATGAACACCCAGTTGATATCCGCACCATCAGTGGCCAGGTATTCGCGCGTGAACTCGCGCTCCTTGCGGATGTCTTCCTCGGTGCGGATGCTACCCGTGGCGGCGGTGGAGTTCCACCAGCCCACCGTCGTATCGTTATCGTGCGTGCCCGTGTAGGCGACTCGCTCGCGGGGGTAGTTATGCGGCCGGAAGTCCGGCCCGTGCGGGTCGTTGCCGAACGCGAACTGCAGGATGCTCATGCCCGGGTAGCCAAAATCCATGCGGATTCCCTCGACTTCCGGCGTGATGACGCCAAGATTCTCCGCCACCATCGGCAGCGCGCCCAGCGCCGCTTCCACGGTCTCGAAGAAGTCCGCGCCCGGTCCCTTCATCCACTCTCCGTTCATTGCGGTCGCCTCGCCCGCCGGGACCTGCCAATAGCCTTCAAAGCCGCGGAAATGATCCAGCCGGATCATGTCCACCAGGCCGAGGGTCGCCTGGAACCGCAGCATCCACCACCCATAGCCGCGCTTCGCCATCAAGTCCCAGCGGTAAAGCGGATTGCCCCATAGCTGGCCGGTCGCGCTGAAGTAATCCGGAGGCACGCCCGCGACGTATTCCGGATCGCCGTTCTCGTCGAGCAGGAAGAGTTCGGGGTCGGCCCACACGTCGGCGCTGTCGTGCGCGACGTAAATCGGCATGTCGCCCATGATGCGGATCTTGCGTTCGTGGCAGTATTGCCGCAGCGATTCCCACTGCTCGAAGAAAATGTATTGCTGGAATTTCTGCGCCTCGATCTCTTCGCGGAGCCGCTCGCGCGCGGCTTCCATGGCGGCAGGCTCCCGCCGCGCAAAGGCGCGGTTCCAGCGCGTCCACGTCACCTCGTCGTGCTCGCCCTTTAGCGCCATGAAGAGGGCGAAGTCGTCGAGCCAGTGCGCGTGGCGCGTGGTGAAATCGTCGTAGTCCTCGCGCTCACCCCCGGAGGTACGCGCGTGGAACGCCCGCGAGGCTTTCCTCAGCAATGGGAGTTTGAACTCGATCACGCGGCCGTAATCGACGTGGTCTTCCGGAAACGCGGGCGCGCCCTCGAGGTCGGCCTGATCGATCAGGCCCTCGCGCGCCAGCGGTTCCAGATCGATCAGCAGCGGGTTGCCTGCGAATGCCGAGAAGGATTGATAGGGCGAATCGCCGTATCCGGTCGGTCCCAGCGGCAGCACTTGCCAGATCTTCTGCCCCGCCGCGGCCAGCCAGTCGATAAACCTGTGCGCTGCGGGCCCCATATCCCCAATCCCGAAGCGTCCCGGCAGCGACGTGGGATGGAGAATCACCCCGCACGATCGTGGGAACTTCATCTGTCAACAGGCTACCGCATGAGCGAGCCCCATGCGCCGCGTCCGCCGCACGCTATCATGAAAGAAGATAAAGAACTGGGGAATTGTATGCCGAAGAGAGCCGATCAGGATCTGGGCGTTAACGCCTGGCTTGAAGACGAACTGTATCAGGAGTACCTGAGCGACCGCGCCGCTATCGACGAAAGCTGGAAGACCCTCTTCGAGAACGGGCACCCCGGGAACGGTCCCCGAGCCGCCGCCGCGCCCGCCCGTGCTCCGGAGCCCGAATTGAGCGACATGCAGCCGCTGCGCGGCCCGGCCGCCGCCGTCGTGCGCAACATGGAGGCGAGCCTGACGCTTCCCGTCGCCACCTCGCAGCGCACCATCGCCGTGAAAGTGGCCGACGAGAACCGCACCATCATCAACCAGCACCTCGCTGTCGTCGGCCAATCCAAAATCTCCTACACGCACCTCATTGCGTGGGCCATCATTAAGGCGCTCGGCACCTATCCGAACCTCAACAGCGCTTTCGCCGAGCGCGATGGCCAGCCGTTTCGCCGGCTACGCTCCGAGATCAACTTCGGTATAGCCGTCGATGTCGCCGGAAAGGACGGCTCGCGCGCGCTCACGGTCCCCAACATCAGGGACGCGGGAGCACTCGACTTCCAGCAGTTCCTGGCGGCGTATGACGACCTGGTCGCCCGCGCGCGCAACGGGAAGCTCACGCTGGATGACTTCCAGGACACCACCATCTCGCTCACAAACCCCGGCACCGTGGGTACCGTGGGCTCCATTCCACGCCTCATGCCGGGCCAGGGTGCCATCATCGCGACAGGCGCCATCGACTACCCGGCGGAGTTCCAAGGCGCCGCGCCCGAGACACGCGCGGTGCTCGGTATCAGCAAAATCATGACGATCACCTGCACGTATGACCACCGCGTCATACAGGGAGCGGAATCCGGGTTGTTCCTCGCCCGCGTGCAGGGCCTCCTCCAGGGCGACTCGCACTTCTACGAAGACATCTTCGCCGACCTGCGCCTTCCCTACCAGCCGGCGAAATGGGAACCGGACCACGCCACCGCGCTCCCGGGCGCGGTAGGCGAGCAACTCTCGGCCGCGGCCAAGCAGGCCGCCGTACTTCAACTCATCAACGCCTACCGCGTGCGCGGCCACCTCATCGCCGACCTCGATCCGCTCGGCTCCGAACCCGGCTACCATGCGGAACTCGACCCGGCCAACTACGGCCTCACCATCTGGGATCTCGACCGCCGGTTCCTCGTAGGCTCGCTGGCCGAACCCTCGCGCGGCGGCGCGCCGCATCCCACCGCCACGTTGCGCGAAATTCTCGAAACGCTCCGCCAGACTTATTGCGGGAAGTCCGGTTGCGAGTACATGAACATCCAGGTACCCGAGCAGAAGCGCTGGCTTCAACTCCGCATGGAACCGGCTACGGCGAAGGCCCCGCTCGATAGCGAGACCCGGCGCCGCATCCTCGACCGCCTCATCGAAGCGGAAGAGTTCGAGCACTTCCTGCACTCTCGCTACGTCGGCCACAAGCGCTTCTCGCTCGAGGGCGCGGAAACCGCCATTGCGATTCTCGATGAGCTTATGCGCCGCGCGGCGGGCGAGGGCGTTCACGAGATCGTTATCGGAATGGCCCACCGCGGGCGTCTCAACGTGCTGGCGAACCTGATTGGAAAGCCGCTGCGGCAGATCTTCTCCTCGTTCGAAAGCGAGGAGCCGACCAGCGTCCAGGGCTCCGGCGACGTGAAGTATCACCTCGGCGCGACGGGCGTCCGTACGTTCGATGGACGCGAACTCGTGGTCTCGGTTTCGCCGAATCCGAGCCACCTCGAAGCAGTCGATCCCGTCGTCGAAGGCATGGTGCGCCCGAAGCAGGATCGCCTCGGGGATAGCGAACGCACGCGCGTCATCCCGATGCTGGTACACGGCGATGCCGCGTTCGCGGGACAGGGCATCGTCGCCGAGACGCTTAACCTCTCGCAGCTCGACGGCTACTCCACCGGCGGCACAATCCACCTCATCATCAATAACCAGATCGGATTCACTACTCCGCCCGAGGAAGCCCGCTCCACGCCTTACTCCACCGACGTAGCGCGCATGGTGCAGGCCCCGATCCTCCACGTCAATGGCGACGACCCCGAGGCAGCCATCCGCGCCGCGCGCATCGCGTTCGACTTCCGCCAGCGCTTCCGCAAGGATGTCGTCATCGACATGATCTGCTACCGCCGGCACGGGCACAACGAGGCCGACGACCCCAGCTACACGCAGCCAATTCTCTACCGCAAAATCCGCCAGCATCCCTCCGTCGCCGTGCTCTATACCGAGCGCCTGGCCCGCGAGGGCGTCGTCTCGAAAGACGAGATCGGCAGCCTCCGCAAACGCATGTCGGGTTCGCTCGATGCCGCGCAGAAGCAGCCCGCGCCGTTTGAAATGGCCGGCCCCGGGCCTGAGCTGCCGGCGCACTCGACAAGAGTCGATCGCGCGACGCTCGAACGCGTCATTCAGGGCCTCAGCACCTTCCCCGACGGCTTCCACCTGCATCCCAAGCTGCGCCCGTTTGTCGAGCGCCGCCGCGAAGCTTTCGAGAGAGGCGGCCCCATCGACTGGGCGTTCGCGGAGTCGCTTGCGTTCGGCAGCCTCGTGCTTCAGGGCACGCCCGTCCGGCTCAGCGGCCAGGACTCCAGCCGCGGCACGTTCTCCCAGCGCCACACGATCTTCTACGACTACGAAAACGGCCGCGAATACACGCCGCTTCGGCACCTCTCGCCCGACCAGGCGCGCTTCGACGTGTACGACAGCTCGCTGAGTGAAAACGCCGTCGTAGGCTTCGAGTTCGGCTACAGCCTCGGCGACCCGCTCAGCCTCGTGCTCTGGGAAGCGCAGTTCGGCGATTTCGCCAACGGGGCGCAGGTGATGATCGACCAGTTCATCGCCGGCGCGGAATCAAAGTGGGCGCAGCCGAGCGGCCTGGCTCTCCTGCTCCCACACGGCTACGAGGGGCAGGGGCCGGAGCACTCCAGCGCGCGCATCGAGCGATACCTCCAGTTGTGCGCCGAGAACAACCTGCAAATCGTGAACCCGACCACGCCCGCGCAATACTTCCATGCGCTGCGCCGGCTCGTGAAGAGACCGCTCATCGTGTTCACGCCGAAGAGCCTGCTGCGGCACGCCAGGGCGGTATCGACGGTGGATGAACTCACGGCCGGCCGCTTCCGCGACGTGATCGGCGATACGGGGCCGGTCGAACCCGGCCGCGTCACGCGCATCCTGCTGTGCTCGGGAAAGGTTTACTATGACCTGATCGAGCGCCGGCCGGATCACGTCGCGATTGTCCGCATCGAGCAACTCTATCCATTCCCGCACGCCGAGGTGCAGGACGTGGTTCTGCGGTACCCGCTTACGTCGGACGTCTTCTGGGTGCAGGAAGAGCCGCGCAACATGGGGCCATGGCGATTCATCCAGGAGCAGGTGCAGCCGCTGATCGCCCAGAGCCGCCGCGTCCTCCGCTACGCCGGTCGCCCCGAAAGCGCGTCAACAGCGACGGGTTCACACGGGCGGCACATGGAGGAGCAGAAGGCGCTGGTAGAGGCGGCGTTCAAGTAAGTGTTAACGTGAAATTCATGTGTTCGCTGCTGGAAAGAGCCGCACGTGTGTCGGCTCGCGCGTGGCAAATCGTTCAAGACCTGAAGATTATTGAGAATTGGAAGGCGGTGGGTGCTCGTCCGGAACTGGTCGGCTCCTTACGCACGGGTCTGTTGCTTGGTCATCTGGACATCGACTTCCATATCTATTCAGACCCTTTTCTTATATCCGACAGTTTCCAGGCTATGGGCCGTATTGCCAGTCATCCGCATATCCGCTCAGTCTCGTACTCGAACCTGCTCGAAGCCGACGACCGCTGTCTTGAATGGCATGCCATTTACGCCCCGAATGGAACGGAGTCCTGGCAAATCGACATGATTCACCTGCATCCGGAATCGCGCTACGTAGGTGTGTTCGAAGATGTCGCCGACCGTATTCAGCGCGCCCTCTCACCAGAGACAAGGTGCGCGATTCTGGCCGTCAAAGATGCCGTTCCCGCCGGCGAGAAGGCAATGGGGATCCGCGTGTACCAAGCGGTCATTCGCGATGGAGTCCGGACATATGCCGAGTTCCGTGAATGGGAAGCCAAGAATCCCGCCAACGGAATCATCACCTGGGCGCCATAGTCAGGCCGAGTTGCCTGGCGGCGCGTGCGAGGCGCTTGTCGAGCGTCCACAACTCGCAGTTGGATAGCACGGCAGAGGCGAGCAGATGTACGTCAATCCAGCCCAGTCCCAGCGCCCAAAGCCGTCGGTCTTCGACAAATCGCAGGACCTCGGCGTTGGATGCCGGATTCGCCTGAGGTAACTCGTGCAAATCGGATAGAACGGCCGCCCGATTCTTCAGATTGCCGCACGCCAGTTCACCTGCCACGAAAGGATGCATCAGGACGAACCCCTGCGACAGACAGTCTGCCAGCCGCGGCTCTCCGTGGCGGAAGTGCTGAATCCAGACCGAAGTGTCGGCGAGCACGATCACGCAGAACGCCGCCGCGGAATGTCCGCAATTTTTGGCTGAGTGCCCCCAAGCGCGGCCAGGCGTTTACCGGCCTCACGCGCAATCAGAGCCTCCAGGCCCGCACGGACCAGTGCGGTCTTCTCGTGAATCCCGGTCAGCGCCCTGGCGCGCTCCAGGAGGGCATCGTCGATAATCAACGTAGTCCTCATATGCATTAGTATGCACTACGGATGCATATGCTTCAAACCTGGTCCGAATCGATCGAATCGATACACACTCTTCAACGCCGTCCCGAAACGTCGCGCTCTGATCGCGCTTTGACCGGTCTTTGCGGCCACGCGGCACACTACAATGCCGGACGGAGGGTTTCTCAGTGGCGGCCAACAACCCGGCCTTTGAACCGGGAAACACAACAGGCACGTTGCCGCTGCTTTTCACATAAGCTCGTCTGCTCATGTTTGGCCCCCTGCCCGAGCCATGCTACTAGACCCCCGATCTGCGGAACTCGATCAGTTCGATCGGGGCGCCGTTGTCTTCGAACATGGCAACGCGGACGCCGGGGCTCGGAGAGGTGACGTCGGCCTTCACGCCGGCTTCCGCCAGCGCGGTTTCGAGGTCGTCCACCTCGAAGGCGACGTGGGGCACGGTCTGGACAAGCTCGGACACGGGGCTGCCGGGTTCGAAACGCATCCATTCGACACCGTAGGGGCTGGCGTCGAATCCCTGCACGTACATCATGCAGCCGGGGATGTAGCGCTCGCCGGCGCGCGGCTTCGCTGCCGGTATCCCGACGTGATGAAAGCGCCAGCCATACCGAGCGATGGCCGGTGGGGGTTCGTGATCCTGGCGCATGGGCTACAACCTAGCACACCTAGATTTTGAGCGTCACCTTGCCCACGCCGTCCGAGTAGTGTTCCAGCTTCTCGAATGCCTGCTGGACCTGCTCGAGTGGCATGTCGTGGGTCAGGATCGCCGAGAGGCGGCGCCGGTGTTGCTTCAGCAGTTCGATTGCGGTCTCCGACTCGTGGTTCGACCGGCGCACATTGTACAGCACCAGTTCTTTCCGCCGCATCATGTTGAAGTCGAGCGCCGGGCGGGCGTCGTAAGGGATGCCGGTGATCACGAACCGTCCGGCATTGCGGACCGCCATAACGGCCTGGTTCATCGACCCTCCGCGGGTTGCGCAGTCGATCGCCACATCCACGCCGCGTCCGCCCGTCTCCTTCCGGATCTCGCTCGCCGCATCCACCTGGCCGGGATCGACCGCCGCATCCGCGCCCATCGCGCACGCCAGGTTCCGGCGTTCCGCAACGGGGTCCACGGACCAGACGCGCGAAGCGCCCGCGAGCTTCAGGGCGAAGACGGTCAGCAGCCCGATCGGACCGGCGCCGAAGACCGCCACCTTCTCCCCCGGCTGCAACTGAACGAACTTCATCGAATGCAGCACCACCGCGAGCGGCTCAAACAGCGTGCCTTCCTGGAAACTGAGGCTCACCGGAAGCGGCAGAATGTTTGTCGCCGGCAGGGTAATGAATTCGCGGAAATAGCCCGGTTCGCCGGGCATGCTGAGGAAGCGCAGGTTAGAGCAGACGTTGTGATGGCCGGTGATGCAATACTCGCAGTGGTAGCAATAGATGGCGGGTTCAAGAGCCACGCGGTCGCCGGGCCACCACCCGGTCACGCCCGCGCCCGCCTTCACGATCACACCGGAGGGCTCGTGGCCCATCACCGTCGGATAGACGCAGGGCAAGTCCCCGATGGCCCCTTCGGTGAAATAGTGCAGGTCGGAACCGCAGATGCCGCAACACTCTACCCGGACCAGCACCTCGCCCGGTCCCGGTTCGGACACGGGCACATCGATCATCCGGAACTGGTGATGCCGAAACAGCTCGGCTGCGCGCATCGGACTGCCGCTATTTTTTGAACAGGTTATCGAAAGCGGCGCGCGCGTCGCTCGGATTCCGCGGCGCGGGGGTTGCCACGGTACTCTGGGCACTCGACGTCGCGTCTCTGGCCACAGTCACCCTTGGGCTGAACATCGTGCATTCGTTCGCCTGGTCCTTCACCGCGATCCGCGCGGGTATGGGCTTCAGGCATTGGAATCGCGTCGATGGCTCGAAGTGAGCGCACTGCTTACAACAGTGCAGCGGCACGTTGCACTTCGGGCAATTGCCCTTGAAATCGGTGCCGGCCGGCAGCGTGGTTGCGCAATTGTAGCAGCGGGAGGCCACTACGGTCTGGACCAGCCTGGGAAGCCGGGGGCCGGTTACATCGATCGGCGGACGCGGGCCTTGCTGGCGGGGCCGGTCTTCGGGCCGCCGGCTCTGGCTGTCACGGTCGATATCCATGTAGCCCCGTTGCCGGTATTTGCGATCTTCGTCCATCGGGATCACCTTTGGAGCCTTCGTATTGATATCAGCGGGCAGTACTCAGCGTAAATCGACAGGAGTTTTGTATTTTAACATCGGTGCAGAGAACCCCACTTGCAGCGGACCCGGAATCTCCGAAGGGATTCTGCGGGAATGCCGAGCGATGGGGAATGACAGGCCGAGACCCGCCGATTTACTAAAGCACACTATACCACACCCCACTCCTGGATTTCCAGGCCTGTTCACCTGCTCCACTTCAGGAGCGCACTGCACGGCCGGGTCACCGGGTCGCCGTAATGGTTCGGGCTGATGCGCAGGGCATAGCCCATGCGGCCGGTCTGATTGGGCACAATGTCCTTCTCGAACACTACTACCTGCCCCTGCTTCTCCACGGGCGGCAGCAGCATGACCTCGGTATCCTCCAGTTGCCCGTTGGCTCCGATCCGGCCGACTACAACCTCCACGCGGACATCGTCCGCGGCCAGGCCGGCCAGGTTGACGGCGGCTCGAACCGGCACGGGCCGGCCGCTGAGCACCGGACCGTTCGGCGAGGTCCCCATGTCCACGAACTGAACCTGGTCCCACACCTTCCGGACTTCGGAGCTCCACCGCGCCTTCTGCCGCGCCTTTTCGAAATTGTTACATGACACGTCAACATAGGCGCAGTGGGCGGGGTCATAGAGCTGGGACATGTACTCGTCCACCATGCGCTGGCAACTGAATTCCGGGCTGAGGTACGTGATGGACCGCTTCAGGCGGCGGATCCAGTCGCGCGGCACGCCCTGGTCCCGCTCGTAGAAAGCCGGGATCAGCTCGTTCTCGAGAAGCGAGTAGATGGCGCTCGCGTGCGCCTCGTCCTGGTCCTCCGAGTACGCGATGCGGTCGCCCACGGCCCATCCGCCGGTGTACTCATAGGCCTCATCAAACCAGCCATCGAGGATGCTGAGGTTGAGGACGCCGTTGATGCCCGCCTTCATACCGCTCGTGCCGCAAGCTTCCTCCCCGCGGCGCGGACTGTTCAGCCAGACGTCCACGCTGCCCACGAGTTCGCGGGCGACATGGATTTCGTAATCCTCCACGAACACCAACCGCTTGGCTAGGTCCGGATCGCGCGACAACTGGATAACCTGACGGATGAGTTCCTTTCCGGGGTGATCCTTCGGGTGCGCCTTTCCGGCGATGACCACTTGCACCGGCCTCTCCGGGTTGCACAGGATGCGCTTCAGCCGGTTCACGTCGCGGAAAAGCAGCGTAGCGCGCTTGTAGGTGGCGAAACGGCGGGCGAAGCCGATGGTCAGCGCCTCCGGGTCCAGAACCTCGGACGCGCGACGCAGTTCGGCCGAAGATGCCTTCCGGTTCCGAGCGCACTCATACTGGCGCTCGCGGACAAAGGAGATAAGGTGGCGCTTGCGCCGGCGGTGGGCTTCCCAGAGCTCCTGGTCGGGAATGTCTCCAACCTGCTCCCAGGTCTTGGGGTCGGTGACCCGGTCCCGCCAGTCGGGCTGCAAGTACTGGTCGTAAAGCATGGCCAGGTCGTTGTTCAGCCAGCTCAGCAGGTGCACGCCGTTGGTTACGGACGTAATCGGAATCTCCCACACCGGAAGCTGCGGCCAGAGGTCCGCCCACATATCCTGCGAAACCTGCCGGTGAAGCCGGCTGACCGCATTGCGGAAACAGGAGGACTTGATGGCCAGGATGGCCATCGAGAACCGCTCGTAGCTGTCCTGCGGGTTGAGCCGGCCGAGCCCCATCAACTGCTCGAACTCGATTCCGGTCTCCCGGCTGTATTCGTGGAAGTATTCCCACATCAGGCCGGCGTCGAAAATATCGATGCCGGCGGGCACCGACGTATGCGTGGTGAAAACGTTGTTGTTGCGGGAAGCCTCGAGCGCTTCGGTGAAGCTGAGGCCCTGCTCGCGCATCAGAACGCGAATCCGCTCGAGCGCGAGGAACGCCGAGTGGCCTTCGTTCATGTGGTAGACGGTGGGTTCGTAGCCTAGCGCCTTCAAGACTCGCAGGCCGCCGATGCCCAGCACCATCTCCTGCCGGATGCGGACGTGAATGTCGCCGCCGTAAAGCGCGGCGGAAATCTCCCGGTGTTCCGGACGCTCGTTTTCGGGGATGTTCGTGTCGAGCAGGTACAGCCTGACCCGGCCGACGTTCATCACCCAGACCTTGATCGAGACCGGTCCGGTCGGCAGGGTGACCTGAACCTTCAAGTCGGCCCCTGAGGAGTCCTGCACCGGACTTACCGGCTGGGTATAGAAGTCGTTCAGGGGATAGCGTTCCTGCTGCCATCCGTCCGGGTTCAGGTACTGCTGAAGGTAGCCCGTCTGGTAGAGCAGGCCGACGGCGACTACCGGCACGTCGGAGTCGCTGCACGCCTTCATAAAGTCGCCGGAGAGCACTCCGAGCCCGCCGGAATACGTGGGCAGGCATTCGACGATGCCGTACTCCATCGAGAAATAGGCGATGAGCTTCTTCTGATCGGGAACCTCGCCCGGGTGCATGTAAGCGTCATATCGCTCACAAGCGCGGCGATACAGGGCGAGATAGCGCGGATCGGCGGCCGCCTTTTCGAGCGTGGCCTGCGGAACCCGCCCAAGCATGGACACGGGATTATGCCCGCAAGCACTCCAGAGGGCGGGATCCAGACGCCTGAACAGCGAACGGATAGTGGGCTCCCAGGCCCAAAAAACGTTATATGCAAGCTGGGACATCCGAGTGAGTGCCGGCGGAAGGGCCGGGCGCACAAGGAATTCCCTAAGTGGTTGGATTTGAAACGGCATGGACTGCAATCCGGAAATCCGGTCTCTCCCAAGATAGCAGAGACCGAGGTCCTCTGGCGCAACCTGTAGCTAACTTCAGCGTTCAGTGCAAGATGCACCTGATGCGCCTGCGATGCGCTAAGATGGGGTTTCCGGATTTGACGATCCCTTCGTCTAGTTGGCCCGGAGATTGCGTAGCTGTTTACCAGGAGAACTTTCCATGGCATACGTTATTACGGACACCTGCACCAAGGACGAGCTCTGCATTGAAGCTTGCCCGGTCGATTGCATTCATCCCAAGAAGGACGAGCCCTCGTTTGAGGAGACCAAGCACCTCATGATCGACCCTGAGGCCTGCATCGATTGCGGCGCCTGCGTGCCGGTTTGCCCGACCAATTCGATTTACTCGCTCGATGAACTGCCGGCCGAGCAGGCGCAGTTCGCCGCCGCGAACGCGGCTTTCTACGGCAAGTAGCCGGACGTGTAGTTCTTCGATCGTGGACCGCGGGCTCCCCGCCTGCGTTCCACGGTCAGTTTTCCCTCCGAAGGGGTACATTAGTATCGGATGCCCCTCCTAGCCGATATCCTGGCAGAAAACACCCGCGAAGGCGTCCTCTGGGAGCGTTTGGACGAGCGGAGAATCCGCTGTTATGCTTGCGGGCACCGCTGTCCGATTTTCGAGGGCCAATCGGGCGTCTGCAAGGTCCGCTTCAACTCGGGAGGCAAGCTGTATGTCCCCTGGGGCTATGTGGCGGGTGTTCAATGCGATCCCATTGAAAAGAAGCCATTCTTCCACGTCCGCCCGGGCGCCCTGGCCTTGAGTTTCGGCATGCTGGGCTGCGACCTGCATTGCGGCTACTGCCAGAACTGGGTGACCTCGCAGGCCCTGCGCGACCCGGCAGCGGGAAGCGCCGTTCGGCGCGCCACGCCGGAAGAGCTGATCGAGGCAGCGTTGGCGAGCGGCGCCGAGGCCGTAGTCAGCACCTACAATGAGCCTTTGATCACCGCCGAATGGGCCGTCGCCGTCTTCCGCGAGGCGCGCGCGGCCGGACTCCTGACCGGCTTCGTCTCCAACGGCAACGCCACTCCCGAAGTTCTCGACTACCTGAGGCCCTGGGTGGACCTCTACAAGGTGGATCTGAAGAGCTTCGAGGACCGCCACTACCGCGAACTCGGCGGGCGGCTCGATCCGATTCTCGACAGCCTGCGCCGGATTCACGCGATGGGGTTCTGGCTGGAAGTGGTCACGCTGGTCGTGCCGGGATTCAATGACTCCGACCAGGAGCTGCGCGCCATGGCCGGGTTCCTCGCCGGCATCTCTCCCGACATCCCATGGCACGTCACGGCCTTCCACAAGGACTACAAGATGGAAGGCCCCGATGACACGCGGCCGGAAGACCTGGTCCGCGCGGCCGAAATCGGCCGGGAGGCGGGGCTCCGCTACGTGTACGCGGGCAACCTCCCGGGCTCGGTCCGTGACCTCGAAGACACGCGGTGCCCGTCCTGCTGGGAGCGCATCATTTCGCGCCGCGGCTACCGGATACGCGAATACCGAGTGACGCCTGACGGCACGTGCCCGTCATGCGCAACCCCGATCCCCGGCCGCTGGACCTAAAACTCAAGTTTTTCGATTTGTGAATTCAGCTCCTCGCTGAGCTGAGTTTTCTTCCTCCGCGACTCACTCAGGCGGTCGCGCAAACCAGCGATCTGGGTTTCCTGCGTCTCAAGCTGCCTTGCGTATTTTTGCACGAGGTCCTGCTGGCCACTGACGCGGTTCAGGCTCTCGATGTTCTGCCGGACGCGCTCCTCATCACGCACGATTTCGTTGAGCTGCTGCTCGGTGCGGCCGATTTCGGTATCATTGGCCGCTATAAGGCGTTTCTGTTCGACGATGCGCGCCAGAAGCTTCCGCCCCGCGTCGTCGAGCGACGTGTTCTGCACATAGCTGGCCAGGAAGTCCGGCGTCACGTTCACGAGCATCATGGAGGTGTGGTAGACGCGCTCCTCGGCGACGGGGAACGTCTCGGATGCTCCGGGCGCAAGCTTCACTTCGAAGCGCCAAGCCGAAGAGGTAGTCTCCGCGGGCTTGAGGGTCAGAAGCTTGTGCTGTGGCCGGATCGGATGCTCGATGACCAGCATTTTCGCCTTCTGATCCACGTTGCGGATGGTATACATCGTTGTCTCGCGAGCCACCCAGCGCGTTGTGATGAGCCCCCGGCGGACATGGACCTCGCGGATGGTCTGGCGTCCGGAATCCAGTTTCGTGGTGATGCGCGTCCCCAGATCCTCGGCGTAGCTGATGAGACGTTTGTCACCGGCCTTCACGGTTTCGACCAACGCCTCGCCGGCGTAGGCGTTACCGTCGTAGACCGTGATCGGCCCGCCGTCGAGCGTCTTGCCTGTGGAGTTCGTGATTTCGGCCGCATTGCGCGGATTCTGCTCATGACCCGAGTAGATCAGAAGCTTGCGCGCCTTGACCGACTGCTGAAGGAACGGCAGCATGGCCGATTCGTCCTTGCGGACCGTGACCGGCGCGGAGAAGCTGTACTCGAACAGCTCGCCGAGCTCGCGGGCCTGGGCGCCAGTGATCGAACTGGTGAGCCGTGTCGGCTCGGCCTCGAACGAGATCGTGTCCTTGAAACTAGCCCTCTCTGAAAGGGCTCTTGGGGCCGCCGGCGGAGGAGGCGGTGGCGGGGGCGCATCCGCTTTCCGCATCGCGATCACGCCCTCGTGAATCTCCGGCGCGGCAGCCTGCTCTTCCGGCAGTTCGGACACCTGCCGCTGGACGTACCGTGGCTCATACAGGCGGCTGATGAACGACACCGGGCGGCCTGAAACCAGCGCGAGCCGCACCTTGGTCCAGTCTTCCCCGGTCGTGTTGTCCACAATCGCCCAGCCCTCGAGTGTTGGTCCCGCCTTGTCCAGGAAGACGAGGCGGTAACTCGATTTCCACACGGGCGTCGGCACGACGTACGTGGCCGACACGCGCCTCGCTTTGGCGTCGGTGGAATCGATGTATACGCTGCGCTTTTCTTTGGAGCGCCCCACCACCAGGCTGCCCAGGTAGTCTTTGAGCTGAAGCTGGAGAGCCGGGTCGGTAAAGCGCATTCCGGTTACAGCGCCGAGGTCGTAGGAGCGGAGTTCGCCGGAATCGAGTACGAGCGTAAGCTGCTCGCGCGCTGGTTGCTTTTCCCGCCCCTCCGTTTCTCGGGCGCCCAGGATCGTTCCGGCGGCTTTGTCCGGGCCCAATGTGAGTTCGATGCGCGCGCCCTTCAACTGGTCAAGCAGCGCGGTCAGCGGCTGGCCGGGGCCGAGCTGGAACGGGAACTCGGAGAGCTTGCGGGCCAGCGGCTCGCTCGAATCGTAGCGCAGGCCGGTGATTCTGCCGCCGCCCTCCTCGACCACGGTGAGCGACTTGAGGACGTCGTTCATGTCGGCGGCCTTGAAGTCGAGCCGCGCCGATTCGCCCGGCGCGAGGCCGCCCGCGCGAACGAAATAGCCGAGCCCGTTCTTGTACAGCACCACTTCTTTCACAGGCAGATCGGCAGCAACAACGCTCCCAGCCAGGAACGCGCTCAACACAACAGTTCTGATCATGATGCCTCCGCTCGCTGAATGCCTCGGCGCGAGTTTCCCTTTCACTCGCCCATCACTTTGATGATGACCCGCTTGGACCGCTGGCCGTCGAACTCGGCGTAAAAGATCTGCTGCCAGGGACCGAAATCGAGCTTGCCGGCGGTGACCGGGACGATCACCTCGTGGTGTACCAGCAGGCTCTTCAAGTGCGAATCGCCGTTCGTCTCGCCGGTGCGGTGATGGCGGTAATCGCGGCGGAAGGGCGCGAGCTTTTCGAGCCATTCGTCGATGTCCGCGATCAGGCCGTCCTCGGCGTCGTTCACCCAGACCCCCGCGGTGATGTGCATGGCCGAGACCAGGATCATGCCCTCCTTGATTCCGCTCTTGCGGAGGGCGCCCTCGACCTCCGGCGTGATGTTGATGTATTCCCGGTGATTCTGGGTCTTAAACGTCAGGTATTCTGTGTGGAATTGCATCAATCGGAATCATATAGCACTTGCAGCCGCGGTGCTTGACAGCGTATTCTGCCGCGAGTCAGACTTTTAGTTTACGAGCCCAGAGGAGCGCGGCCCATTTGAGACAACTCCTTGCTTCCGCGTTGTTGTTTTTTTCAGCGGCCGGTTACAGCCAGACGCAGCCGGCCGCAACGGCCGAAGCCACTACACTGAACCCGATTGACACGCCCGACGTTTCACCGGGCGCTCAGTCTCAACCCGCCGATTACGGAGGGCCTGCGATCCTCAGCCGCGGGGGCACTGCAAGTGTCGGCCGGGGGGAACTGTTGAGCTTCCGCCCCTACGTCAGCCTGAACGGCATCTATGACAGCAACCTGTCAACCCTCTCCGTCGATTCGAATGGGCTCATCCCCTCGAACAGCGGCTATGGCGGCGAGGCGCTGATAGGCGTTGCGGGTTCGCACCAGTGGAAGCGCACGCTGTTGGACCTGGACTATCGCGGCTCTTTCCGGAAGTACAGCCAGGCGACGTACTATGACGGCACCGACCAGAGCCTGAACCTGAACGTCACGCACCAGCACAGCCGGCAGGTCACCTTGGAATTCGGCCAGACCGTCGCAAGGTATTCCCGCTCGTACTTCGTTCCGAACGGCTTCACGCAGATGTCGTACAATCCGCTGACAGCCAGTCTCACGAGCAATGACCTGTTCGACACACCGACGAACGTTTTCAACAGCACGGGAAGGATGATTTATCAGAAGTCGGCGCGGTTGGCCTTCGGCGCCTCCGGCTCTGGCTATCTCGTCCGGCGGCGTTCAGAGGCGCTGGCGGGCCTCACGGGGTTCGGCGCGACGGGCGACATGACTTATCGCGTGAACCGGTTTTCGACGATCGGAGTGGACTACACATTCAACCACTTCGGCTACACCGGCCTGTTCGGCAATTCGAATATCCACGGAGTCTCGGTCAATTTCGCGTCCAGGCTATCGAAGCGCTGGGAACTGGCGCTTCAGTTGGGCGGGTACAGGGTGGAATCCCAGACACTGACGCGGGTTCAGCTTGACCCGGCGCTGGAGGCGATTTTCGGGACGGGAACCGGAATCGGCACGGTGCATGCGGTGAGTTTCGGGCCTCGCGCCGCGGTGCGCCTCACGCGCGCGTTCCGGCGCGGAGCCTGGTCGATGGGGTATTCGCGGTCGGTGATGCCGGGCAACGGCGTTTATCTCACATCGACGTACGACAACGCGCAAGCAGGCTTTAATTACAACGGCTGGCGCACGGTCAGTCTTCAGGGCGGCGTGGGGTATACCAGGTATAACAGCTTGACCCAGGGCATCGGCCATTACCAGAATTACAGCGCGGATGGCGGCGCAAGCTTCAAGCTCAGCCGGTACTTCTCCCTGATCGCGCGGCTGGGCGCCCGGCGATACGACATTTCCCAGACAACGTACCGCCGAGTCGCATACCGCGCTACATTGGGAATTGCCTGGAGCCCGGGCGATTACCCGCTGTCGATCTGGTGAGAATGAACGCGAAGACAACCGGCCGCACACTGATCGTGGATGACGAGCTGTCACTGCTCGTCGTAATCGAGCAGTACCTCAGCCGCCTTGGATATCAGGTTTCCGCTTGCCGCAGCGGACAGCAAGCCTGGGAACTGTTCGAGAGCCAGCCTTCGGCGTATGCTCTCGTGATGGCCGATATTGTGATGCCTGAGATGTCGGGCCAGGAGATGCTGGCGCGGATGCTTGATCTCAACCCAGAAATCTGCATTCTGATCTGCAGCGGGTACCCGTTCGACGTATCAACGCTTCCGGCCGCCGCCCACCAACAGGCCGGTTTCCTTCAGAAGCCGTTCACGCCGAAAATGCTGGCCGAAGAGATCGAACGCCTCCTCAAGGCGCGCGAGGAGCGCAGCACCGGCCGGGAAAAAGGCGGATCCGCGTAAGACCCGCCAAACCGCTCCGTTGAAAATCGGTCGAGACCGCGCGGCTGCTTCCGATTCGCGAGTGGGGCAGCCCCTCGGGCTGCGCCGGCCTCTCAGGCCGGCCACGCAGGCGGGCTGGGAGCCCGCCGCAGGGCGAGGCCCTGCCCCACTGGGCGGTCCTGCCCGGTGTGCATTTTCATCACC
>JAEZIJ010000129.1 GCA_023436715.1 Acidobacteriota bacterium
TCCGGGGCGGGCCAGGCCGGGCCCGCGGTTTGGCCGTCTACAGGTTCTTCAATGATTCCGTATACGGCGGGCGCGCAACGCCGCGTTCTGTGATGATTGCGCTGACGTACCGGTTGGGTGTGACGTCGAACGCCGGGTTCTCTACCCTTACCGCCTCGGGCGCAACCGGCACCCCGAACACGTGCGTCACTTCCTCGGCGGCGCGCTGCTCAATCGGGATTTCGTCCCCGGAGGCGAGCGAGCGGTCGAGCGTAGAGACCGGAGCGGCCACGTAAAACGGCACCCCGTTCTCGCGCGCAAGCACCGCCACGGAATACGTACCGATCTTGTTGGCCACGTCGCCGTTTGCGGCGATCCGGTCCGCTCCCACCACCACGCAGCCAATGCGGCCGGATTTCAAAAAATGCCCCGCCATGTTATCCGTGATGAGCGTGGCCGGAATGCCGTCGTGCATCAATTCCCAAACAGTCAGCCGCGCGCCCTGGAGGAATGGACGCGTTTCATCGGCGAATACGTCGATCTTCTTGCCCGATGCCACCGCCGCGCGGATTACGCCCAGGGCCGTGCCATACCCCGCCGTGGCCAGCGCTCCGGCATTGCAATGCGTGAGCACGGTCTTGCCGTCGGGAATGAGATCCGCGCCGTTCCGGCCCATCGCTTCGTTGATCGCGATGTCCTCGCGGCGGACCTCAATGGCCTCAGCCACCAGGCGCTCGCGAATCGCTTCAATCGGGCAGCCGCGCAGTGAATTGTAGAGCCGCCTCATGCGCTCAATCGCCCAGAACAGGTTCACCGCCGTGGGACGGGTGCGGGCAAGCGTGTCGCAAATCGTCTCGAACTCGGCGTCGAGATTGGTGGAGCGCAGCGCGCCAATCGCCACTCCCATTGCGGCAGCTACGCCGATAGCAGGCGCCCCGCGAATCACCATCGTGCGGATGGCGTCAGCCACCTCGCGGTAATCGCGGCAGGTTACGTAAACCTCCTCGCGCGGAAGGCGGGTCTGATCGATCATCACCACGCCGTCAGTCGTCCATTGGATCGTTTCAACCATGTGTGTTCTTGAGCTGATAGCTAATGCACATAACCGGCGCGCTGCGCCAGAAGGCCGGCGAATAATAGGAGATTGTAGCCCGCGTGCATCACCGCGGCCGCGGCAGTCGAACCCGAACGGTATCGCATCCATCCGAACGCCGAGCCGGCGAAAAAGATTATCAAGAGCCGTTGCCAGGACCACGCGTATTGGAACCCGTGAAGCACGGCAAACGGCGCAGCCGCGAGCAGGACGCCCGCAATCGCGCCGAACGTGCGCACCGCAAGCGGCATAAGAAAGCCGCGGAACGCCAGTTCCTCGCACAGCGGCCCCAGGGTCACCGCAAAGATGCCGACAAGCACCAGAGACGCCGGGTCCTTTATGAGTTCCTCGAGCGGAGTCTTGATTTCCGGCGGGCGCAGGATTGCCCCAAGCAGGAGAGACGCCAGCGCGACGAGCAAGCCCCATCCAAAGCTGGCTGCATAGCCACCGGGAGGCCGCAGCCAGGCCATGGAACGCCAGAATGGCTGACCGTAGCGCGTCCGCATGAGCATATAGAGCAGTAGAAACCAGAGCCCGTAGAACGAGAAGGTCGCCACCACCGGCAGCGCCGCTCTCACTCTGGGCAGACCCGGCAGCAGATGCGAAAGCCCGAGAGCCGCGAAGCTTGTGAAAATCAGCAGCGGGAGCGCCGAGAGCGCAAGCAGCAGCACATCTACCCAACCCCAGAAGGGATAGGGATAGGGTAGATCGGGTGGCGGCGGTTCGTAGGCTTCGGGATCAATCATGATTCACGCTCGATGAGGGCGGCCGCTATCAGCGGCACCATCAACTCATGATGGCCTGTGATCGAGATGCCTCGCCCGCCGGTCCCGGCATGAGGGCGCTCGACCACGTTCACCCTGGGCCGGTAGTGTTGCAGGAAGTCGAGGTTAACCGTCGTGAAGTCCGCGTGCGGGCAGCCCAGGTTGCGCACCACGGAAACCGCTTTGAGAAACACCTCCGGCATCACGACTGCCGAGCCGAGGTTGATGTACACGCCGCCGCCGTTCAGTTCGGAAACAAGGCGGCAGAACAGGCGGAAGTCCCGGTGCGTCGCGCGGCCTATGGCGCCGGGGTCGGCCGCGGGATGCGTGTGCGGAGTATCCGTGCCGAACGCAACGTGTACCGTGACGGGCACGGAGGCGCGATACGCGGCCGAAACCAGGCTCACTCCGGCGAACTGCGGATCGGCGATTCGTTCCAGGCGCCGGCCGAGCGCCTCGCCGATGCCGAGCGAGTCGCGGTCGCCCTCGGCGATCGCCTCGTTCATTTCGCGCCCGGTTTCCTCGGCCGTGCCGAAGCGGCCGTCGGGCAGCACGGCTTCAACGTCCTCGCTTGTGGCTCCCGCGATGGCTATCTCGAAATCGTGGATGGCGGCGGATCCGTTCATGGCAAAGGCGCTCGCATACCCGCGCCTCATGAGGTCGATCAGCACGGGCGCAAGCCCGCACTTGATGACGTGCCCGCCCATCCCCCAGAGCACCGGCTTTCCTTTCGCGCGCGCCGAATGGATGGCATCCACCACCGCGCGAAGGGAATCGGCCGCAAGGATATGCGGGAGGGCGTCGAACCAGGCCGCGATGCCTGCTCCCTTTTCATACGGGTGCGCGAAATGCTCAACGCGCACTTTGCCTCCGCGGTCCCGTATGGGAATTGTGCTGAGCGCGGTGAAATCGAGGGGTTGTTTGTCGTATCTGCTCACGAAGTGCGTCCGTTCTTTCCGTTGCGCAGCACCTTGGCCAAGGCCTGTCCCGTATAGCTCTTGCGGCTTTTTACAACCTGTTCCGGGGTGCCCGCGGCCACAATGTGCCCGCCCCCTTCGCCGCCTTCCGGCCCCAGGTCGATGATCCAGTCGGCCGTCTTAATCACGTCAAGCTGGTGCTCGATCACCACTACCGTGTTGCCGAGATCCACCAGTCGCGCCAGGACGTCGAGCAGTTTCCTGACGTCGTCGAAGTGGAGCCCGGTTGTCGGCTCGTCCAGGATGTAAAACGTGCGCCCGGTCTGCCGCTTGCTCAACTCTCGGGCGAGCTTGATCCGCTGCGCCTCGCCGCCCGACAGCGTTGTGGACGACTGGCCGAGGTGTACATAGCCCAGCCCCACATCCACCAGCGTTTGAAGCTTCAACTGGATCTGCGGGATGTTTTCGAGCACGCCAACCGCGTCTTCTACCGTCGCCTCCAGGATATCCGCAATCGAATAGCCCTTGTATTTTACCTGGAGCGTTTCGTAGTTGTACCGCCGGCCGCGGCACACATCGCAGGTAACATACACATCCGGCAGGAAGTTCATCTCGATCCGCTTGAGCCCGTCGCCCTCGCACGCCTCGCAGCGCCCGCCTTTCACGTTGAAGCTGAAACGGCCCGGCTTGTAGCCGCGCTCGCGCGATTCCGGGAGCATCGCGAACAGGTCGCGAATCGGCGTGAACACGCCGGTGTAGGTGGCCGGATTGGATCGCGGAGTGCGCCCGATCGGCGATTGATCGATCTGAATGACCTTGTCGATCTGATCGAGCCCTTCGATTTCACCGTAGGCGCCGGGCTGCTCGCGCGAGTCGTGCAGCGCACGCATCAGCGCCCGGTAGACGATGTCATTGATCAGCGTGGATTTGCCGCTGCCGGAAACTCCGGTGATTACGACGAACGTGCCCAGTGGGAATTCGACATCCAGGTTCTTGAGATTGTGCTCGCGCGCGCCGCGCACGATCAGTCGCTTGCCGTTGCCTTCGCGGCGCCGCTCGGGAGGCGGAATTTCCCGCGCGCCCGACAGATAAAGACCGGTGAGCGATGAGGGGTTGCCCGCAATCTCGGCCGGCGATCCGCAGGCCACCATCTCGCCTCCCAGCCGCCCCGCGCCCGGCCCGAGATCCACCACATAATCCGCGCGCTCGATTGTCTCCGCGTCGTGCTCCACCACAAGCACCGTGTTGCCCAGGTCGCGCAAACGGCCAAGCGTATCGAGCAGGCGTTCGTTGTCCCTCGGGTGGAGCCCGATCGAGGGCTCGTCGAGCACGTACAGCACTCCGCGCAGCTTGGAGCCGATCTGCGTCGCCAACCGGATTCGCTGGGCTTCCCCGCCGGAGAGCGTCGCCGCGGAGCGCTCCAGGCTGAGGTAATCCAGGCCCACCGCGGAGAGGAACTCGAGTCGCGCGCGGACCTCGTCGGCAATCCGGCCCGCGATCTGCAATTCGCGCTCGTTGAATTCCCATCCGCGCACAGTGGGCAGGGCGCGCGCCACCGGGAGCGCCGTGAAATCGGCGATTGACAGGCCTTTCACGAGCACCGCCAGGCTGCTCGCCTTCAACCGCTTTCCCTGGCAAGTGGGGCACTCGACCGGAGACATGTAATCCGTCAACCAGTCCCGGTACACGTCCGTGGCCTCGGCGTACTTCTCGTCCATCAGCGCGAGCAGGCCCTGGTAGCCATTTCCGCCGAGGATCAACAGATCCTGCGCCCTGGCCGACAACTCGTCAAAAGGCTTTGAGAGATCTATCCTCTGCCGCCGTGCCGCCTCGGCCATCGCGTGAGAGATGTAGCTGGAGGCGGCCGCGGTAACCAGGCCGCCGTCAAACAGCGGTTTCGAGTAGTCTGCGATCAGCTTGCCCGGGTCGAACGTCCATTTGCTGCCCAGGCCGGTGCAGGTTTCGCATGCGCCGTAGGGGCTGTTGAACGAAAACGAGCGCGGCTCGAGCACCGGGACGCTCATTCCGCAATCCGGGCAGGCGAGTTTCTGGGAGTACAGGTGTTCCTCGCCGTTCACTACCGCCACCGTGACGAGGCCGTCGGCCAGCTTCGTGGCGGTTTCGATTGACGCTTCCAGGCGCTTGTCGATGCCGGGCTTCACGAGCAGCCGGTCAATCACCACTTCGATCGTGTGATTGCGGCGCCGGTCGAGCACGATCGGCTCATCGAGCGACCGCAGCGTGCCGTCGACACGGGCCCGTAGGAATCCCTGGCGCCCGAGCTTTTCCAGATCCTTCTTGTACTCTCCCTTGCGCCCGCGCACGATGGGCGCCAGAATCATCACGCGCTCGTCCTGCTTCAGCGCCATGATCTGGCGCAGAATCTGCTCCGTGCTCTGCTTGGCGATTTCCTGGCCGCACTGAGGGCAGTGTGGGATGCCGATCGAGGAATAGAGCAGCCGCAGGTAATCGTAGATTTCCGTGATGGTGCCCACGGTGGAGCGCGGGCTCCGGCTGGTCGTCTTCTGCTCGATGGAAATCGCCGGACTCAGGCCGTCGATGGAATCCACCTCGGGCCGTTCCATCTGGTCCAGGAATTGCCGCGCGTAGGGCGACAAGGTCTCGACGTACCGGCGCTGCCCCTCCGCATAGATGGTGTCGAACGCGAGCGACGATTTTCCCGAACCGCTCAGGCCGGTGATCACCGTGAACGTGTTTCTAGGGATCTCGACGTCGATGTTTTTGAGGTTATGTTGCCTCGCTCCGTGTACGGTGATACGGTCCAGCATGTTGAGGGATGGCGGCACGACCGCCAAGCTCCTATTTTCCCAGGACTTGTGAGAGGGGGCAAACGCGTACTCCGATCGGGTACAGTGTGATTAACAGGAGGAGGGGCATCCATGGAGATCACGACGAAAGACGGCGCCCGGATCTACTACAAGGACTGGGGCGAGGGACAACCCATAGTGTTCAGCCACGGCTGGCCGCTGACGGCAGACGCTTGGGAGGACCAGATGATGTTTCTAGCCTCCCGTGGATTCCGCTGCATTGCCCATGATCGCCGCGGTCACGGCCGATCCAGCCAGCCATGGAGCGGCAATGATATGGATACCTACGCCGACGACCTCGCAACGCTGATCGAGGCGCTCCAACTGAAAGACGCGATTCTCGCCGGCCATTCCACAGGCGGCGGCGAGGTGGCACGTTACATAGGCCGCCACGGAACGAAACGGGTGACAAAAGCGGTGCTCATCAGCGCTGTGCCCCCATTGATGCTGAAGACGCCGGCTAACCCCGGCGGCTTGCCGATGAAGGTGTTCGACGACCTGCGTGCGCAGGTCCTCGCCGACCGCGCGCAATTCCTTAGGGATCTCAGCGCGCCCTTCTACGGCGCGAACCGGCCGGGCGCCACGGTCTCACAGGGCCTGCGCGACGCGTTCTGGCTTCAGGGTATGCAAGCGGGCTTCAACGCCGTCTACGAGTGCATCAAGGCGTTCTCAGAAACGGACATGACCGGCGATCTCAAGAAGTTCGACGTGCCCACACTCATTATCCACGGCGACGACGACCAGATCGTTCCCATCGGCGCTTCTGCCCTCCTCTCATCGAAGATCGTCCAGGGAGCCACGCTCAAGATCTATCCTGGAGCGCCGCATGGACTTGTTTCGACCCGCAAGAACGAAATCAACGCCGACTTGCTCGCTTTCGCCTCAGCGCAGACCCGGCACGCCTGAGCCGCCGCGGGCAGCCGGTTCGATATACTGAAGCGCTTATGGCGCTCTTTCGGACGCGAAGCGCGGCTGTGTACGGGATCGACGCGCACCTGATCGATGTGGAAGTGGATATGTACCCCTCCGGCAGCAACCGCGACTTCATCACGGTTGGGATGCCGGATACGGCGGTGCGTGAGAGCCGGGAGCGCATCAAGTCCGCTCTGCTGAACTCGGGTTTCGGCTATCCCAACAAGGCCGTCACAATCAACCTCGCGCCGGCGAATCTGCGCAAGGAGGGCGCGGGCTTCGACCTGCCGATGGCCATGGGAATCCTGGGCGCAATGGGCAAGGTGAGGCGCATCGACGATTACCTGCTGGCCGGCGAGCTTTCGCTTGACGGCACGCTCCGGCCCGTCCGAGGCGCGCTATCCATGGCCGTCTGCGCGCGCAGCAACTCGATTCCGAATTTCGTCGTCCCCGTGGACAACGCGGCCGAAGCCGCCGTCGTCGAGGGAGTGCGGGTGTTCGGCATACGGCACCTGGCGGAAGTAGTGGCTCTCATCAACCAGCCCGAGCAGTTCGCGCCGGCGGCGCAGTGCCCGCAGCCGGCCTTGCAGGCGGAGAACAACGTCCCCGATTTCCGCGACGTGCGCGGCCAGGCGACGGCCAAGCGCGCGCTCGAAGTGGCCGCCGCGGGTTCGCACAACGTCTTGATGATCGGCCCGCCGGGCTCGGGCAAAACGATGCTGGCGAAGCGGCTGTCCGGCATTCTCCCCGCGCCGGCTTTCTCCGAGGCGCTTGAAACCACCCAGGTCCATAGCGTGGCCGGCGTGCTTCCGCGCGGCGCCGGGCTGCTCATGCAGAGGCCGTTCCGCGCGCCGCACCACACCATCTCCGACGCGGGCATGATCGGCGGCGGCGCCGGCATGGCCCGGCCCGGCGAGGTGAGCCTGGCGCACCACGGCGTGCTCTTCCTCGACGAGTTCCCGGAATTCCCGCGAAACGTCCTCGAGTTGCTGCGCCAGCCGCTCGAAGACCGCACCGTCACCATCGCCCGCTCGAACATGACGCTGTCGTTTCCGTCCAGCTTTATGCTGGTCGCTGCGATGAACCCGTGCCCGTGCGGCTTTTACGGCGACACCACGCGCGAGTGCCGCTGCACGCCGGCCATCATCCAGCGCTATCTCGGCAAGATCAGCGGGCCGATGCTCGACCGCATCGATCTCCACGTCGAGGTGCCCGCGGTCGCTTACAAGGAGATTCGCGGCAACGAGCAGGGCGTTTCCTCCGCCGAAATGCGCGCCCGCATCGAATGCGCCCGCGGCATCCAGCAGCAGCGCGGGTACACCAACGCGCAGCTTCCGCCGAAACTGCTGCGCCAGGTTTGTATGCTGGACGATTCGGGCGAGCGCACGCTGGAAATGGCGATGCGCCGCCTCGGCCTTTCCGCCCGCGCGCACGACCGCATTCTCAAGGTCGCGCGCACGGTTGCGGATCTAGACGAATCCGAATCGGTCTCGGCGAAGCACCTGGCCGAGGCCGTGCAGTATCGGAGCCTGGACAGGAATTACTGGAGTTAGCGACGTCCGCGGCGGTCGGACCGGCGGTCATCGCGGTAATACCCGCGCCCCCATCCGCGGTCGTCGTCTTTGCGGTGCCGGTCCCACGAATTGTAACGGCGATATTCCCGGCTCTTATAGAAGCCGTGGTGGTGCGGCGGCGCCCAATAGCCCCGATGCCACGCACGCCGCGGCCCCGCGCCATACCAGTACCCCTGAACCCACACGTAGCCCGGACCCGGGCACGGCGGCTCGTAGACATAGACCGGGGGCGGAGGCGGGGGATAGTAGCCGCCGTCACCCACGTGAATTCCTACGGACACGCGCGTTTGTGCAAGACCAGCGGTTGCAGTCAGCAGCAGAATGAGTACGATCATGCTTGCTTTCATCGGCGCGATCCTTTCGGCTGGATTCTTCATGACTCCGAACATTCTGCAATTCGCGCGCCAATAATCAAGTACGCAATTTTGAAGCGGTTACGGTCCCGCAACAGCGGCGTAAGGTGGCCGAAAACCACCGCAACGGCCGAAATCGGCCGTCAACAATGGTCCGGCTACCTGGCGGCGGCCCGAATCGGCGCGCCGTCGCGTATTTCGTCGGTTGCGCGGCGGACCACCATGTCTCCGGGCTTGAGGCCGCCGATCACCTCAACCATGTCGCCTTCGGCCGGCCTCTTGCGAACGTCCACCCAGCGTGCGCGCCCGTCGTCGTCCTTCACGACGAACGTGCGTTCGGTGGTCGTGACAATGCTCGTTTTAGGAACCAACAGCGCCGGCCGTGCTTGCCGGACGGGCCACTTCACCTTCGGATACATCCCGGGAGCGAGCGATCCGTCCGGGTTCGCGACATCCAACTCGACCGCCATCGTGCGGGTTTTCTGATCCAGTGCGCGCGCAATTCGAGCCACCCTGCCCGAATAGGTTCGGTCCTGATACGCGGGGACGCTGAAATTCACTTTCGTTTCGGGTACGATTCCGCCCACCTCCTCTTCGGGAACTGCAACTACAAGCCGCAGGTGCGAAACCTGTTGCAAAACGAGGAGAACGGTGGCGGTGCCCGGCCCGACCAGAGCTCCGGGATGCACGAGGCGGTCGGTAATCACACCTTCAAACGGGGCGGTGAGCCTCAGATAGCTCTGCATTTCTTTTAAAGACCGGACGGTCGCCTCCGCCGCCCGGCTTGCCTGCCGGCGGGAGTTGAGCAAAGCGTGAGCGGCGTCCACCTGTTTTTGCGCCTGCACCAATTCATTGCCGGCGATCACCCCGGGCGTTTTCGCGGCCTGCTGCATTCTTTCGTACGTGCTTTGTGCGGCCCCGAGCTGTGCTTCGGCCTGGAGGCGGTCGGCCTCGGCAGACTGCACTCTCGACTCCGCTTCGGCTATCTGCGCGGCCATCTCCGGGGCGCTGAGTTCCACCAGTAGGTCCCCCTGCTTGACCACGCTGCCTCGGTCTACGAGAACACGCTCGACGTATCCGGGCACTCTCGCGTGTAGCGAGACGCTCTCGAAAGGCGCGATCTCGCCGGGCAATTCGATGGTTCGCGACACGGGTCTGGCCACGACAGGAGTGAGATCGACAGCCTGCGGCCAAGCCCGCGGCTCCAGGGCCAAAACCGCGCATGTCGCGAAAAGGGCAGAGAGTTTACCTCGCATCATAGTATCGGCTCATGGGGTCCATCGGGTTCAGCGACGGCGAAGTAGCACCGGCCCGGCTTTGGAGAATGGCGTAGATCGAGGGCAGGATCGTCAGGGTCGCGAACGTCGATACCAGAAGCCCGCCGATCACAGCGCGACCGAGAGGCGCTGTCTGCGACCCGCCCTCGCCGAACCCGATGGCCATCGGCACCATTCCGAAAATCATTGCCGCCGCGGTCATGAGAATGGCTCGAAGTCTGCTCCGCGCGCCCTCCACGGCGGCATCGAGCAGCGGCCTGCCTTCGCGCCGGAAGCGCTCGGCGAACGTGACCAGCAGGATCGAGTTCGCCACTGCAATTCCGATCGCCATGATCGCGCCCATGAATGATTGGATGTTCAGTGTCGTACCGGTGACGCGCAGCATCAACAGCGCGCCGCAGAGCACCGCCGGCACCGTCAGGACAATGGCGAACGCCACCCGCATGGATTGGAAATTGGCCGAGAGCAGGAGGAAGATTACGACGATAGCCAGCAGCAACCCTACGCGCAGTCCGGAGATCGTCTCCTCAAGAGGCGGAATCTGCCCGCGGTATTGGACGGTAACCCCTCGTGGTGGCGTTCCAGCCCGCGTGATCGCGGCGTTCAGCTTAGGAGCCGCCTCGCCGAGAGTGAGCCCGCTCAGGTTTGCCGTCAGGCTGATCACCCGCTGTCCGTTATTGCGTTCGAGCAGGCCCGGCATGGTTCCGAGTTTCAGGTTCGCGAGGTTCGTTAGCTGCGTGTCCATGCGGGCGTTATTCATCACAGGAAGCCGGCCGACGTCTTCTACGCTCTGCATGCGGTCCTGCGGCAGTTGGACCTGGATCTGGAACGCGTTTCCGGAATTCGGATCGCGCCAGAAATTCGGCTGCGTGAAACGAGATGAAGACGTGGCGGGCACGACGGATCGAACCACGTCCGCCATCGTCAGGCCGAACTGACCGGCGCGGTCGCGATTGATGTCGATGTCCAGCGTCGGGTAGTTCACCTCCTGGGCGAGTTGAAGATCGCGCAGGAACGGCAACTTCGTGAACTCGGAACGGAGTTTCTGAGCGTAAGCGTAGTCGTCCTGGAGGTTGATCCCCTGCACGGCTACCTCGATCGGCGTCGGAGAGCCGAAACCCATCACTTGGCTCACGATGTCGCCGGCCTCGAAAGAAAAGCGGGAGTCGGGCAGTTCGCGGCGCAGCGCCTCGCGCAGCCTCTCGCGCAGAGCCTCTCCTCTCGCTATACCGGGTTTGACCTCCAACTGGATCACAGCTTCCTGGGGTCCGCTGGTAAACAGGTGGATCAGATCCACGGGATAGCTGGAGGGCACCACGCCCACGTAATCGCTGGTGATCGCGACGTTGTCCGGCCCGACCTCGCGGCGAATCACATCCAGCGCACGAAGTACTTTAAGCTCCGTTTCCTCCACTCGCGTTCCCGCCGGTGCGCGCATACGAAGCCGCAGGACGGGAGCGTCGGAGACCGGGAAGAGTTCGGTACCCATGCGCGGCAAAAGGAAGAACACGATCCCGGCGGTCGTCACGAGGTAGACCAGAACCACCGGCCAGCGAAACCGCAGGACCAGACGCAGGTATTCCGAGTAGAAGCTCCGGAGCCGCCCAAACAGCCCCTTCCGCTCTTCGCCGGTATGGGCTTCCCTCATGAGCCACGTCGAGAAGACCGGAACGAGAGTGCTGGAGAGCAGGTAGGACGCAATCATCGCGAACCCCACCGCCAGTGACAGCGGGACGAAAAGCTGCCGGCTCACGCCCACCATAAAGAACGACGGCACGAAGACCGCCAGGATGCAAATCATCGAGAGCAGCCTCGCCATCGCGGTCCGGCTGCACGCTTCGAGGACCGCGCGGGCTCGCGAGACCCCCGGCAGCATCTGGGTGTGAATGTTTTCGATTTCGACCGTGGCCTCATCAACCAGGACGCCGACGGCCAGGGCGAGCCCGCCCAACGTCATGATGTTGATGGTCTGGCCCGTGCCCCATAGCAGAATCACGGCGCTGAGCAGAGCGAACGGGATGTTCATCACCACGATCAGTGCGCTGCGCCAGTCGCGCAGGAAAATCAGCACCATCAGGCCGGTCAGGCAGGCGCCAAGCAAGCCCTCCATGATGAGGCCGCGAATGGAATTCGTCACATAAGGGGACTGGTCGAATTCGAGCCGCACATCGACGTCCTCGGGCACCACTTTTTTGAAATCGGGCAGAGCGTTCCTGACTGCGTTGATTACCGCCAGTGTCGATGCGTCCGCGCGCTTCGTGACGGGTATGTATACCGTGCGTTTTCCGTCTACGTGGGCATAGGCCGTGATGATGTCGGTGCCGTTCTCGATCGTGCCGATATCCCGGAGATAGACTGTTGTGCCCGGTCCGGGGCGGATCGGTGTGTCCAGCAACTCCGCTAAGTTCGCGCCGAGTGCGGCGTTCGTTCGCGTGATCCGATTGATCTTGCCCGTCCACATGTTTCCGGACGGCATCACAAGGCTCGAGTTGCTGACCGCGGAGATCGCTTCGTCGGGAGAGATGCGGCGCTGTCGCAGCTTGTCGGGATCGAGCGTGATGACGATCGTCCTTTGGTTCCCGCCGAACGGAGGCGGAGCGGAGACTCCGGGGAGGGTCGCGAACTGCGGGCGGACCCGGTTCAACGCGAAATCCTGCAATTCCCCTTGTGTGCGCGTTCCACTGCTGAAGACGAGCTGGCCTACGGAGACGCTGCCCGCATCGAATCGCGTGATGAACGGCGGAACCGTCCCGGGCGGCATGAAGGCGCGGGCGCGATTCACGTAGCCGACGGTTTCCGCCATCGCCTGGCTCATGTTCGTGCCCTGGTGAAACACCAGCTTCATGAGCGCCGCCCCCTGAATGCTTCTGCTCTCCACGCGTTGAATGCCGGTTATGTAGAGGAAGTGATATTCGTAGTAGTACGTCAGATACCCTTCCATCTGGGCCGGGTCCATGCCGCCGTAGGGTTGAGCGACGTAGATTGCCGGATCACCTACCTGCGGAAAGATGTCTACCGGCATGCGTTTCACCGCAAGCACGGCGCAGAGTGCGATCGCGATCAGGGCTACGACCACGGTTATCGGTCTGCTAAGAGCGGATAAAACAAGGCGCATGGCCTCTTACTCCCACTTACTCACTGACTTGCCTCGGCGACGAACGGCTGTATGTCTCCCGCCGCCGTCGCAACCGCAAGCAACCCGCGCCAGACCCCGAGGCGGGCGAGCGCGTCGTCGATTTCGGCCTGGGTGAGCAGCCGCTGCGCTTCAGCCACGGTGTCGACGGTGCCGAGCCCTGCCTGATACCGGGCGGTCGCCTGATCGGCCGCGGCGCGCGCCGCCGCTACCTGGACCGGCGTGTTCGCGGCCACGTTCCGCGCTCCCCTCAACGTGGCGACCGCCACGTTCCACCGCGCTTTGAGATCCGTCACGATCTGTTCATGCCGTGCTTTCTCTGCGCGGATCGTCGCCGATTGCCCCGCCTCCTGCGCACGAATGCCTACCAGGTTCAGCACAGGGAACGTCACGGTGAGTCCGAGAGCGTAGTTCTGTACGGTCGGAGCCAGGCCATTCAGTCCTCCCAGTATTGTGCCGTTCATTTCGGCTCCGGTACCGCGCACGTAGGCGGAACCTTGGAGATAGAACCGCGGAAAATAGGATCGTTCCAGGATCTTCAGTTGCGCTCCCAGATTTTCGATTGTGGCGTTCTGTTCCACGGCGGCGGGATTCTCCGCGGCATTCAAGGGCGCCACGGGCGGCTCCGGCGGCAATTGCAGCAGCCTCGATGCTGCGACTCTGATCCCCGCGGGCTCAGCGCCCACGAACTGGGAAAGGTTTGCTCGGGCGACATCGGCCGCCTGCTCGGCCCGAATCAGTTGGGTCCGCGCGGCTGCAAGTTCGGCGTCGGCTCGTGACGCATCCGCGCCGGGGCGCAATTGTGCGTTCACGAGCGCATGAATTGTCTGCGCTACCACTTGCGCCCGGTCTACTCCGGCCTGGGCGGCCCGGATCGTCTCCCCCGCCGCGACCAGCGTCACGTAGGCGTCTGCTGTCGCCACGGCGACATCGAACTGAGTCCGCGCGAGCGCCGCTTGCGATTGCCTGCGTGCAGCGGTGGCTGCAGCCACGGTTGCGCTCCGCAGCCCGAAATCGAACGGTTCCCAGGTGACCAGGGTGGCCACGGCGCTTCCCCAAGCCGTTTCGAGATTATTCGTGCCGATGACCGGACCTGAAATGGAGGGGATTACGCTTTGCGGCAGCAACAACCCGAACACGTTGTTTCGGGTGGCCCGGTTCGCCTGTGCCAGCAGGTCTACGCGCGGAAGGTAAGCGGTCCGCGCGAGTTGGATACCGGCCGCGGCCGCGTTGATCTGCTCCTGGGAAACGCGAATGGAAGGGTAGTTGTGCAGCGCGGCAGTCACCGCTTGCGCGAGCGTCACACCTGTTTCCGGGCTTGCCTGGGCGAAAAGCGAGATGCTCGCAACGAAGACGATCGCGGTGCGCACAGTGCCCCCTTCCCCTCCAGAATTCAGTGACGCTAGCACTGGCCCTCTGGATACAATATTTTGCGGGTCGTGTCCAGCTGTTTACGCCGGCGAGAGAGACGCCGGGCAAAAATAGCATTTTCAGAGCACCCTCCGCTCAGGTACGATATCAGCAGCACACCTCTCATGCCTCGAAAAGCTCTCATTACCGGTATCACGGGTCAGGATGGTTCCTACCTGGCCGAATTCCTCATCAGCAAGGGATACGAGGTTCACGGGCTGAAGCGCCGCGCCTCGAGCTTCAACACCGATCGCGTCGATCACCTCTACCAGGACTTTCACTCGGACTCGGCCCGCCTCTTCCTGCATTACGCGGACCTTACCGACGGCGGGTCGCTCACGAGCGTGCTGTACGACGTTCGTCCCGACGAGATCTATAACCTCGGCGCGCAGAGCCACGTGAAAGTGAGTTTCGACGTGGTGGAATATACCGGCGATACCGTCGGCATGGGAACGCTCCGCCTGCTCGAAGCCGTAAGGCGCACGGGCCTGAACTGCCGCTTCTACCAGGCGTCTTCGAGCGAGATGTTCGGCTCGATGCCGCCGCCGCAATGCGAGACAACGGCGTTTCACCCGCGCAGCCCGTACGCATGCGCGAAGGTGTTTGCCCATGCGCTGACGGTGAATTACCGCGAGAGCTACAACCTGCATGCGTCCTGCGGCATCCTCTTCAATCATGAGTCCCCACGGCGCGGCGAGACGTTTGTAACTCGCAAGATCACGCGCGGCGTAGCGCGCATCAAGCTTGGGCTCGATAACAAGCTCTATCTCGGCAATCTGGATGCCCGCCGCGATTGGGGCTACGCACCCGACTACGTTCGAGCCATGTGGCTCATGCTCCAGCAGGACTCGCCCGCCGACTACGTCATCGGCACGGGCGAGGCGCACTCGGTAGCCGAATTCTGCGATGCGGCGTTCGCCTGCGCCGGTCTGGACTGGCGCCAGCACGTCGAAGTCGATCCGCGCTACTTTCGTCCCGCCGAGGTTGATTACTTGCTTGCCGATCCTTCGAAAGCCCGGCGGGTGCTCGGCTGGGAACCGAGCGTCACCTTCCCCGAACTCGTTCGCATCATGGTGGGAGCCGACCTGGCCGCGCTCCAGAGGAAACTCGAGGGCGGCATTTCCGCTCTGGCTGCGCCGTTCTCAACTTCACATCAGGCGGGACAACGATCTTGACCATGGACCTTGCAGGCAAACGCATCCTTGTAACCGGCGGCGCCGGCTTTCTTGGCTCTCACCTCGTTGAGCGCCTCGAACGCGAACGCCGCGCCGAGGTTTTTGTTCCGCGCCTTGAGGACTACGACCTCACCCAGGCCGACGCCATCGAGTGCCTCTTTTCCCGGCAGCGCCCGCAAGTGGTGATACACCTTGCGGCGGTTGTCGGCGGCATCGGCGCCAACCGGGCGAACCCGGGCCGGTTCTTCTACGACAACGCGATCATGGGCATTCAGCTCATCGAGGCATGTCGCCGCCACAGCGTCGAAAAAACGGTAGTGATCGGTACCATTTGCGCGTATCCGAAGTTCACTCCGGTGCCCTTTAAGGAAGACGACCTCTGGGATGGCTATCCCGAGGAGACCAATGCTCCCTATGGGATCGCAAAAAAGGCGTTGCTGGTTCAATGCCAGGCTTACCGCCAGCAGTACGGCATGAACGCCGTCTTCCTGCTCCCCGTCAACCTCTACGGCCCGCGAGACAACTTCGATCCGGAATCCTCGCACGTAATTCCGGCCCTGATCCGCAAGTGTGCCGAGGCGGCCGCAAGCGGTGCGCCGGAAATCGTCTGTTGGGGTGACGGTTCGCCCACGCGCGAGTTTATTTACGTCGAGGACGCTGCTGAGGGCATCCTTGCCGCAACCGAGTGCTACGACAAACCGGATCCGGTGAACCTCGGCAGTGGCATGGAAATCTCCATTCGCGACCTTGCCGTCAAGATTGCCGCCCTGACCGGATTCAATGGCCGCATCGAGTGGGATACGTCGCAACCCAACGGTCAGCCGCGCCGCTGCCTCGATGTCTCGCGGGCGGAGCGCGAGTTCGGCTTCCGCGCGCGCACCCCCTTCGATGAGGGCCTCCGAAAAACCATCGAGTGGTACAAGGCGTCCGGTGCAATAATCGATCGATGATGAAAACGATCTGCGCTTTGGCCTCCCTGTGCCTGGCGGCCGGAACGCTGCCCGCGGCCGATTCCCCGCAGGCCGAAATCGGCAACGGCGTGATCCGGGCAAAGCTCTACTTGCCCGACGCCAACAACGGCTTCTACCGGGGCACGCGGTTCGATTGGTCCGGTGTCATTTACAGCCTTCAATACAACGGACACGACTACTACGGACCGTGGTTCAACAAGACCGCTCCCAATATCCGCGATTTTGTGTTCGACGGCCAGGACATCATCGCCGGACCGTGCAGCGGCATCACGGGGCCCGTCGATGAATTCCGGCCGCTGGGTTGGGATGAGGCGGCCCCCGGCGGGACGTTTGTCAAAATCGGCGTGGGCGCGTTGCGGAAACCCGGCGAGGGCAGGTACGACAATTACCATGTGTACGAGATCGCCGATCCCGGTGAGCGAACGGTGAAGCGGAACCGGGATTCGATCAAGTTTACGCAGCAGCTTTCCGATGCCTCGTCCGGCTACGGCTACGCATACCGTAAAGTAGTGCGCCTCATCCCGGGCAAGCCGGAGATGGTGCTCGAACACAGCCTGAAGAACACGGGAAAGAACGCGATCCGCACCAGCGTGTACAATCACAACTTCCTGGTGCTGGATAAGCAACAGACGGGTCCGGACTTCACTATTGCCGTTCCGTTCCAGATCCGCAGTCCGCGGCCGCCCAACAATGAACTCGCTGAGGTTCGCGGCAACCGGATCGCTTATCTCAAGGCTCTGACGGGGCGCGATGTGGTCTCGACTCCGCTTGAAGGCTTCACCGGGAACGCGGCGGATTCGGAGTTCCGCATCGAGAATACGAAAATCGGTGCGGGGATAAAAGTTGTCTCGGACCGTCCGCTGATGAGCGAGTCACTCTGGTCGATCCGGACGGTCATCGCGATGGAGCCCTTCACCGCGATTGCAATCGAACCAGGCGCCGAGTTCACCTGGAAGAGCACGTACACCTATTACACTCTGCCGTAGGGGTGGGCCGGGCATGCTTATGTGCCGTTGACTCGTATCAGGCACGGCTTCAGCCGCGCACTTTGCGACATCCGCCGCCGGCGAGTTGCTCACGAACGAGGACTACTTCAAGCAAGTGCTCGCTAAGGCGCCGCGCGACTGGCATCGCAAGAACATGCAGGTGGTGCTCTCCGCCGACGTCATATCGGGCACCGCCGGGCCGCCTAAGGTCCTGGACGCGCGTTTCTGGTAGCCCGATGAGGCCAGCCTTTACGTGGAGCGCCGGTTCGGAGCGGCCGCCGAACAATCATCGCAGCCGCGAGTGTCTGGCGCTCACGTTTGAAGCGCTCAGCGACTTCGAGCGCGCGCTGATGGAGTATGAGGCTGCCAGCAAGCTGAACGACGCCCGGTCACAGCCGTCCAATACCCCGCCGCTGAACTACGGGGCTTTCCTGCTGAAGACGGGCAGGCTGGCTGAGGGCGAGGCGCTTCTCAAGCGCGCCCGCAGCCTCAAGCCGGACGACTGGCAGGCGCGTTTCGAGCTTGGCAAGCTCTACAGCCGCTCCGGCGACCTGCTGTCTGCGCGCGACGAACTGCGGGCGGCGGTTGCAGCAGGGACGGCTGCGGGGGAGGACAGGGCGCGCGTTTACAGGCTGCTCGCGACGGTTTCCGCCCGTTTGGGCGACAACGAGGAGGCGGCGAGGGCCCTTGCGGAGGCAGGGCGCCTATAATCGGGGAACTACTATGTTGAGCCGGACTTCTTTTCTGAAATTGGGTGTCGCGCTGGCGGGCGCGGCGGTTTCGTCGCGAACTGCGGAGCGCGCGAGTGTGCGGCGGTGGGACGTTATCACTATTGGCAACCTCTCGCGTAACCGGTACTGGCGGGAACCGGACGAAAAGCCCCTTCGGGATGCCATTTGCACATGTACGCTGATCACCGGGGACGGCTTCCGGCTGCTGGTCGATCCTTCGATCGCGGACAGGACGGCAATGCTTCGGGAACTGGACCGGCGAACCGGCCTGAAGCCTGATGCGGTGACGGGGGTCTTCATAACGCACGAGCACGGGGACCACGTCGCGGGGATCGAGCACTTCGCGAACGCGCCATGGTGGGCGGCCACCCCGGTCGCCGAGGCGTTGAATCGAACGAAGAGATATTCACGGAAGTTCGAGCCTGCGCCCGCCGTGCTGTTCGAGGCGGTGGAGGTCATCGCGACTCCCGGACATACGGCTACGCACCACAGCTTACAGTTCGCCTGCGAGGGGCAGTCGGTGGTAGTTGCGGGCGATGCGGTAGCGACACGCGATTTCTGGCGTGAGCGCCGGTCGTACTACAACGCTGTCGACCCCGTCCTTGCGGCGAGGACTATGGACCTGCTGGCGGCGACGGCTGCCGTGATCGTACCCGGTCACGACAACTACTTTGTTACGGGCCGTGGCACGTAACCAGCGAGGGGCTCACTGGCAGCGAAGCGCTCTCATCGGGTCCACCCGCGTGGCGCGCAGGGCGGGCAGATAGCTGGCCATCGCCGCCACCAGCCCCAGGAACGCGGCCGCCGCGGCGAACGTTGCCGGATCGGCCGCGCTCACCTGGAACAGCATGCCATTGACGAACCGCGCCCCCGCCAGCGCCGCCGCGATCCCCGCCACCAGTCCCGGCACCGTCAGCCGCAGGCCTTCCCTCACGACCAGCGCGAGCACGTCGTTCGGCTTTGCGCCCAGCGCCATTCGGATGCCGAGTTCCTGCGTCCGCTGGCTCACCGCGTAGCTCATCACACAGTAAAGCCCGATCGCCGCCAGCGCCAGGCACACCACCCCCACCACGCTCAGCAGGCTGGCCGCGACCCTCTGCGCGTACAGCGACGAGGTCGTCGCATCCGCCATGCGGCTGCTGTGAAATACCGCGTCCGGGTTGAGCGCCAAGGCCTCGCGCCGCAGCACCGGCGTCAGCAGCATCGGGTCGCCGCTGGTCTTGAGCAGCACCGCGAAGTTCAGCCCCGGACCGAACCACTGGTCGAATGGAACATAGAGAAACGGCAGCGGCGCCTCCACCCGCATGTGATATTTGCTGTCCTTGACGAGCCCTATCACAACAGCGAGGTTGTGCTCGACCCGCACCTTCCGGCCGATCGGGTCCTGGCCCCGGAAGAATCGCCGGGCGAAGGTCTCGTTGACGATGATCACGAGCGGCTTTCCTTCCCCGTCCATCTCGGTGAAATCGCGGCCCTCCAGCAGCGGGATCCCCATCAGCTTGAAATAGCCGGGAGGGACCGTCGCACGGTGGAGAATCATCTGCTCGTTCCGCGCGGGAATATAGCCATCGACCTCGACCTGATGGTATGGGCTCGAGTCCCCGGGCATCGCGAGCGGGACCACGTCCGAGTAGGTCATCCCGACGACTCCCGGCTGCGCCTCCATCCGCTCCCGCAACTTGCGGCAGAACAGGTGCTGCTCCTGGCCCGAATATCCGGCATTGGATAGGTAGAGCTGCGACATCGACATATTCGTCATGTCGAAACCCGGCTGCACGCCGCTCGCGTTCCGGAAGCTCCGGAAGAACAGCCCCGCCCCGATGAGCGCCACCATCGCCAGCGCCACCTCCGCCGTCACCAGCAGGCCGCGCAGGCGGTGCGACTGGATTCCGGCGCCGCCGCCGCGGCCGCCCTCTTTCAGCGTCTCGTTCAGGTCCGCCCGCGCCGAGAGCAGCGCCGGCACCGTGCCCGAGACGAGCGTAGCTACCGCCACGATCACGACCGTGAATCCCAGCGTCGGCAAGTTCAACCCGCCGCCGAAATCGAACGGGATATCCATCGCCGGCATCAGCAAGGCCAGCGACTGCCCCATCCACATCACCAGCAGCGCTCCAACCATCGCGCCCGCTCCAGCCAGCAGCAGCGTCTCCGTGAGAAGCTGCCGTGCCAGCCTTCCACGCTGCGCCCCCAGCGCCAATCGGATGCCGAATTCCTTTTGGCGCGACACCGCCCGGGCCAGCAGCAGGTTGGCCACGTTCGCGCACACGATGAGCAGCAGCAGCACGCACACCGCCATGAGGATTCGCAACGGCTTCAGCAGCATGCCCTGGGCTCCCAGGTGCCCCTTCCAGATCGGCGTCACCTGGGCGTCCACCCCGCGGTTCGTATCGGGATACATCGCCGACAGCCGCCGCGCCAGCGCCGCCACTTCCGCCCCCGCTTGCTCGATCGTGACCCCCGGCTTCAGCCGGACAATCGTCGAAGTGATGTCGCGGCAGCCGCGGTAGTGCAGCGTGCCGTCGCCCGTCCCCATCGCCGCGGCCATCGTCACCGGCATCCAGACATCGAACACCACGCCCACGAGCGACCCGCGGAACTCCGGCGGCGCCACGCCGACGATCGTCAGCTCGTTCCGGTTCAGCCGGATCGTCCTGCCCAGCACATTCGGGTCGCCCCGGAACCGGTTCTGCCACATCCGGTAGCTGATCACCGCCACCGGGTAGCCGCCTTCCCGGTCGCGCCCTTCCTCGGGCAGAAACGTCCGCCCCAGCACCGGCTTCACTTCCAGGACGTCGAAGTAGTTGGCGGAGACCAGTTCGGCCCACGCGCGCTCGGTCCGGCCCTTGTCGCCCACGCTGAGCGGCGTGAAGCGTCCGATTGCCACTCCGGAGACCTGCTTCAGGTTGTCGCGGTAATCGCGGTAATCGAGGTACGAGGTGCTATGGTTCGGCGTGGCGGTCTCGATCAATGCCAGATCCTGCAGGTGATTCACGCCTGGGAACGGGTGCAGCAGCACCGCGTCGATCCAGGAGAACACGGTCGAGTTCACCGCGATGCCCAGGGCCAGCGTCAGCACCGCCACCGCCGTGAACCCCGGGCTGCTCTTCAACATCCTGAGGCCTAACCGGATATCTTTCAACACGTGCTTGTACAGGCAATTCACGGTCCCCGCCTAAGCTGTTGGAATTGCTGGCCCTCAGCCCCGGTCCGGTGTGCGCTTCCGGAACCGAATGTCCGGAACCGGACAATTTCGGTGACAAGAAAGTGAGCAGGGCTAAGCCCGTTGCGCCGAGGAAACCGATTTGCCGGTGTTGATTTTACTGGGCGGATACCAGATCATGGGATCTGCTTTTCCAGGAATTGCCCGTGAGTCAACTGGAGCGTATCTACAAGCTGGACCGCATGCTCCGGCGGAGGACTCCGCCGCGGAAACGCGAGATCCTCACCGAATTTGAAATCTCGTCGGCGCAGTTCAAGCGCGACCTTGACTTCATGCGTGACCGGTTGGGCGCTCCGATCACGTTCGACGCCCGCACGGGTGGATATTGCTACTCGTCCGGTGAGTTCAACCTCCCGGGTATGTGGTTCAGCGAGCGCGAAGTGTACTCGATGCTATTGATGCACGCGCTCCTGGAACAACTGCAACCGGGACTGGTCCGAGACCAACTCGGGCCATTCGAGGCCAGGCTGCTCGCATTGCTAGGCAGACCGGGGCGCGGGGCCGAGAGCATTCTCCAGCGGATCGAGGTCACGATGGCACCCCAGCGGCCTGTCCGCCCCGAGCATTTCCAGGCGATCTGCGAGGCCACGCTGGGCCGAAAGCAATTACGGATGCGGCATTTTTCGCGCTCTCGTGCGAGTGAGACCGATCGGATCGCATCGCCCCAGCGCGTCATCTACTACCGGGGCAACTGGTATCTGGACGCCTGGTGCCATGAGAATGAGGCTCCCCGCAGGTTCGCTATCGACGCGGTGCGCGAAGCGGCCGTCCTCGACCAACCGGCCGTAAGTATCCCGGCCGAAGAAGCCGATCAGGGGTACGGCATTTTCGGAGGCCGCGCGGAGCAGGTGGCGGTGTTGCTGTTCGATGCCGAGGCCGCGCGCTGGGTGGCCGAAGAGGAATGGCATCCCGCCCAGAAAGCGGCCCCGCTACCGGATGGCGGGGTGCGACTCGAAGTCCCCTACAGCCTTCCGCAAGAAATTCTGATGGATATTCTGAGGCATGGACCGCACGTCGAGGTGGTCCAACCGGCCTCCCTCCGCAGCGCCGTTGCAGACGCACACCGGCAAGCTGCGGAGAAATATGGAATTAGGAAACGCTCGGTTTCGTCGGACCGGCCCGCCGGCTGGAATTCGCGGGCGCGTCAAGAAGGCCGCCGCTGAGCAGTTCCCCCAGGCAGGCTCCTTCTGTGAGCCACCCCCATCGGCAGAATACTTACAAGCAGACGAATCGATGAATATGGCGGAAATGGGTTCGGAGTTCTGGCAAGCACTGGAGAGTGGCGCCACGCTGGTAACGGCGAACGCCCGGCTCGCCCGGGACCTGCGGCGCGCGTATGACGTCCGCCGGAGTGAAGCCGGCGATACGTCGTGGGCGGCGGTTGACATCCTGGACTGGAACGGTTGGCTCCGGCGCACGTGGGATCAGGCCGTTCGGCTCGGAGCGGCGCAGGGCGCGGTCTTGCTGAGCGAGGCGCAGGAACAATTCGTCTGGGAACGAATCATCGAAGTTGACGCCGGAGATCGCGGACTTCTCCACGTTCCGACGACAGCGGGGGCGGCAGCATCGGCTTATGCGCTGGTCTCGGCGTGGCGGGTCCCTCTCGACCAGGCCGACTGCGTTGGGTTCGAGGACGCTGCCGCCTTCATCGGCTGGGCGAAAGCGTTTGAGGATACGCTCGAACGGCAGGCCTGGCGATGCCCTGCGCAGATTCCCGGAGAACTCGCCCGGATGTTCGAGGGTCGGCGTATTCCAGCGCCCGCACGGCTGCTCTACGCCGGGTTCGATGAGTTGCCCCCCTCGGAACAGCGGCTGATGGACGCCCTCGCCGGGGCGGGCTGCGAGGTCGATGCCGTACGTGCCGAGCCGCTGGTATCGCCACGTCGCATTCGCGTTGCACTGGCGGACGCGGCCGTGGAACTGGAAGCCGCCGCAGCGTGGGCGCGCGGGCGCCTGGCCTCCAACCCAAACGCGCGCATCGGAATAGTGATTCCGGACCTTCCGGCGAAGGTTGCCGTCGCCGAGCGGGTGTTCGAGGATGCCCTGCACCCCTCGTTAGAGCCAATCACGAGCGATCGCCGACGTGCCTTTCACATCTCCGCCGGTCGTTCCCTCGCCGATGTGCCTGTGACTGCGGCGGCATTCCAATGCCTGGAATTGGGGTTGCGCGGCCTCTCCATCGCGCACGCCGGTCTGTTGCTCCGGTCGCCCTTCCTGCGCGGCGCGGAACCGGAACTCGGCGCACGCGCGCTGCTCGATGCCGAACTGCGGCGGCGCGGGCTGTCCGAAGTCACGCTCGCCGCGCTGGCGCGCTTCGCCTCACGCGGGGATGCCGAGGGCCGCCTGCGGCCGTATGCGTGCCCCGTTTTGGCGCGCTCGCTCCGCGCATGGCGCCGTGCGTTGAGACGCGTTCCCGCGCAGCAATTGCCTTCCGCGTGGAGCCGCACGTTTTCCAAGCTTCTGCGGCTTAACGGCTGGCCTGGCGAGCGAACGCTGAGCAGCGCGGAGTATCAGGCAATTCGCAGTTGGAACCGACTGCTCTCCGAGTTCGCCGGCCTCGACCTGATCGGAGAGTCTTTCTCGTATTCCGAAGCCCTCGGCCGGCTGCGCCGAATGGCGTCGCAAGCGCCGTTCGGACCGGCCGACGAGCACGCGCCGGTGCAGATCGTCGGCATGCTGGAGGCTGCCGGCGCGACATTCGACCATCTCTGGATCGCAGGGCTGGAAGACCGCGCTTGGCCCGCTCCACCTCGGCCGAACCCCTTCCTGCCGCTTCCGCTCCAGCAACGCTTGGGACTGCCGCATTCTTCCGCCGAACGGGAACTGAGTTACGCTCGCAGGGTTCTAACGCGGCTGCTCGAATCGGCGCCGGACGTGGTGGCGAGCTATCCGTGCCGGGAGGACGACACGGATTTGCGCCCTAGCCCGCTGATCCTGACGCTGGAGGACGCCGAGCCGCCGGCCCCACGTGCTTCCATCGCCTCACTATTGAAGAACGCCGGACCCGCGCTGGAGCGGATCGAAGACAACGCCGGGCCGCCGGTCGAGTCCGGCTCGGTGACGCGCGGCGGCATGGCCATTCTGGAACGTCAGGCGGCATGTCCGTTCGGCGCGTTCGCCCAATTCCGCCTGAACGCGCAGCCGCTCGAGGAACCGGAGCCGGGTTTCAGCCCGCAGGAGCGCGGCATGATCGTTCACGCAGCGCTGGAGAATTTCTGGCGGGAGGTCCGCACACTCGATGCGCTTCTGGCCTGCACGCCGGAGCAGCGGGCCGAAACGGTTTCGCGGGCCGTAGCCGAGGCGATCGATAGTAAGGTGAAGGGCCGTGGGGTGGCGTCATCCAAGCGACTAGTCGTTCTGGAGCAGCGGCGGTTGGAGCGCCTGGTCGGCCGATGGCTGGACATAGAAGCCAAGCGCACTCCCTTCACGGTCGCCGAACGCGAAGAACCGCGCCGTGTGGAAGCCGGGGGTCTTGCGGCCGACGTTCGCGTGGACCGCGTGGACCAACTGCCCGACGGGCGCGAAATCGTTATTGACTACAAGACCGCTGTTTCGAGCCCCTCGGCTTGGGAAAGCGACCGCCCCGACGCGCCGCAATTGCCACTCTATGTCTCAAAGCGGCAGAGCACCATTGCTGCGGTGGTGTTCGCGCAACTCGCGCCCTCCGATCTCCGATTCAAGGGACTCGGCGAATCCGCCGGCGTACCGGGCTCGACCGAGTATTCGCGATCCGCTCCCGGCAAGCACGCCGGCGACAAGCTCGCGGATCACATTGCTCAATGGGGCGAGATCATCGACGCGCTGGGCGCGGAGTTCTGCGCGGGCCGCGCCGCGGTTGCGCCCAAGCGTCCGCAAACGTGCCGTAACTGCTGGCTCCCCGCGCTGTGCCGGGTAGCGGACATGCCCCTTCACATCGAACCCGACGCGGAGATCGGAGGAAACGAGTAGAGATCAATGTCTACTTCTGCCGCTAGAGTCTCATCTGATGATGCCGCGCGCCGCCGGGCACTCGATCCGTCGGCGTCGTTTCTGGTGCAGGCACCGGCCGGGTCCGGCAAAACGGAGCTGTTGATTCAACGTTTCCTCGCGCTGCTGGCGCTGGTTCGGGAACCTGAATCCATCGTAGCGATCACGTTCACGCGCAAGGCGGCAGGGGAGATGCAGGACCGCATCCTCAAGGCGCTGGCGCGCGCCGCCCGGAACGAGATACCCGCGAAACCGCATGAGCGCAGGTCGCACGATCTGGCGCTCGACGCTCTCGATCGGGACCGGCGTCAAGGTTGGGACCTCTTGTCCCATCCGTCGCGCCTGCGAATCCAGACAATCGATTCGCTTTGCGCCTCGATCACGCGACAAATGCCCTGGCTGGCCCGCCTCGGAGCGCAGCCTGCGGTAACTGAGGACGCCGATTTCCACTACCTGGAAGCTGCGCGCCGCACGCTCGCGCTGGTCGAAGAGGAAGGAGCATGGAGCCCACCGCTCGAAACGGTTCTCGCCCACCTCGACAACAACGTTCCGCAGGCGGCGAAGCTGATTGTCCAAATGCTGAGGTTCCGCGACCACTGGCTGCACCTGACCGTGGAAGGCGCCGCCTCGCGCGAGGAACTCGAACGCGCGATGGAGAACGCGGCCAGCGACGGCCTTGCTCTTGCTTCGGAGCTATTCCCCGAGCCGCTGCGGAACTTGACGGTGGAACTGGCCGCGTTCGCGGCCGGGAACGTGCCCGAAGCTCACCCGTTGAGGGCGTGCGCCGGGCTCACCGCCTGGCCGCAGCCGCTGGCCGCCGAGCGCGCAGTCTGGGATGGGCTTTGCGCGCTTCTATTGACGGGCGAGGGAGACGCATTCCGCAAGGAACCGACCGCCGGCTTCCCCGGCTTCTCGAAGGAGAAGGTAGCTGCGCTTCGGAAGCTGTACCGGGACCGAAAAGAGCAGGCACGGGGACTCTATCAGGCGCTTCAAGGCGAGTCTGCGCTGCGCGAAGCGCTTGCACGCGTGAAGCTGCTGCCGCCCGTGCGCTACACCGACGCGCAATGGCAGGTCATGGAATCGCTGCTGCGCGTGCTGAAGCTGGCGGCGGCCAATCTCCGGCTCGTCTTTCGCGAAGCCGGCGAGGTGGACTTCAACGAAATCGCTACATCCGCACGCATCGCGTTGGGCGATGCCGCCGAGCCCTCGGAACTTGCGTTGGGACTTGATGCCCGCATCCAGCATTTGCTGGTGGACGAGTTTCAGGATACGTCCGTGAGCCAGTTTGAATTGCTCGAAAAGCTCACCGCAGGTTGGGAGCCGGGCGACGGCCCCACCATCTTCCTGGTCGGCGACCCGATGCAGTCGATCTACCGTTTCCGCCAGGCCGAGGTGGGGCTGTTTCTGAAGGTCGCTGAAGGCGCCGCCGGCCCGATTTCGCCGGAGTTCTTGCGGCTCGATGCCAATCACCGCTCACAAGCGGGGATCGTGAACTGGGTGAACGAAGCATTCCGGCGGATCTTCCCCCAGGTCGGGGACGTGGCGACCGGCGCGATGACCTATAGCCAATCGGAGCCCAGGAATCCCGAAGAACCGGGCGAAGCCGTCACCGTACATGCGCTTCGTAAAGGCGAGGATGCGGCGGAGGCCGCCTTGGTTGTGCAGGTTGTCCAGGAGGCCCGCGCCACGGATCCAGCCGGAAAGGTCGCGATTCTGGTACGGGCGCGCTCGCACCTGGCCGCAATAGTGCCGGCGCTGAAGGAGGCCGGCCTCGCGTTCCGCGCCATCGAAATCGACCGGCTGAGCGAGCGCAGCGTGGTCCGCGACATGCTCGCTCTCACACGCGCCATGCTGCACCTCGCGGATCGTCCCGCCTGGCTCGCCATCCTTCGTGCTCCCTGGTGCGGCCTGGAACTCGGCGACCTCCACGCACTCGTGGACGGCCGGCCGGACGCGGTGGTTTGGGACCTGCTCGGCGAGGAGCGGGGTGGCATTTCTCCGGACGGCGCCGCGCGCATCCTGCGTTTGCAAAACGTCTTGGCACGGGCTTTCGCCGAGCGCGGGCGCATGACGCTTCGGCGATGGGTGGAACGGACGTGGTGGGCTTTGGGCGGTCCGGCCTGCGCCGGCTCGGACGATGCGCCGCAAGATGCGGCCGATTATCTGGACCTTCTCGAAAAGCACGAGCGAGCCGGCGATCTGCCAGATTTCGACGGCTTCCGGAAACAAGTGGACCAACTCTATGCGAGGCCCGATCCGCGCGCCGATGGAACCCTCGAGCTGATGACCATTCACAAGGCGAAGGGGCTCCAGTTCGAAACCGTGATCGTGCCGGGCCTTGGGCGCGTGCCGCGGCCCGATTCTCCAGCGCTGCTGCTCTCTGCCGAACGCCCGCGCCCTGAGGGAGTGGACCGGTTGCTGGCTTCGATTCGCGAAACCGGCGGCGGGCAGGACCCGATGTACGAATACCTGCGCGATGTCGAGCGCTTCAAGGCCGCCAACGAGGACATCCGGTTGCTATACGTGGCCTGCACGCGGGCCGTGCGCCGGCTTCATCTCATCGGCCATGCCGTCGAGGACGCGTCCGGCAAGGTGAATCCGCAGAGCGGCTCGCTGCTTGAGCGCCTCTGGCCCGGCCTGCGCGAAGACGAAAAGCAACGATTCGCCAAACGCTGTGCCGCCTCGCCCGAGCAGGCGCCCGGCGTGCGCCCGGCTGGCGTGCAACTGAGCCGGATGCCTGTGGATTGGACTCCGCCCGAGATTCCCGGACCATTGCCTCTACGACCGGCCCCGCGTATCCGCGATGAGCAGCGGAGCTACCTCTGGGTTGGAGACACGCTGCGGCATGTGGGTACGGTCGTACATGGAACGCTCGAAGAGATCGGTCGGGAAGGACTGGAAGCCTGGGATGAGGCGCGCGTCCGCGCCAGCCGCGATGCGCACCGCACGGCTCTGGCGAATCTTGGAACGCCACCCCAGGAACTCGATCGCGCTGTGGCGCGCGTCGAGCAGGCATTGCTCCGTACGCTGGCGAGCCACCGCGGTCGCTGGATTCTCGCAAGCCGGCCGGGCGCGCGCTGTGAGTACGCGATGGCCGGACTGCTGGAGGGCGAGATCGTCCATATTTCGGTCGATCGAACTTTCGTGGATGAAGACGGCGCTCGCTGGATCGTCGACTACAAGACCAGCGATCACCAGGGCGGGCGCCTGGATTTCTTCCTGGATGAGGAGCAGCGGCGCTACCGCGATCAGCTGGAGCGGTACGCCAGATTCCTGGCGCCGACTGGCGCTGTGAAGTTGGGCCTGTACTTTCCCCTGTTGGACGGCTGGCGTGAATGGCAGCCGGCTGAGGATAAAGGAGGACAAAGTTGAAGTTCCTGCATACGTCAGACTGGCAGATCGGCATGGGCGCCGCTCATGTGGGCGAGGCCGGGGATCGCGTTCGCCGGGAAAGGCTTCGGGCCGCCGAGCGCGTTGTGGCAGCCGCCCGCGAAGCCGGTGCCGAGTTTCTGCTGCTTGCCGGCGACACCTTCGAACATAACGGCGTGGACCGGCCCTCCGTGCAGCAGGTTGGTGACATTCTGGCCGCCGCCGGCCGTCCGGTTTTCCTGATTCCCGGCAATCATGATCCGCTGACGCCGGGTTCGGTCTGGGAACATCCCGTCTGGCAGGCCGCGAATCTGCATGTTCTCCGCACTGCCGAGGCCGTCGACCTCGGCTCCGCGAAGCTGTTCCCGTGCCCGCTTGTGGAAGCCCATAGCCGGCGGGATCCGACCCTCTGGATCACTCCGGACGGTGGAAACACGATCCGTATAGGCATGGCGCACGGCTCCGTCGAAGGCGTGAGCGACGATCTCGATTATCCCATCGCCCGGAACGCCCCGGGACGCGCGGGTTTGGATTATCTGGCCCTGGGACACTGGCATTCCTACGCGCCCTATTCCGATGCGCAAGCCACCGTTCGGATGGCCTACTCCGGAACGCACGAAACCACGAAGTTTGGAGAGCGTGAAAGCGGCAATGCGCTCATCGTGGAAATCGCTTCCCCTAGCGGGGCGCCGCTGATTCAGCCTGTGCGCACTGGAGGGCTGGCCTGGCGCGACGTGGTGTGCGATCTGCGGACCGCCGGACAGGTCGAGGAAGTCTTCTCGGAAATCGACGGGATCGAGAAGCCCGATTCGGCTTTGGTTCGCATTCGTCTCACTGGCCTGATCTTTGCGGCGGATCTTCCGAAGTTCAGGCAGCTTCGGGACATCATGGACTCCAACCGCTTCTTGTTTGGGCGCATGGACGATTCGGGGCTGCGGCCGGCCCCGGAGGACGCGGCGTGGGTGGATGCGCTGCCGGACGGGATTCTGAGGGAAGCGGCGCTCCGGCTCAGGGAGACGGACGGCGAAACTGCGGCCAACGCGCTAATCGAACTCTACTCGCTCGCCCAGGAGGTGTCCGCGTGATCGTACATTCCATAGAAGTCAAAGGTTGGCGATGCTTCGTCAACAAAACCCGCCTCGGTCCATTAGGCGAGGGGATCAACGTGGTGCACGGGCCGAACGGGGCAGGGAAATCAACGCTGTTCCAGGCGATGGTGCGCGGACTGCTCGACAACTACAGCGTAGGCGGCGAGGAAGCGCAAACGCTGCGGCCCTGGGGCCGAACGCTTGCTCCGTCGGTGACCGTCGAGTTCCGGGATGGTGGAAACGAGTACCGGATCTCGAAGCAGTTCCTCGACAAGCCGTCCTCGCTGCTGGAGCGCCGGGACGGGGGCGCGTTCATGGCCCTCGCCGAGAACAAAACGGCGGATGAGCAGGTTCGGCAAATGCTACGCGCCACGGGCCGCGGCAAGGGCCTTGCGGATGTGGAGAACTGGGGCCTGGCGCAAGTTTTGTGGACGCTGCAAGGCGATCTCGAACTGGTGAACGTGACCAGCGACGTGGTTGCAAGTATCCGAACCATGCTGGGCGCGCACTTCGCCGGACCACGCGGCGGGCGATTGGAGCAGCGCATCGACGAGATATACAGGGAGTACTTCAGCAAGGGCGGCGTACCGCACAAAGGGAAGAACGCTCCGCCGGCGATCCAGCTTGCAGCCGATCTTGAGAAGGCCAAGGAACGGCTGGCGGAGGCGCGTCAACGCCTGACTGAGTTCGAAGAACGGGCTTTGGCGCTGGAGGGAATCCGCGCCGAGAGGGCGCAGGCATCGCGGAACATCGCGGCAGCGTCCGCGGCGCGCGAAGCCGCTCGCAAGCAAGCGAGCGATTATCACGCTCTAGCGCTGGAGCGGGGACGGCGCGCGGGACAGTTGCAGAGCGCCGAGGCCGAGTATCAGCGGATCTTCGAGCGGATCGAAGCGATCCGCAAAGCGGCGGCGCTGGCGGAGGGAGCCCGGCGCGAAGCGGAACGGCTGGATGCTTCCGTTCCACCTTTGCGCCGTGCCGAAGAAGAGGCGCGCGCCGAAGCCCAGCACCGGCTGACGGCGTTGGAAAATGCACGCGGCAGGCAGGCCGCCGTCGTCACGGCAAGAGAGGAGGCGAACCTCGCGGCCCAGTACGACAATGGCCGCCGCACGATAGGAGAGCTCTCTCGAAAGCTGGAACAGGTCCGCGCGGCAGCCGAGCCTATTGCCGCGCTACGGCGCGAACGCGATGCCCTGATCGCGCCGGACCCAACGGCACTGAAGGCTATCCGCAAGACGTTCAAGTCGCGGGACGACGCGCAGCTTAAGCTCGAAGCCGCGCTGATGCGGATCGAAATCGAGCCGGTGCGCGAGGCCTCGGTGACGGTGCTCGAAGGCGAGAAGCCCGGAGCGTTTGCCCTGCGCGCGGGAGTCGCCGAGACTTTTCATGGCTGGCCGGCCGTCGTGCTCGAAATCGAAGGATTGGGACGAGTGCGGGCTCGCGGCTCTGCGGAGAACGTGGAAGAGCTGCGCGCCGAACGCAATAAAGCAGCGGCGAAGCTGGCCCGCCTGACGGAACCGTTCGGCACGGCGGATCTCGAAACGCTTGAGGCCCTTTCGGAACGCGCCGCGAACCTGGAGGGCGAAATCGGCCGCCATGAGGCCGGCCTCAAAGCAACGCTTGCCGGGAAAACGGCCGACGCGCTCACTGCTGAACATGCCAAGTGGGAAATCGTGATTGCCGGCATCGAAGCGCAGCGGCCGGCGTGGAAGACGGAACCTCCGGACGCCGTCGCACTCGAACGGTCCGCGGCGGAATTAGATCGCGAGGTCCGGGCTCAGGTTGCCGCCGCCGAACGCGATTGGACCGCCGCCGAGGCATTGGCGTCCAGCGCGCAGAGGGACGCCCAGGCCGAAGCGCTGCGCCTCGATGCCGCTCGCAAGGCGCTCACTGACGCGGAGCGACGACTCCAGGAGTTGCGGAGCGACGGCAAGACCGATGCGGAACGCGACCAGGAACGGGTCGCCGCCGCCCTTAAGTCCGACGCGGCGCGCGCATCTCTGGCCGGGATCGACAAACAGTTGGAAAAGTTCGCCTGTGATCCGGCCGATGAAGTGCGAAGCCTGGAAACACAACTCGCGCGCATGGGTGAGATGGAGCGCGAGGCGTTGGAGCGAGAAAAGCTGGCGGAGGGCGCACTTTCGAAGGATGCTGCGCAGGGCCCGTATCAGGCGGTTACCGCCGCGGAGGAGGAGGTCGCCGCCATCACGCCTCGTCTCGCTCGCGAACAGGCTCGCATGGAGGCCGTCAAGCTCCTGTGGCAAACGGTAACGGATTGCCGTACCACGGCAGTCGCGGCGGTCGCCGCTCCAGTCGAGTCCGTTGCATCCAGTTTGTTGCACAGAATCGCCGGGGGCCGTTTCGGCCGGATCCGCCTGGGCGAGACATTACTCCCCGAGGACCTTCTGGCCGGCGGGCCGGAGGAGCCAGTGCCCGTGATGCTGGACGACGCTTCCGGAGGCGAACGGGAACAGGTGTTTTTCGCAACGCGGCTCGCTCTGGCCGAAGTTCTCGCGCGGGAAGAACGCCAACTCGTCCTGCTCGACGACGTGCTGACCGCGACCGACACGGCGCGAATGGCGAGGGTCATGCGCGTGCTGGAGGAATCGGCTGAAAAGCTGCAAATCGTGATTTTGACTTGTCACCCGGAGCGTTACGTTGCGCTACAGAGCGCCAGGTTCTTCGACATGGAACAGGTAGCGATGTCCCGCCTGGCCGCCGCACGGTAGGAGAGACTATGAATCAGGAAATCTTCGCACGTTACGCAGACATCAAGAAGTCAATCTCCAAAAGAGGGCCAAGTGGACGTATTCGGAGATCGCCCAGCAGCTCGAACGGGCTGAGGTCCCGTCAAAAGGAAGGACAAAAAGACGGAATTGCCAAGGCCGAATACAGCGACGTTCTCGTGTTCAAGGGCGCTGCGGCCGCGACGGCGGCCTGATCCGCTCGTTTCGAACCAAGCCAGACGTTGCTTTGCAGCAAACCCGGCGTGCTCGCGAGCGAGATCGCTCCCCTGATCGATCACCTCGCTGACGCCGGTCTTGACCAGTTCCTTACCCGGCGGCGAGATGCTGGGCTTCTGGCCGCAAAGAACTGATAGAGGCGCGCGGCCTGGGAAGGTCGCTGGGCTGCACGATGAACGGTCCCGCCGGCTTATAGCGCACCAGGAAATCGACGTTCGCTCGCGGTTCCTCTTTCGGTTCGCCGCGACTTATCAGCAGCAGACTCCAAGACACGTGCCAAATGCAGAATGACCAAAGACCAAGTTGTTGATTTGATGGAGCGGGAGACGGGACTCGAACCCGCGACGTCCAGCTTGGGAATCTAGGCACTCCTTTGATATCAATGAGATAACTGCGCGGGTGTTTGGTTCGGGTGCATCAAACACCTTGGAGTTTTCGGGTGGTTTTTCGGTCGCCGCTTAATGTAGTGGAAATGTAGTGTTCCTACTTCGCCAGATCCTTCGTTTTCCTTTCCCGTGCCGCTAGGGTACGAAGTAGCTCTTTAACTGACCTGAACGTGTTTGTTGTCGTTTCCACTGGCCGACGGATAACCACAACGCGGCATTGCTCGAACCGCGCCGCTTCGGTCTTGGCCGGGACGCCGCCCTCAATTCCGCTGTCTTTTGTCACAATCGCGCCGGCGGCGATCTTTCGAATCGTGGCGCGGTTCTCCTCTACGGAGAACGGCCCACGCGCTGCAATGATGGCGGTCTCGGGCAAGCCAGCCAAGCGGCAGGCGGTTAGGGATTCCGGTAATGGTAAAACGCGGGCGAACACGTCGAGCCGGGTGCGCTGCGATTCTTGCACATAGGGGGTGAGGTGGCGCGATCCTACCGTCAGCAGCACGGGGCGGCAAAACGAGAAGGCAAGGCGCGCCGCTTCGGCGTGACCATCCGCGATGATGACTCCATCAGCTTCCGCCAAGTTCGTCTCGGGCCGCTGCCAGCGCAGATAAGGGACGCCAGCGGCACGCGCGGCCGCACGCGCATTGGCCTGTGCTTCGGTGGCGTAGGGATGGGTTGCATCCACGAGCGCCGCTGCGCCGGCATCGCGAATGAGAGCCGCCATTCCGGCCGCGTCGAGCCGCCCACATCGACGCGATACCAGCGGGTGCTCCGGTAAGAGCAGGGCCGCTTCGGTGGCTGTCGAAACGACCACCGCGTACCCGGCAGCAGCCAGCGCCGCCGCCAAGGGCGCCGTCTCGCTGGTTCCACCGAGCAGCAGAATCATATTTCATACCCGCGTGGAGTGACCATTCGACCGCGCACGATGCGCGTGGAAGAGTTGCCGATCAGCACCACGCTGCGCATCCCGATCTCCTCTGAGAGGAAATGGCCGAGATCGGTCAACACGATTCGCTCATCCTCCAAGCCCAATGCGGTAGCGATGCCAACGGGCGTTGAAGCGGCGCGGTGGCACAGAAAGACCTCCGCCGCCTCCTCCAATTGACGAACGCGGCGTCGGCTTCTCGGGTTGTAGAGCGCCACGGCCAAGTCGGCACAAGCGACGGCTTCCAATCGCTCACGGATCTGTTGCCATGGCACCAGCAGATCGCTCAGGCTAATGCACGCGAAGTCGAGCATGAGCGGCGCGCCCAACTGCGCAGCCGCGGCGAAGCACGCAGAGACGCCCGGAACGATCTCGATGGGGACGTCGATGCCAAGCTCATCGGCCTGTTCAAGTATGAGCCCGGCCATGCCATAGACTCCCGCATCGCCCGAGGAGACAACAGCCACCGTCGCGCCTTCGGCCGCGCGGCACAATGCGGCCTTCGAGCGCTCCACTTCCTGGGTCATGCCGGTGGCGATGACCTCCTTGCCGGCGGTCAGGTCCTCAATCAGCTCCACATAGGCGTGATAGCCGACCACTACTTCGGCGCGCAGGATGGCTTGTTCGGCGCGGCGGGTGCGGTCGAGCGGGCTCCCGGGGCCGATTCCGACCACGTAGAGCATTCCCGCGCCAGTGCCACGGTCACTCCGTGAATGATGGTCTTGGGTAGTAATAGACGCGTCCTCCTTCCAGCCAGCAATGCTGCGGGCTCGGCCACGGCAGGCACTCCGACTTTTCCTTCGACAAACGCCGAATGAGCAAATCCGCGCGACGATAGGCGAATCTCTTCGCTGGACACGAACCGCAGCGGAAGCCCGAGTTCGCGCGCCGCTTCATGCAGACCTGGTTCATGCGCCTTGACGTCCGCCGATGCGAGCAGGCGCACCGAGCCGAGGTCCACGCCGACGTGAGCGAGCGCCTCGCGGACCGCGGCCGAGATGCGCTCGGCAGGCATTCCCTTGCGGCATCCCACGCCCACGATGACGTCCTTCTGAGCTTCCGTTGTTGTGGTGATCACGGGCTCGGCTCCAACCAGGTTCGCGACGCGCACCGCGAGATCGTTCGCTCCTCCCTCGTGCCCGCTCAACAGGCTGATGCACCAGCGCCCGCGGACATCAAGCACCACCACAGCGGGGTCTTGCGTCTTGTGGCGCAGACAGCCGGCGACTGCACGCACCACTACGCCGCACGGCGCGGCGAAGATCAGGCTCTCCGCGAGCGGAAACAACTCGGCCGTCAAGTCTTGGATCTTGTCGAACGGAGTCGCGCCGGACACCGGGCCGGCCGACTGGTGAACGAAGAAGCGCACGCCGCCCAAACCCGCTTCAACAGCCGGATAGAGCGCTGCCCCTTCGCACGAGAGAGTGATGAAGGCCATGCGGCTCATCGCTCCACCGCCTTCCGGAAACCATGCGAAAACGACACGTCGTACAACCGTGATTGCGTTCCGGCGCATCCGAGAACGGCGCCCACCAGGATGAGCGCGGTTTTGCGGATCCCCTCGGCTTCGGCTCGCTCCGCAAGGGTGGCGAGCGTGGCCCGGATGACGCGCTGGTCAGGCCAGGACGCGTGATACACCAGCGCCGCCGGGCAACCGGCTCCATAGTGAGGCGCGAGCACGGTACAGATCTCTTCGACCCGGTCGGTCGAGAGATAGAGACACAGCGTAGCGCGGGCCGCGGCCAATTTGGCCAAGTCCTGCTCGGGGGGAACCGGCGTGCGTCCTGCAGCGCGCGTCAGAATGACGGTTTGAGATACCCCAGGCACAGTGAGTTCCGCCATCAGCGCGGATGCCACCGCCTGAAACGCGCTGATGCCGGGCACGACTTCGTAGTCGATGCCGTAACGATCGAGCGCGGCCATCTGCTCGCCGATGGCACCGTAAAGCGACGGCTCACCCGAATGCAAGCGCACGACATCGCGGTTCGACGCGCGACAGACCGCGACGATGTCTTCAAGCGTCATACTTGCCGAGTCGTGCCGCTCGGCGCTTTCCGGCAGCAGAGCGAGTACGGCCGGACTCACCAGCGAGCCGGCGTAGATGCACACCTGCGCGCCGCGAATCAGACGCGCGGCCTTCTGCGTGAGTAAGTCGGGGTCACCCGGTCCGGCGCCGACGAAATAGACTTTCATTGATCGCCCCGCAACAGGATTAGGATGGACAGACTAGCGCAAGGAATCTGGCGCAGCTCGGCGGGCGAAGTTTCGCGGACCACTTCACCGGACAGCGTGAGATTTTCCGCCAGGTAGACCTTCCAGTTCGAACCGAGGGATTCCGCGAGCGCCGCCACCCAGGTTACGGCCTCCGGCGAGCCGGTCAGAACCGCAATCTTGTCTTCGGATGCGAGTGCCGCGAAATCGGTTCGCGGCAGCTCGCCGTGTGCACTCAGAATCCTCGCGCCAGTCCAATCCAGGCCGAGGCGCGCGAAAGCAACCTGCACGGAGCTCACGCCCGGAATGACCCGGCACGCATCGCGCCCGAAACGCTCGATGACGAGCCGCGCTAGGCTCGAAATTCCGGGGTCTCCGCTTACCAGCACCGCGACGCGCCGGTCGCGGTGGGCCGCGATTTCCCGAATGCTGCCTCGTGCGGAGACGCGCTCGCTGGATGCCTCCGGAAACAGGTCCAGTAATCTCTGTGCGCCGATCAGCACTTCGGCCTGCTGCACGGCTTCGAGGGCTTCGAGCGTCACACATTCGCGGGCGCCCGGCCCACAACCGACAATCGTTATGTCCATGGCGACAGATCTCCCGCATCACCCAGCCACTCGCCCGCCATATCCACCAGTACGACGGCGGCATCCGAGCCTTCGCCCAAGCGCTCAGTTACAGCGGCGCGGACTTGCGCCGAAAGCGCACACGCGAGCGCGCGCCGTTCGTCCGCTCCGAGCGCCTGAAACACGCCTTCCACAGTGGGAGATTCGACGCCGGCCATCTTCGCCACCCGACCCACCGCGGCCTGCGACCGCGAGGAGTGCGTGTCCCACTCCCCGAACGCGAGCTTGGCCAACTTTCCCGGGTGCCCCACAGCCAACAGGCGCCGAACTCCGTGCCCGCGTGCGCGGTCGAGCATCGCGCCCCACTCATTGCCGGCGTCCACAACTTGCTGCGCCGCCACGCGCAGATGACGGCGCGCCGCCTGCTCGCCGATGCGGCCCGGCACCAGCACGGGTTCTCGAAAGCCTGCGGCGACGGCGACATCCAGCCCGCAGCACAGCGCTTCGCGCATCGCCTCGTGGCTGAAAGGGCGCACGAGGCCGCTGGTGCCGAGAATCGACAGTCCGCCTTCAATACCCAACTTCGGGTTGAACGTCTTGGCGGCGAGCGCCTGTCCGCCGGGAATGGAAACGGTCACGCGCGCACCGTGTGCGGTTACCTCGCGGATGGCCGCTTCGATCATACGGCGCGGTCCGGGATTGATGGCTGGCTCTCCAGGCGGAACCGACAGGCCAGGCAGCGTGACGGTGCCGACACCGTCGCCGGCCTCGAAACGAATCTCTGTTTCCGCCAGGAACCGAACGGTCGAGATCACCATGACACCGTGCGTAACGTCGGGATCGTCTCCGCCATCCTTGCGGATGCCAGCGCGAGCGGCGTCGCCCAGCGACCGCGCGAAGGTGAGCGGAAGGGAAAGGCGCGCGCCGTCGGGCAGCGGGATCTCCACCAATGTTCCGGGCTCTTGCCCACTCAGCACCATAGCCGCCGCCTTGGCGCCGCCTGCCGCGCAGCTTCCGGTGGAATAGCCGCAGTTCAGGCGGCTCATGTCTTCTCCGAATTCCAGCGGCGCCGGCCGACCTGCACGATCACGGTGGACATGTAGCCGAAGCGTCCTTCCGGCACATCGTCCAGTCCGACGATTACGCGTTCTTTGTCGCCCTGTTCGGCATAGCACACCATGCACGCCCGGCTGGCCAGGTTGTGGCGTTTCAGCAGTTCGACCACGGCGCGGGCGCGCGGCCCGATTTTGTAAATCACCACTGTCTCGCTGTCGCCGAGTGCACGCTCCACTTCTTCGAGGCTGGTTGCAGGCAGCAACGTGAGCCTGTCGTCCTGGAGAGTGAGCGTCGTGCCGGCAATCGCCGCGGCGGCCTGAAAAGCGCTGATGCCCGGCACGATGTGGATGCGTTCCGGCGGCAGAAGCCCGGCCATGTGCGACAGCACGTAGCACGCGGTGCTGTAGATCAGTGGATCGCCGATGGTCAAATGCGCCACCGACTGCCCGGCGCGGCAGCGCTCCGCTACCGTGACGGCCATGGTGCGCCAACAGGCATCGGTCCGATCTTCGTCCCGCATCATCGGGTAAACGTGCTCGATGACCTCCTTGCCGGGCAGCAGGCCTTGAACGGCCTGGAGAGCGAGACTCTCGCTGGACCGTTCCGAACGGGGCGCGACCACCAGGTCTACGCTGCCCACGATGTTGTGCGCGCGCAGCGTGAGCAGGTCGGGACTGCCCGGTCCCACGCCCACCGCGTAGAAATGGCCTCGCTCGGCCCGTTCATAGACGCCCATCGGCTTGTCCTTTCAATTCGTCGAGCGCCGCATCCAGACGGCGCAGGTAGATGGCGAGGACTTGCGGATTCCACCCCAGCGACGGCGCGCAGCTCACATGCGCGGCGCCGATGCGGTTCTTCCAGGATTCGGCGTGCCCGCCCATCACGTCGTTGACGATGTGCTCGCCGGCCGCCAGCATGAAGGGCACGAAATGCACCGAGCCGGCGGCCCGCGCCATTTCGCGCGCCCGCTCCAGTGGGGCCAGCCCGGGGCTTCCCTCGACACTGGCGACGACCACGTTCGCGTGCCGCCTCTCCACCGCGCACGCCAACGCGAGCAACCGGCTGTTGTACTCCGCGTGGCGGCGGTTGCCGTGACACACCAGGACGTTGACGCTGCCTTTGAGAAAAGCCGATTCGATGGCGGCGATCACCTCGTCTATGCTGTGCGCATCGTCGAGCAGAGGGCGGCCGATTCGGAAGCCGTTGCCGGCGAGTTGAGAGAGTTTCGCGTACTCCTGTCCGGGCACGGTCAGCAGCGGCTGAAAAACGGCGCTCCTGTGCGCCAGACCGGCGATGGTCTCCTCCACGGTGGGTAGTGTCACACCCAGTTCGCGCAGTTTCGCGGCGATGCGCCCAGAGGTGTATGCCCAGCGAACTTCATGGTCCGGCCTGTGCCGCCGCACGGCTTCTTCGATATGCGAATAGACTGCACGCGCTTCCGGCGACGAGGCGCCGAAACCCACCAGCACGGTGACCGGATTATTCATGGCACAACCCGCACAACGCGTGAAGCGCGGCCACCGCCAGCGTGCTGCCTCCGCGCCGCCCTTCGACGCAGATCCAGGGCACATCGAGCTTCATGAGTTCCTCCTTGCTTTCGACCACATGCACAAAACCCACCGGCATGGCGATCACTAGCGCGGGCCGCACGCCTTCTTCGACGATCAGCCGGTTCAATTCCAACAAGGCCACGGGGGCGTTGCCGAAAGCGGCAATCGCGCCAGTGAGCCGCCGGCGCTCCTTTCGCACGGCAAAGAGCGATCGCGGCAGGCCGGCGGCCTTCGCCTGTCGCCACACGTCTTCATCGGCTACGTGACACATAATTCGCTCGGCGGTGTAGTAGGGACAGACGGCGCGCAGGCGCGCGAGCGAGAGGCCCGCGCGGATCATGGCGCTATCGGCATAGATCAGGCTGCCGTGCGCCAGCGCCTCGACGGCGGCATCGATCGCTACACGGGAAAAACGCGTGCACTCCGCGAACGAGAAATCCGCTGTGGTGTGGATCATGCGACGCACCACTGCCCATTCACGAGGCGGGTAGGCGTGTGGCGGCGCCTCGCGGTCGATGGCTTCGAGCGACCGCGCTTCGATGGCGGCGCCATCGAGCGGTTCGGCCAGCAAGGAGTGAATCAGCGCTTCGTTCATAGACGGGATTCCTCGCAGTGGCGAACAAATCTTCGGGCCGCGTCCGGATACGACGCGAAATGGAGATGAACGTAGCTGGCCAGGATGCGGCCACGCTGGAAGCCTTCAGCGACCGCGGATGCGTCACGCCGGCGACGCAGCCTGTAAGCCGGCCGCCAGTCGCCACTGTTGATGATCTCCGAGTAGTGGTATTCATGGCCGCGCATACAGGCGCCTTGCCCTGCGAACAGCGAGTCTTGTTCAGGCGACGTCTCCACGTAGCCAAGCGCCTTGCGCCGCGGGAGCATGCGTGTCCGGACCGGCAGAACGCCTACCATCCCGTGGCGGACTCCGTCGAGCGTTTCGATGCCTTGCGAGAGAAACATCAAGCCTCCGCACTCGGCATAAACAGGCCGGCCCGAGGCCGCGAATTCGCGCACGGATGCGAGCATTCCCGCATTGGCCGAGAGCGCCGCCGCGTGTTCTTCCGGATATCCGCCGCCGATGTAGAGACCGTCAAGGCCGGCTGGCAAGCAGGGATCGGACAAGGGAGAGAAGCGCACAAGCTCTGCGCCGGCCGCTTCGAGCGCTTCCAGGTTGTCCGGATAGTAGAAATAAAACGCCGCATCCTCGGCCACTCCCAGCCGTACTGTCGTTTCGCTGGCGGCTGGGGACGACTCCGGCTCCGCGATAGGGGGCGCGCTTTGCGCCATAGCGAGAATCGCATCCGGCGCCAGGTGACGCTCCGCGGCGTCCGCGAATTCGTCGAAGTTCGGGGCGGCCGGGGCCGCAACCAGACCGAGGTGGCGGCTGGGCAGCGACGGAAGCGTGCCGCGCGGCAATGTCCCCATCAGCGGCGGCAGATCCGCGGCGCGCAGTGACTCCGCGATCCATGCGGCATGACGCTCCGAGCCGCACGAGTTGGCGATGACGCCTGCGACTGTCACGCCCGGCTCAAACCGCGCGAAACCCGAAATGGTGGCTGCAACGCTGCGCGCCATGCCGTGGGCATTCACCACTAGCAGCACGGGCGCGTCGAGCCAGCGCGCAAGCTCGGCCGTGCTGCCCGCGAGCGCCGCGGGTTCAGCGCCGTCGAACAGTCCCATCACGCCCTCGATTACGGCGATGTCCGCTCCGCAAGTCGCGCGACGAAGGAGATTCTCCGCATACGGCCGCCCGCACATCCAGCCATCGAGGTTGTAGCAGGGCCGGCCCGATGCGCGCGCGAGCCAAGTGGGATCGAGAAAATCGGGACCGGCCTTGAACGTCTGCACGCACAGGCCGCGGCGGCGGAACGCGGCGATGAGCGCAAGGGTCACCGAAGTCTTGCCCAGACCACTACCGGTAGCGCCGATCACGAGCCTGGGGCATCGCATGGCTCAGTACTCCACTCCCGGCTGGGCCGGAATGCCCTGCCGATAGCCGTGTTTGACGCAGCGCATCTCGGTGACGGTGTCCGCCATTTCGAGTAACTCCGGCGGTGCGCCGCGGCCGGTGAGCACGACGCAAGCGCCGGGCTGGGCCTTCGACAAAACCTCGACGACGGCAGAGACCTCGAGAAGCCGGGCGGAAAGGGCGACGCAGATCTCGTCGAGAATCACGAGACCATAGCGGCCCGAGGCCAGACCTTCGCGTGCCAGGTCAAGCGCCCGCTCGGCGGCCTCGCGGTGCGCGCTCCTGGCCGCTCCCGCGGCGCGCGGAATAAAGCCGCGTCCCTGCTGCGAGATTTCGACTCCCGGCAAGCGGCCGATTGCGGCGATCTCGCCAGTGGAACTGTCGGACTTCACGAACTGGACAATCAGCACGCCGCTGCCGTGCCCCGCGGCGCGCAGCGCCATGCCAAGAGCGGCGGTGGTTTTGCCCTTGCCGTCGCCGGTAAAGATCAGCAGCCGATCTGGGTATTTCATCGTCCTCCTATTCCCTGCGCGCACAGCCGGACTCCCAGGAAACCCGCCGCCGCCAGCAGACTCACGACGAACATTAGCGCCACCGAGCGCGGGATGTGGCGGCGGTCGAGGGCCTCGCACGGCTCACCCAGGCGCGGCATCTCGATCGGCCGGCCGTGACGGAGCAGCGGCCCGCCCAACTGCACACCCAGGGCGCCCGCGAAGGCCGCTTCCGGCAGACCGGCGTTCGGGCTGGCGTGTTTCCGGCAATCGCGGCGTCCGAATTTCCACGCGCCGGAGGGACGGCCTCCGATGAGCGCCGCCGACAGCGCCACCAGCGGGAACGTGAGCCGCGCGGGGAGCCAGGCGGCCACGTCGTCCAGGCGCGCGGAAGCCCATCCGAACTTGAGATAGCGCTCGTTCTTGTAGCCAAATGTGGAGTCGAGGGTGCTGACCGCCTTATAAGCAATGGCCAGCACGGGACCGCCAATCACGGCGAAGAACAGAGGGGCGGTGACGCCGTCCACCGTGTTTTCCGCGACGCTCTCCACGGTGGCGCGCACGATCCCCGGTTCGTCCAAGGTGGCGGTGTCGCGCCCGACCATGCGCGCCACGCGGCCTCGCGCCAGTTCCACATCGCTCGAGCGCAGCGCGCGGAAAACGTCCAGTGCATGGGCGCCCAGATCGTGCGCGGCGAAACATGTATACAGCAGCAGAACCGAGATTGCATCTCCCAGCCATGGATGAATCCAGCGCGCGCCCGCTATCGTCCCCCAAGCGGCGAGTGCGGCGCCGCCGACGGTCACGACTGCGGTGACAACGCCCGCCAGCCACGGATTGCGCAACACCCGCCGCGTGGGCGCTTCAAGCGACAGCGCCAGGCGTCCGATGAACTTCACCGGATGCGGAAACCAGCGCGGATCGCCGAACGCCAGGTCCGCCGCGAACGCCACGATCACTTGAGTTGCGGTCGTCATCGCAACCTCATCATGCGGTAGATCCGCTCGATGGACAGGCTTGCGCGCAGGACTTCGGCCAAGCGATCGAGACCCGGCTCGATATCGTAGCGCGCCAGGATGCGACCGGCGGCCGCGAGGCCGCACCGTGTGCGCAGCCGGTCGATGAACCAGCGGCGGAAGAGATCGGCGTCGAACAGCCCGTGCAGGTAGCAACCCCAGACGAGCCCATCTTCGGTGCGCGCTCCCGTCGAATCCTCCAGCACGGGGTGGGCACGCGTGGAAGCCGTTTGTCCGTGATGGATCTCGTAGCCGGCCACCTCGAGCCCGGAGTCGACGTGCCGGGCAGTTGTGCGCCGCAGCGTTTTCTCGAGCGCCAGGGTGGTCGTCACCGTAAGCAATCCGAGGCATGGTGACGAGGTGCCGTCGGACTCCAGGCGGTGCGGATCCTCCAGCGTCTCGCCCAACATCTGGAAGCCGCCGCAGATTCCGACGATCTCAACCTTGCCGGAACGCGCCGCCTCGGAGATGGCGCGCGCGAGACCGGTTTCATTGAGAAAGCGCAGATCGCCGGGGACGTTCTTGCTGCCCGGCAGTATGATCGCCGCCGGCGCGCCCAATTCATCAGCCGAGCACACGATGCGCAGGCGCACGTCGGGCTCGGCGCGTAGCGGGTCGAAATCTGTGAAGTTTGAGATGTGCGGGAGGTCGATGACGGCGATGTCCACGCGGCCGCCGGCGGGGGCGCGATCGTCGAATACTCCATCCTTGAAGCCCACCGAATCCTCTTCGGGCAGGCCCAAGTCGCGCAGGAATGGCACCACGCCCAACACGGGTTTGCCCGCGTGGGCGAACACGTAGTCCATAGCTCCGCCAAGCAGACTCTGCTTTCCGCGGAACTTGTTCACCACGAAGCCGGCCACCTGTGCGCGTTCCCGCTCGGTGAAGACTTCCATGCATCCGACGAAGGAAGCGAACACGCCGCCGCGGTCGATATCGCCCACCAGCAGCACGGGCGCGGCGGCGTGACGCGCCATGGTCATGTTCACGATGTCGTGGGACTTCAGGTTCACTTCTGCCGGGCTGCCTGCGCCTTCGAGAACCACGGCGTCGTTTTCGGCGGCGAGTTCGTCATAGCTTTGCTTCACCGTTTCGAAAGCGGCGGCCTTGTAGCGGAAATAGTCCAGCGCCTCCATGTTGCCCACCGGCTTTCCGCGCAGCACCACCTGGCTGCCTGTATCGCTGTTGGGCTTGAGCAGGATGGGGTTCATGCGGACGTCGGGATCGCGCCTGCACGCCTGCGCCTGTACTACCTGCGCGCGGCCCATCTCCAGACCGTCGCGGGTGACGAAAGAGTTCAGCGACATGTTCTGCGCCTTGAACGGCGCCACGCGGAAGCCATCCTGCAACAGAACGCGGCACAGCCCCGCCGCCAGAACGCTCTTGCCGGCATTCGAGCTGGTGCCCTGAAACATGATCGCCGGTGTAGGGCGTCGCACGGCGATGGCCGGCGCGCCGCCAACCTCCTCGCGAATTGCCGCGACAAGGCGCGCGTTCTCCTCGGCGGTGCGTACGGCGACGCGGAAATAGCGCGCGTCGAGTCCCTCGAAGTTGTCGCACACGCGGATGGCGATGCCGCGCCGCAAAAGCCGCGCACTCAGCTCGCGCGCGTCGTGATTGACACGCGCCAGAAGGAAGTTGGCCTGGCCGGGAAAGACGTGGATGCCGGGCATCTGCTCCAGACAGGCGGTTAATTGGCCGCGCCATTCGGCCACCTGCTGGCGGGATCGCTTCAGGTAGTCTTCATCGCGCAGGGCGGCTGTACCCACGGCCTGCGCCAGCGAGTTCACGCTCCAGGGCGGGAGTGCGTCGCGCAACTTCTCCGCCACCGGCGCGTCGGCTATCGCGAATCCCAGCCGCAGTCCCGGAATGGCGTAGTTCTTCGTTGCGGAGAGAAGGACGATGATGTTCGGTGGACGCTCATGAGACAGGCGATCGAGCCCTTCCACGAAATCGGCGAACGCCTCGTCGATGACGAACCACGCTTGCGGATTGCTTGTAGCCAATACGCGCAGCCGCGCGGGATCGAAGCAGCAGCCGGTGGGATTGTTGGGCTGCCCGAGGATGACAAGAGATGCTGTCTCGATGGCGTCACTGAGTTGCTCGAAGCCGGCGAACGTAAGTACTTCGAGGCCGGCCCGCTCCGCCGCCCTGCGGTAATCGCTATAGCAAGGAACCGCGATCACGGCGCGCCGGCAGTCCAGCACACGCGGGAGAGCATAGAGCAGTTCCGTGGAGCCGTTGCCCGCCACGATCTCCTCGGCGGGCGTGTCGTAGCGCGCCGCAGCGGCCTGGAGCAGTTCGGTGCAATTCGGGTCCGGGTAGTGCACCGCTTCGCTGAGGTGTGCGCTCACCACGCGGCGCATCCAATCCGGCGGGCCGAGCGGGTTGATGTTTGCCGAGAAATCGAGCAACTCTTCCGGGGCGACACCGCCGGTTTCCGACAAACGGCGCACATCACCGCCATGCGGCCAACTCATCGCATTCCTCCCTGCCAAAGCTGTGATGCGAGCACCAGCGGCGGAACGACTTCGACGATCTCGCACGTTGCGCCCAGCGTATCGCCCGTGAAGCCGCCGATCTTGCTCCAACTCCACAGCGAAAGAAGCCCCACGACGAGTGCCGAAAATCCGGCAGCAGCTACACCTTGCCATCCCGCCGCAAACCAACCAGCGGTGAACAGCAGGCCGGCGGCCCACAGTGCGTGCCACCGCCGCGCCGCCGCGAACACGCTCGGCAGCCCTCCGCCGTTGCGCGCGTAAGGCAGCCCGGCCATTACCCACACCAACGCGCAGCGTCCCGCCAGCGGCATCAGGAAGACTGCGCGGGTAAGCCCGTCCGGCGGCACAGCAGCCACGGCGGCTGTCTTCAGCACGAGAATGGAGGCCACCGCCGCGGCACCCATAGCGCCGGTGCGGCTATCGCGCATGATTTCGAGAATGCGCTCTCTGGACCGCGAGCTGAAAAAGCCGTCGGCGGTGTCGGCGAGACCATCCACGTGGAGCCCGCCCGAGCACGCCATCAACGCAATGACCAGCAGCGCGGCGGCTGGCAGCGGCGGGAGGAAGAACGCCATCGCGTGAGAGAGCGAAGCTGCAGCAATTCCGATCAGCAGCCCCACCACGGGAAACCACGGAAGGCTGCGCGCCAGCGGCTCTTTGCCGCCGCACCAGCGAGCCGGCACGGGCGCAATGCTCAGAAATCCCAGCGCCGCAAACAGCGGTTTCATACGCGGCTCACTTGCGCCTCTTCGAATGTGGCCACGTCAGTCAGCAAGCGCGCGGCGGCTTCCACCAGGTTCATGGCTAGCGCTGCGCCGGTGCCTTCGCCCAGCCTCGTGCCGAGATCGAGCAGTGGGCGCTTGCCGAGTTTCGCGAGCGCCATGCGATGCCCCGGTTCGGCGCTGGCATGGGCGGCGATCATAAAGTCCGTCGAACACGGCGCGATGGCCTGCGCGATCAGCGCGCCCGCCGTCGTAATAAACCCATCCACCAGCACCGGCTTCCGCAGCGCGGCGGCGCCAATGAAAAGCCCCGCGATGCCGCCGATCTCAAATCCGCCAACGCGCGCGAGAACGTCCAGCCCATCCGTCGGATCGGGCCGGTTCACTTCCAGCGCCCGCTCGACCACCGCGACTTTCTTGCGCCACGTGGCCTCGTCGATGCCGCTGCCGCGGCCCGTCACCGGCTCCGCACTCGAACCGCATAGCGCCGCCACAATGGCGCTGCTCGGCGTGGTGTTACCGATGCCCATCTCGCCCACGCCGAAAACGTCCGTCTCCGCGTCCAACTCGCAGGCCACGCGAATGCCCGCCTTGATCGAACGAATCGCATCCGTCCTGCTCATGGCCGGCCCGTTTGCGATATTGGCTGTGCCGGGGCCGATCCGCTCCGAGATGACGGATTGTGCAACGCAGGCCGGAACCGCCGGCGCGATGCCCATGTCTACCACCACCACGCGCGCCCGCGTAGTGCGCGCCATGGCGTTGATGCCTGCGCCGCCGCGCACGAAGTTCACCACCTGCTGCACAGTCACTTCGCGTGGCGACTTGCTCACGCCCTCTAACGCCACGCCGTGATCTCCGGCCATGACCACCACCGCACGCCGCTCGACGGCCGGACGCAGGCTGCCCGTCATTCCCGCAAGATCTTCGGCGAGATCCATCAGCCGGCCCAATGCCCAGTGCGGCATGGTCAACTGCTCGAGCCGTGCGTGCGCCTTGGCGCGAGCGGCGGCGTCTTGTCCGGTGATTCGATTTACGGTGTCCTGCATTTTCCTCTCACTTAATTCGCAGCGGCTGGCCGCACACCAGCAGCGTCACTTCTGCGGCCCGTGCGGCGATGGTTTGATTGCAGGCGCCCAGGAGATCGCGGTACCGGCGCGCAACGGCGTTCTCCGGCACGATTCCCAGCCCCACTTCTCCGGTCACAAAGACCACGCCACGCGAAAATGCCGCGCAGGCATCGGCCACGCATGCGCACTCCTCGGCAACGGCCTCCTCTGTGAGTTCGTCCTGGCACATGCGGTTTGCGATCCACACCGTAAGGCAATCGACCAGCGCCACCGCGTACTCGCCCGCCGCGCGCCGCAGAGCGCCAGCCAAGTCGAGCGGCTCTTCGATCGCAGCCCATCCCCGTCCGCTACGCGCGGCGCGATGACGCGCCACGCGGTCGCGCATCTCGTCGTCCTCAGGCACGCAGGTGGCGATGTAAACGCGCGGCTCGCCCATCTCTTCGGCGCGCCGCTGCGCCCAGGCGCTCTTGCCGCTGCGCGCGCCGCCGGTGGCCAGCACGATGGCGCTCACCGGATCACCTCGGCCGTATGGCAAAGATCGTTGAAACCGCATAGGGTGCCTCGCGAACCGAACAGCCTCACGCGCGTCAACGAGGCCGGGCTCACGTCCAGCAGCAGGTGCGCCTCCGGCGGCAACCCGAGCCAGCGGCACAGCAGCGCGCGAATCACGCCGCCATGCGTGAATACGCAGATGCGGCGGGGCTGCTCCGTTTCGATCCGTTGCGCCGCGCGGTTTACGCGCTCACGGAATTCCTCCAGCGACTCGCCCTCCGGGAATCGGAAATCCCCGTCGAGCCGGGCCCAGCGTTCCACGGCCTCCGCATCCGCTGCGGCGATTTCGGCGAAGCTCAGACCTTCCCAACGGCCGAAATCGATCTCCCGCAGATCATCGTCGATCTCCGCGTCAAGACCGGCCGCCGCGGCCGTCTGCCGCGCGCGAAGAGCGGGGCTCGCTAAACACACACACCTTCCGGCCAATTCCGCATGACGGCGAAGCGCCACAGCGTGCTCAATCCCCGTCGCGCTGAGCGGCACATCCGTTCGTCCGATGTAGCGGCCGCGATACTGCTCCCCGGTCTCGCCATGACGGATTAACAGCACCTCCGTGGTCTCGGGCTCGCCCTGCGTGACCGTCGGCGCGGCATGCGCCGTGGGCATCGCGGCGCGCACCACCTCGCCCACAACGATCAACGCGGGCCCGTCGATTGTGCTCGCATCCACCTGGCTCAGGATGCTTTCGAGCGTACCGGTCACGGTGCGCTGGCGCGGCGTGGTTCCGTCGGAAATGAGCGCAATGGGCGTGGACCGTGCGCGCCCATACAAGCTCAGTTTCTCGACCACTTGCGGAAGGAGTGTCTTGCCCATCAGCAGCACGAGCGTGCCGGGGCACTGCGCCATGAGTTGCCACTCGTCCTCGTCGAGCGGCTTCCCGTTGCGGCGGTGAAGGCTGAAGACGCTGAGCGACGACGCGCCGAATTCCCGATCCGTCACCGGTATGCCCGCGTATGCCGGCACCGCCGCGATGGTGCTCACTCCGGGCACGATCTCGTGCACGACGCCCGCCGCGGCTAGAGCGCGCATCTCTTCGCCGCCACGCCCGAAGATCATCGGATCGCCGCCCTTCAACCGAACCACCTTCCGTCCGGCGCGGGCGAACTCGATCATCATGGCATTGATCTCCGGCTGAAGATGACGGCAGCAGCCTTTACGCTTGCTGACGTCGATACGCTCAGCGCGGTGACAATACAGATCGAGAATCGACGGGTCCACGAGACCGTCGTGGATGACGACGTCGGCCATGGCCAGGCAGGCGATGGCTTTGACGGTCAGCAATCCGGGATCACCCGGCCCGGCGCCCACCAGCCACACGCGCCCCCGCTCTGCCAGTTCCTCCGGCATGGAAGAAAGGATGCGCTCGGCGCTCTCTTTGACTGCCGCCGCCAGAGCCGGATCTGTGCCGTCGGTGGCGAAGGAGACCGACAGACTGCCCCGGCGTACCGTGGCCGAAAATGTGACGTCGGAGTGCTCGGCTGAATCTGCACGTAGCACCAGCGCCGGGAGTTTCCGCGCATCTCTCTCGACGCGGCGATTCACCTCGGCGTCGTCGGTCGCCGCGATGACCAGAAACGCGCCGTCAAGCGTGCCGGGCTCGTAGTTGCCCCGAATCCACTCGACTGTTGGGGAACTCCAGACATCGTCAACAGTCAGATCGGGCGCGACTACTCGCACCCGAGCCCCGTGATCCACCAGGGTCCTGCACTTGCGGCGAGCCACCCGCCCGCCACCGACCAGCACGCAGAGACGATCTCTGACGTTGAGGTTGACCGGCAACAACACTCTGTCTCCAAAAACAAAAATCCCCGGAACCTCTCAAGAGGCCCGGGGATGCCGTTTTTCATCCGCTGGTCGATGTAGGCGACTTCAACGCCGGCCTCAGTCCTCGAAGGCCGTACAAACACTACATCGTTGGGCAGGTCTTCTGGCTTCCGGATCGTCCTACTTGCCGCGCCTTCCCATCCTGTATCGGACAGTGGCTTTACGCGGCGTTCGTCACCAGTTACAGCGGCGGGACCGCAACGGAATTACACCGTTTTCCCTCTCAAGCTCCTTTCGGAGCGCCCATGCCAGAATATCAGAATTCGGTGATCGAGGGCATCCCGAAATCCGCGAAGCGGGAAATCAGGCGCATTCGCTGCTCATGGGAGACAGTTGCCGGCAACAATAGCGAGAGAACCGTTCCGGAATGCGCCGCGACAACGCCGTAGCCGCCTTCCCGCTCTACCATCGCGATCGCCTCGTCGAGATATGGCTTGGGCAGGAACTCCTGATTGATGCGGGCCGACGCGGTTGCCACGGCGCCGATCGCAGATGGATCGGCCGCATGGAACGCCTTTCGAAGGTCGCTCAGCAGCATCTGAAAAGACTCGATCTGCTCATCGGAATAACGTGCGCGCCGCTGGGACAGCGTCGGCACCGTCGTCTCCGGCTGCGAATCCACAACTATCACGTGCATCGCGGGCAACGCGCCGGGCAACGCTTCTTCGATCACGCCTTCGCAGTGGCGGAATATCGCCGGGAACGGAAGTATCGACCCATCGGATGCGGTCTCTGCCTCGACCGCAAGCCGCGCCAGTTCGGACTCCGGCAACGCCGTTCCGAAATGTGCAAGCAACGCACGCAGCGTCGCCGCCACGTCCGCAGTGGATGAGCCGCACCCTTTGGCGACGGGAACGTTGGAATCCAGACGAATCGCAAGTTCCGGAGGACCGGCGTCCACGTGTGTGCACAGGAGTTGCGCGGCCGCCAGCGCCTTCCACGCCCACGGCGGATCGATGGACAAAGGCCGTCCCGGCGTGGGAATCAAGGTGGCCCGGCTCACCAACGTGGGCGCCGGCAGCGAGCACAGGAAGCGATGGATTCCACCGGTGCTTCGAAAGCTGCCTTGCAGGATTTCACCCGCATGGCCACACGCCGTGGCCGCGACGCAAACAGGAGATTCCAATCTCAAGGTTGTATTCCGTGTTCCTCCATGCTACAAAGAAATCGATCCGGTCGTTCTGCCTGACGGCGGACGAAATAGGGAATCCGGTGAAATTCCGGAACTGCCCCGCAGCGGTAATTGGGAACGAACGCCGCACCGGGCACTGACTGCAATGCAGTTGGGAAGCCGCGGCAAGTAGGTTCAGCAAGACGCCCATAAGTCCGAAGACCTGCCGGACCACTCGCGCATGGCGCGAGTTAGTATCTGGCCCTCGTGGGAGAGGCGGAAACTTGAGCCGGTCACGGACTTCCATTCCGAATATCAGCCGCCGCCGGGCGGGACGAAAGACTCTCCTTCACGCCAGTACCATTCCACCCGACTCGCGAAAGGAGAGTCCAAGTGTTCAGCAGAACTATTTCCCTAGCCCTAGTCGTCGTGCTTGCTCTACTCGGTGCGGATCAACCGGCGGATGACAAAACAAAACCTCCAGACAAAGAAGATCCGTTCCTGGTTAAGACCACCATTGTCGTTACCGCCACTCGCGATGAGGTGGACATCGCCAAATCCCCGGCGGCCACCAGTGTCATCACGTCCAGCGACATTGACCGCCGCAATATCCTAATGCTCGACCAAAGCCTGAACATGACCGAGGGCATCACCGTCTTCCGGCGCGACGGCATCTCCGATGGCATGTCCGGCGTCGGCATGCGCGGATTCGCCGGACGCGGCAGCGCGCAGGTGCGCACTCTCGTGCTAGTCGACGGCCAACCGGTCAACGAAGGCTATGAAGGCGGTGTGAACTGGGCGGTGATTCCGGTCAGCGAAGTCGATCGCGTCGAAGTCGTCCGCGGTCCGTTCTCTTCGCTCTACGGCGGCAGCGCAATGGGCGGCGTAGTGAACGTACTGACAAAGCCAATCGACAAAACGAGCGCCGATTTCCTGATTCGCTACGGTTCACTGGACACGGTCGCCTACCAGGCCCGCGCCAGCAAGCGGTTCTTCGAGCGGCTGGGGCTTTCACTCGCTTACGACCGGCTGCAAGTGGGCGGCTTCGAGACCCAGGACGTCGTGGTATCTGGAAGCACGCCAACCGCCGGCCTTCCCACGGCCACGGGCGCCATTCCGTGGATGACGCCCACAGGCGGACAGACCGTGCAGGTCGGTCTGCGCGGCGCAAACTGGTGGAATCTGCACACCTGGCGCAGCCGCGCGGAGTACGCGATTACGCCGACCACTTCGGTCTTCTTCCAGTGGATCCATCACACGCGCGATGACGGCAGCGACATGTACAGATCGTTCCTGCGCGACGCTACGGGCGCACCCACCGACAGGGGCACTTACCTGGTGGATGCCTGGGGGCCGAAGCGCATCACCGTCAGCCCCAACAATTTCCTGAGCGGGCAAGGCGGATTGCGCACGCGCATCTATAACGCCCGTCTCCTGAAATCGTTCGGCTCCACCTCCACACTCCAGCTCTCCGCCGGACTGGTGGACACCCCTTCGGATTTCAGCGTGATTCCCGCCAGCGACGCGATCGCCACCGCGGGCACAGGCACGGTGACCGACCGCCGTGGGCGCGGCTGGCACGGCAACGCCGGAGATCCGCCGCGATGGCAGCCGCAGCAACGAATGGCTGCTGCCCAACTGGACCTTCGTGGACGAGCGCCAGCGGCTCACCGCCATCACCCAGGGCAAGTCCCTCACCACGGGCGTCTACGGCCAGGACCAGGTCTCCATCGGCGAGCGGTTCCACCTCACCTTCGGCGGACGCTACGACTACTGGCGCACGTGGGACGGCCTGACAGAACGCTTTGCCGGCGCCACTCCCATGACGCCCTTCGAGGCGCGCTCGGCGGGGTCGCTGACCGGCAAGGCGGCGGCGGTCTATCAGGCGCCCGGCGCGTTTACGATTCGCGCCAGCGTGGGCAAGGCGTTTCGCAATCCCAGCATTTTCGAGCTCTACCGGTCGTCGCAGGTGCTCACCATTCAACTGGTTCCCAATCCCGATCTGAAGCCGGAGTATCTCACCAGTTGGGAAGTGGGCGTGCGCAAGCCGATCGGCAGGCGCGTAAGCGCGGAGGGCACTTACTACGAAAACCGTGTAGACGATCTGATCTACCGCTCACGCGACCTGGCGGCGGATCCCTCCGGGCGTACCCGTCCGCTGTTAAATGCCGGCAACAGCCGCACGCGCGGCGTGGAGGCCTCGGTGAGTGCGCGCATTTTTCCCTGGCTCGAGTGGTACTCCAACTACACATTGCAGGATTCGGTCATCACCTCCAACCCCGGCCTGCCCGATACCGTAGGCCGGCAGATTCCCTACGTGCCGAAGCACATGACGTCGAGCACGCTGACGGCCTCCGGCTCGAAGTGGACAGCCTATTTGAGCGGCCGGTATATGAACGCCATGTTCTCAACGGACGTGAATAACGACACCACGCGGGGAGTGCCGCAATCCTACGATCCCTACTTCCTGATGGAGGGCGGATTCGGCTACCAGGTGTATCGCCACGTGCAACTCCAAGTGAACGCTGAGAACCTGCTCGACCGCCTCTACTACATCTACACACGGGTTCCCGGAAGAACGGCCTATGTGTCGCTCCGTTTTACTTTGTAGCCTTCTGCTGGTGGGGTTGGGACTCGCGCTGCGCGCCGACCCGGTGCGCGTGGTGATCGCGAGTCCCAACAACCCGGCGCTGGCGCCGGCGGTGCGCGAGTTCGAGACCCGCTTTGGAACTGGCCTGATCGAAGTGGCCGCGTATTCGCCGGAGCTCACCGCCAGCCAGATCGGCGAAGCCCGCGCCGTTCTGTTTGCCTACGCCAACTCCGGCGCCTTCCAGCGCACCGCGGCGGAGGTGCGCCGCGTGCATAAGAAAGGAGCGGCGGTCTTCGCGATCCCCGGAGAGGGCGCGGAAATAATTTGGCGCATTCCGGTATCGGGCAAGACGGCACAGACAATCGACGCGTACTGGCGGGGCGGCTCGGTCGAAAATCTCGTGGGCCTCCTCGCTACGCTCTACAAGGCCGGCGGCGGGCGGCGCAAGCTTACTGTCGCGCCTCCTACGGAACCGGTCAGCCAGGGCATTTACCATCCCGACGCGGCGCAGCCCTTCGATTCTCTGGCCGCCTACCTGGCCTGGTATCGCGCACGGAATGCGCCGCTAGTGGGCCTCAGTTTCTACAGCAACGCGTATAAGTTCGGCGACATCGCGTATGTCGACTCGCTCATTCGCAAGCTCGAAGCGGCGGGCCTTGGTGTTGTGCCGATCTTCGGCAGCGGGCTCCCCGCCCTCGCGCCGCTGCTCGATGCAGACGGCCGCTGCCCGCTGCGCCTGCTGCTGGCTCTCAACCTGACGATGCCGTTCTCAGGCCACACCGATGTGCTTGAAAAACGCGGCCTGCGGGCCATGCATCTCATCACTACGCGCGAGACGTTGGCTGAGTGGAGCCGCTCCGTCCAGGGCCTGCCGGCCGATCGCGTTCAGCTTCAATTCAGCGCACCGGAGCGCGCTGGCGCTACCGAAGGCACTCTGGTTGGGGTGACGGAAAAGGATCCGGTCACCGGCGCCGGCCGCACCGTCGCCGTTCCGGAGCGTCTGGAAGCCGTGGTGGCGCGCGTGCGGAAATGGATCCGCCTTCAGGACAAGAGCCGTGCCGCGCGCCGCGTGGCCCTGATCTATTACGACAATCCGCCCGGCAAAGGTAACTTCGGCGCGAGTTACTTGAATGTGCCGGCCAGTCTTGTCGAGTTACTAAATGCGCTTCGGGGAAACGGCTATCTTACCGGCGAGCGCCCCATGACCGAACGCGATCTGCTAGCCACGCTTGAGTTGTGTGGACGTAACGTGGGGGAGTGGGCGCCGGGCGAAGTCGAGAAGCTCGTGACGCAAGGCCACGCCACGCTGCTACCGGTTGCGCGTTACCGGGAGTGGTTCGACGCGCTGCCCGCCGAATTCCGCAAGGCTGTCAATGCTACGTGGGGACCGCCGGAGGCTTCGCGTATGATGACGCTGCGCGCCCCGGACGGCCGGGCGTACTTCGTGATTCCGGGGGCACGGTTTGGCAACGTCTTCGTCGGCCCGCAGCCCTTCCGCTCGGAGCCAGCAAATGCCGCCGGCAGCGCGCACGATGCCATCACTCCGCCGCCGCACTCCTATGTCGCCTGGTATCTGTGGCTCCGCCATCAGCTCGACGCCGATGCCGTGGTGCACGTCGGCCGGCACGGCACGCTCGAATGGCTGCCCGGCAAGAGCGTCGCACTGGGCGAAGCGGATCCTCCCGCGGTGGTGTTGGGCGATCTGCCCGACCTGTATTACTACATCATGGACGGCGGCGGCGAAGCCATTCAGGCCAAGCGCCGCGGCGCCGCTGTGCTGATCAGCCATCGCACGCCGCTCATGATCACTTCCGGCGTTACCGCGAAGCTGGAGGAATTACACCGGCTGATCGATCGGGAAGAAGAAACGCAGGAAGGGAGCGAACTCTCCCGCGGGTATCGAGAGCAGATCGTCGAGCTGGCGCGGCAGGCCGGGGTCACGCTCGATCGGGCAGCGGCCTGGCCGGAGATCCGCGAGCGGCTCGAGGAGTTGATTCACGATACCGAAGGCACGCCCATTCCGCTCGGCCTTCCCGTAATCGGCGTCATGCCGGAGGAACCGCAGCAGCGCGAAGCCCTGGCCGAGTTCCTGCGCTCGCGCTTTCAATCCGCCGACCAGCAGCGCTACAGTCAACAGTGGCAGACGTGGGCCAACGGGATCTTCGACGGCGCCGCCCCGGAAATGCCCGGCGACGCGGCTGGCGGTCTGCGCGACAAGCTTCTCACCGCCTGGCAGGAAGGCCGGCAGTGGATCGAAGATCTGCGCCGGTCGCCGCGCATGGAACTTGAGGCCTTCCTCACAGCCCTCGACGGCAAATATCTGCCTAGCGGGCTGCTCGGCGATCCCATACGCCAGCCGGACGCGCTGCCCACTGGCCGCAACCTGCACAGCTTCGATGCCGCCTTCTTCCCGACCAAAGCTGCCTGGGAAACAGGCAAGCGCATGGCCGATCAGTACCTCGCCGGTTATCTCAAACAGAAGGGGACTTACCCTGAGAAGGTTTCACAGGTGCTCTGGTTCGGCGAGACCATGCGGCACCACGGCTCCTTCGAGTCGATGGCCATGTGGCTGCTGGGCGTGGAGCCGATCTTGAACGGGCGCGGCCAGATCGACGAGCTGCGCCTAGTGCCGGATACCGAACTGAGGCGGCCCCGCGTGGATGTGGTCTTCGCGATATCCAGCCTCTATCGCGACGCCGTGCCCCATCTGGCCGTGTGGCTCGACCGCGCCGTGAAGCTCGCCGCCTCGGCGGGCGAAAGCGCGATCACAAAGCATACCCATCAGGTGGAGCAGGATCTCTTGCAGCAGGGCGTTCCGAAAGAGCAGGCACAGGCCATCGCCGCCAGCCGCGTCTACTCTACCGCCCCCGGATCCTACGGCACTCGGGTGGGACGCCTGGTGGTCGAAGGAAATGACAACGCCGATTCGGTTTCGCGCGCCTACCTGGAAGGGATGGGATGGAGCTATGGCGCGGGCGCGTGGGGACAGGCCGCACCCGGCGGGCTGCGCGCGCAGCTTCGCGGCAATCAGGCTGTGATCTTCAGCCGCTCCACCAATCTGTACGGCGCTGCGGACACACACGATGTCTACGAGACTTTCGGCGCGCTCGGCCTGGCCTCGAAAGTAGTGAACGAAGGCAAGGCCCCGGACATGGTGATCGAAAACCTCCGCAAGCCGGGCGATGCGCGCCAGCAGTCCATGCGCGCCTTCCTCCTGGCTGAGTTGAATGCGCGGCAGTGGAATCCTCGCTGGATCTCAGAAATGCAGAAAGCCGGATACGCCGGCGCGCGACAGTTCGCCAAGCAGACCGACGCTTTGTCGGGCCTGACCACCACTGCTCCCGACTCCGTCGATCCGAGTGTGTGGCGGAAGAACTTTCAAGTCTACGTGCGCGATGAGTACGGCCTGGGAATAGAGCAGTGTTTTGAACAAAACAACCCAGCCGCCCGGCAGCAGCAGCTTGCACGATTCCTCGAAGTGGAGCGCCGGGGCGTCATGCCGCTTAGCGCCGAGGACCGCGCGCTGCTGGCCTCCGCATTCGTCCGTTCGGTGGCGCGGACCGGGGCAGGATGCTCCGCATTGATCTGTGGGAACCGGTCGCTACGTAGCTATGCGGCTTCGGTGGCGCGCTCGACGGGCGCCGCCAGTGCTGCTGAAATTGGGCGCTTTACTGAAGTCCTTCACGCCGCCACCACGGCGCCGCGCCGGACCTCCGCGTCCGCTCCGGCCGCGAACGGAGTAGGAACAGCTCTCTCGCTGGGTCGAGGCAGCGGCACGCGAATCTTCGTCATGCAGATGTCGGCCGAGGAGTGGGAGAAGAAGTTCGCCGCCGTGGGGACGTTGGCAGTGGACCCGCGCACATGGCTGGCCGTGGTCGCCCTGTACGGAGTCCTGTCGTTGGCGGCCACATATGCGCGTCGCAGGCAGCAGCGGGAACGCCTCACCGAACTGCGCCTGAGTTCCGAGGAGGAGAATGCACATCGCTGAAGGATTCCTTCCCGTGGCACACGCCGCGGCATGGACTGCCATCTCCGCACCTTTCGCGGTTTACGGATTTCGCCGCACATCTGTGGAACTGCGTTCGGACCCGAGCCGGCGCCTCATGCTGGCCGCGGCAGGCGCGTTCCTGTTCGCATTGACGGCGGTCAAGCTGCCGTCGGTGGGAGGCAGTTCTTCGCATCCGACGGGCGTGGCGCTAGCGGCGCTCTACTTCGGCCCTTCTGTCACCGTGGCGCTGGCATTCATCGTGCTGCTGTTCCAGGCCATCCTTCTGGCGCACGGCGGACTTACCACGTTGGGTGCAAACCTATTCTCGCTGGGCGTGGCCGGATCGTGCGCGTTCTGGCTCACGCACCGGCTGTTGCGGCGGTGGTGGGGCGCCTCGGCTGCGGTATTCACGGCGACGTTCGTTGCCAGCCTGGCCACTTACTCGGTGACCTCGTTCCAGCTCGCGATCGCGTTCCCCGATCCGCAGGCCGGCATTCTCGCGTCGTTCGCCAGGTTCGGTTCGATCTTCGCGGTGACGCAGGGGCCGGTGGCGCTGGCCGAGGCCGTCTTCACGGTGTTCACATTCCGCGCGCTCAATGCGGCGGCGCCGGAGTTCTATGACGTTAAGTAGGCGAAACTCTCTGGCACTGCTACTGGTGGTGCTCGTGCCGATTCTGGGCGTCCTCCTGCTTCGCGTCGGCGGCGGGGCGGACGAACAGGCCCGCGCGGCGATCGAGGAGGCCCACTCCTACCGTGCGTGGTTCGAGCCGCTCTGGGCACCGCCGAGCCCCCTTGTCGAAAGACTGTTGTTTCTGGCGCAGGTGGTGATTGGCTCGGCCGTTCTGGGCTACGCGATCTTCCGTCTGCGCGCGAGGAGAAAGCCGTGACGGCGCGCCACCCGGTCGAGAACCTGCTCGCGTCGCTGGCGTGGCTGGCGCTGGCTATGCTGCTGCCCCCGCTTCCATGGGCGCCGGTGCTGGCGGTCTGCACGAGTGTCGTCGCTCTGGCTCACGCCCGCATCCGGCCGCGCTTGTGGCTGGCAGCGCTGACCGCGCCGGCCGCGTTCTCGGCTCTGGCTATTCTGCCCTTGGCCTGGAACGCTTCGTTTGATTTATCGAATGCGGCTGTCTGGACGGCTCCGCTGCGGTCCTTCGCCGCCTCTTCCGCAGTCCTGCTGCTCGGGCTTACCACACCGATTTCCGATCTGCTGTCTAGCGCTCGTTCCGCCCGTGTGCCTGCGCCGTGGATCGACCTGGTGTTCCTGCTGCACCGCTTCGCCGTTGCCGCCGTGGAGGTGTCGATCGCGATGACGCGCGCCATGTCGTTGCGTGCGCCGCGTGCCTCTTGGAGCAAACAGATTCGCGCGGCTGCGTGGCTCTCTTCCTCGCTTTTCCAGCGGATCCTGTCTCGCGCTCACCGATCTGAGCTGGGACTTGCCGCGCGCGGCGTCAAGGGGTGGGTTGTCCCGTCTGCTCCCGCGATGCGATTCTCGCCGGCGCGCGCCGCGGCGCTGTTGTGCGGACCCGTGGCATGCGGCCTTGCCGCGCTGCTTTGCGAGCGTGCGCGATGAGCACCGCGCTCCTCGAAGCCACCGGCCTCGGCTACCGCTATTCCCCGGACCGATGGGCGCTTCGGGACATCAGCCTTGGCATTAGTCCCGGAGAGCGCGTAGCCGTGCTCGGGGCCAATGGCGCCGGCAAGTCCACGCTCCTTCTTGCGCTCGCGGGCGCGCTGCCCCTGACGGAGGGTCAACTGCAATGGGAAGGGCAGCCCGGGAAGTCGCGCTCGTTTCTGCGTGACAAAGTGGGGCTGCTCTTGCAGGACGCCGAAGATCAGCTTTTTGCGCCGACGGTCGAGCAGGACGTCGCCTTCGGACTTCTCCAACGCGGATTGCCTGGCGGCATCGCCGGATCGGCGCTTGATCGCCTGCACATCGCGCACCTGGCGAAGCGCCCGGTGCAGCAACTCAGCTTGGGCGAAAAGAAACGCGTGGCGTTAGCGGGCTTGATCGTGCTGCGGCCCGCGTTGTTGTTGCTGGACGAACCTTCCTCGGGGCTCGATCATGATGGCACGAGGGCGTTGTTTGATGTCCTGAGCGAACTGCAAGCGGACGGCACGGCTGTAGTCCTCTCGACTCACGACGCCAACCTGGCCGCACAGTGGACCAAGCGTGTTGTCGTGTTGGAAAGAGGGCGCATCGCCGGCGATGGAGCAAGGGAGGATATTCTCTCGGACCGCACCATCCTAGAGCGCGCCCGGCTGGCGCCGCCCCTGATCTACGTGGCTGCCCTGGCGCTACGCGAATTGTATCCGCCGTCTGCGGAATGGCCGCTGCCCGCCACGCCGCTAGAACTTGTCGAGTTTGTCCGCCGAATCCGAAGAGCCGCTACGACCTGGGCAACCGAACCGTAACGGTGTCGGCCTTCTCTACCAGCCGAGGATGCCGGCGAACACTAACGGACCCACGATCGTCGCGTCCGATTCGATGATGAACTTCGGCGTGTCCACGCCCAGCTTTTCCCATGTGAGTTTCTCGTTCGGGACGGCGCCGGAGTACGAGCCATAGCTTGTCGTGGAATCGCTGATCTGGCAGAAGTAGCTCCACAGGGGCGTGTCGCTGCGCTGCATGTCCTGGCGCAGCATGGGCGCGACGCAGATCGGAAAGTCGCCCGCGATTCCGCCGCCGATCCGGAAGAATCCGATGGAAGCGCCAGCGGGCGTTTTCGTGTACCAGTCCGCCAACCAAATCATGGTCTCTATGCCTGTGCGCACCGTATGAACGTTCTTCACGTCCCCACACATGCGTGGCCTGCGTACATGTTGCCCAGGGTCGAGTCTTCCCAGCCGGGCACAAATACCGGGATGTCCATCTCCATGGCGGCGTGGAGCCAGCTATCGCGGACGTCGATCTGAAACCGGGTGCGCACTTCCTCATCCCGCAGCACGGCGAAAAGAAACGCGCTGGGGAAACGCCGCTCACCCCGCGCATCGGCTGCCTGCCACTGGCGCAGCACGGCACTTTCGATACGCCGCATCGCTTCAGCTTCCGGGATGCAGGTGTCGGTTACACGGTTCATGTGGCTGGCAAGCAGCGCCGCCTCGTCCTGTGGAGTCAAGTCGCGGTAGTCGGAAAACCCGGCGGTAGTAGCTCTGCGCCACCAGGTTGAAAACGTCCTCCTCAATATTGGCGCCTGTCGAACAAATGGCGTGGATTTGCCCTGCCGGATCATCTCGGCGAGAGACGACCCAGTTCGGCGGTGCTCATTGCGCCTGCCATCCGAGCGAGCCACAGCACGGCCGACGATATCTTGCGTTCACCGGATTCGGATCCGCCTCCGTGCTCGGACGACGAGGTCCGCCATGTGCGTTCGTGCGCGTCGCAACGGCGCGGCCCTCATCCTGACGCGCACGATGGAGCGCGGTGGCTGGGCGGCGTCATGCAGTACGCCCAGTGCGACAACATCACCTTCCTGCATAGTCTCTTTCAGTAACTCAATGATTGCGAATAGTGCTACGATTATGAAAATCGTATGCGCTATACAATTTCGACCTCAATGGCTCTCGGCCTTATCGCTTCTGGCGCGGCGCTCGCGCATGACCTTTACGTCATGCCGGAGCGTTTTCGAGTTGCCGAAGGGGAGGCCATTACCGTCGCCCTTCACAATGGTGACGCCTTCCCCGAAAGCGAAGCAAGCGTAACGGTCGAGCGTCTGCGCGACGCGATCGTGCGATCGAGCGCGAAGACAGCTCCTCTTCAGGACCTGCGGGTAGATGGGAATCGGACGTTGGGCCGATTCTCAGTGCCAGGCGCCGGCGCCCTGGTACTGACGACGCGAACGATCCCGAACTTCCTCGAAATGGAGCCGGACAAAGCCGCCGAGTACTTCAAGGAAGAAGGACTCATCGAGGCACTCGAGTGGCGGGCAAAACACGACGAAAGCAACAAGCCGAGCCGCGAGCGGTACAGCAAATATGTGAAATCCCTGCTGCTGGCCGGCTCCCCCAATGACTTTTATTCCACTGTGACCGGCCTCCTGATCGAAATCGTTCCCGAGAAGGACCCGTACCGTCTCAAACCCGGCGATTCACTGCCGGTGCGAGTTCTCTTCCGCGGCGCTCCCGCGGCCAATCTTCAGTTGGAGTCCGCGTGGGCAGGCGCGACGGACAAAGCAGTCCGCGTGGTGGGGCGAACCGATGCGAACGGGCGCATCACGGTGCCGCTCACGCAGGCCGGCAAATGGCGCCTTCACGCCATCAAGATGGAACGCTGCGCCGACCCGAAAGCCGCCGATTGGGAAAGCTTTTGGGCCAGCCTGACGTTCGAACTTCGTTAATTAGCGGGCACGCAATCATGAAGAACTTGCGAAGTGGCATCCTACTGCTGATCCCTGCCATATGTTGGGGGCAATCGGCGACTACGGGACTGTTGGGGCTGGTGGTTGATCAGAGCGGTGGCGTGGTTGCCCAGGCGCTCGTGTCTGTGGTGGATCGCGCGAAATCCGTACAACGTCAAACCAGGACGAGCTCCGAGGGTGTGTTCGTGCTCGATCAACTCCCCCCATCGCACTACGCGGTGAAGATAGAGAAGGGAGGGTTCGCCCCCGCCGAATTCGCGAACGTGGTCCTGAATGTGAGCGAACGCCGGCGCCTGGATGTCACCCTAGCGCTGGCCCAGCGCGGGGAGGCCATAAACGTCGTCGCCGCGGCTCCATTGGTTTCCGATTCGCCCGCCGTCTCAACCGTTGTCGACGAGCGCTTCATGGAGAACCAGCCCCTCAACGGCCGCAGCTTCCAGCGCCTCATCGAACTGTCTCCTGGTGTCGCGTTCACGCCTTCGAACCTGACCAGCCAGGGGCAGTTCAGTGTGAACGGGCAGCGCGCGGGGAGCAACTACTTCACTATCGACGGTGTCAGCGCCAATTTCGCCTCCTCGCCATCGGTCACGCTCTACGAGACGGCGGGTGGCGGTGTTCCGTCGTATTCCGCCTCCGGAACGACGACCAGCCTGGCCTCGGTGGATGCGATCCAGGAGTTCAGCATTCAGACCTCGTCGTATGCGCCTGAATTTGGTCGTCAGCCCGGCGCCCAGGTATCGATCGTGTCGCGCTCCGGAACGAACCAATGGCACGGCACTGCCTTCGACTACTTGCGAAACAGCGTCTTCGATGCCAACAACTTCTTCGCCAACCGCAGCGGCCTGGAGAAGGCGGCGATCCGCCAGAACGATTTCGGCGGCACGCTCGGAGGGCCGCTCGCGATCCCCGGAGTTTATGATGGCCGCGACCGGACATTCTTCTTTGCCTCCTACGAAGGCGTCCGCCTGCGCCAGCCTTTCGTGACCGAAACGCTCGAAGTGCCCACCGTGGAGGCACGGGCCGCCGCCACAGGCCCCATGAAAGACATCCTGAGCGCTTTTCCGTTACCCACCGGGCCGGCAATCGCCACGTCGCCGGGCGCCGCGGAGTACGTCGCGAGTTTCTCCAACCCGCAGACCGTCAACGCGACCAGCATCCGTATCGACCATACGTTCACGCCGAAGCTGATGGTCTTCGGCCGCTACAACTTCGCGCCGTCGGAAGACCATCAACGCGCCCGGTACTGCGCCGCGAGCTGCGTGGCGCTGCTCGAATACCGGACGCAGACGGCCACCACGGGAGCGACCATGGTGTTTTCCCCGTCGGTGACTAACGATCTCCGCTTCAACTGGAGTGAAGCTAAGGTCAAACAGAGTTACTACATGGACGACTTCGGCGGCGCCATCGTGCCGCCGGCATCGAGCCTCTATCCCTCTTTCACCACACGCGACGACGGCTACGTCTACATCGAGGTCAACGCCTCGGGTTCCAACACTCTCAGCGACGGCCTGTTCTCCGACAACCGCCAACGGCAGTTGAATCTCGTCGATACGATCACCTACACGCGCGGCACGCACGCAACGAAGTTCGGCGTGGACTACCGGCGCATCGCATCGTCCTCTTTCTCGGGCACGTACAAGCGGCAGTTCCTTCCGGACACGATCACAGACCTGGTGAACAATACCCCGGTTTTCGCCGCGATCATCGCGCCCACCCTGACTCTGCGGCCGATCTACAACAACTTCTCCGCCTTCGCTCAGGACACCTGGCGGCTGCACCCGCGCCTGACGCTGACCTACGGATTGCGCTACGAAATCAATCCGGCTCCATCGGAAGCCAACGGACAGCTCCCGTTCACGGTCCAGAACGTCGATGACCTGGCGAGCCTCAGCCTTGCGCCGCAGGGCACGCGGCTCTACGAGACGACCTACAACAACTTCGCGCCCCGCGTGGGAGTGGCCTACCAGCTCCGGCCCCAATCGCGGACGGTGCTGCGGGCCGGTTTTGGGTCGTTCTACGATCTCGGGTACACCTTCAGCGGCAGTGCGTTCAGCACGGGCATCTTCCCGTTTGCCCGCACGCTGAATATCGACGAGACCACGTTCACCTCGCCTGACTTTGCGGCCCAGCCGCCCGAGGTAAGCCTGAATCCGCCCTACTCGCGCGTCTTCGCATACTCCCCGGGGTTCGAACTGCCCTATACGCTCCAGTACAACGTTACGCTCGAGCACGGCATCGGGCTCCGCGATACGGTGTCGCTCGCCTATGTGGGAGCTAACGGCCGCCGTCTCGGCCGCGTCGAGAGCCTGCGCAACGTCAACGCGAGCTTCCGCCGCATCGATCTGGTTCGCGACAATGCGAGCTCGGACTACCATGCGCTTCAGGCGCAGTACCGCCATCCGCTTTCCCGCGACCTGCAGGTTCTTGCTTCCTACACGTTCGCCAAGAGTCTGGACACGGTTTCCGAAGAATCACAGAATAACTTCCAGGCGCCAACCGCACGGCTCGATCCAAACGCAGATCGCGGGCCATCCAACTTCGATGTGCGCCACAGCTTAACCGCCGCGGTGAGCTATTCGATTCCCCTGCGCAGCGCGAATGCAGTTGGACGAGCGCTGCTGAGCGGATACTCCATCGATGGCACGGTCCGCGCCACGTCCGCCAAGCCCGTGAATGTGCTGACAGGACGCGATCCGTTCGGTCTTGGATTGACCAACGTGGCTCGCCCGGATCTGGTCGCCGGCCAGCCATTGTATTTGGATGACCCGAACGCGCCAGGAGGACAGAGGTTCAATCCGGCTACTTTCGATTCAGCCACGCCGCTGGCGGTGGGACGTCAAGGCTCGCTTGGCAGAAACGTGCTGCGCGGCTTTGGCGCTTCCCAGTTGGACCTGTCCGTGCGCCGCCAGTTCCGTTTGACTGAGCGTTTAGGGTTGCAGGCGAGAGTCGATGCGTTCAACGTGTTCAACCACCCGAACTTCGACAACCCCGTCGGCATCACACGCGACGCCAACTTCGGGCGCTCGACGCAGATGCTGGCTTCGGGACTGGGCGGGCTGAGCGCCCTGTATCAGGTGGGCGGACCCCGCTCGATGCAAATGGCGCTGAAGCTCGTGTTCTGAACCTTACGGCTGCTTGCGAATCACGGCGCGGATGACTCGCCCCTTCGTGTTGTCAGCGGCAGCCGTCGCGCGCGAGGGCTCCGGCACGATGCTCTCGTAATGCATTAACGCGGGCGGGTACGACGCCAGCCTCTCTCCCTGTACCAGTTATGGAGGCCGATCCTCGATCTTTATCCCGGCCGGCGAATCTGGGAACGTTGCTAGGCGCTGCGGCACCGGCACAGAGCGGCGTGAAGCTCAGCGCGTTGCACCGCGGGGGACTCTATAAAACCGGATAATTGTAACTTTGCGAGCCTAAGCGGACCACGCGGCGGCTGGTTCAAGGTACAGCATTTCTTTCGTATCGTCATAAGCGAGCAACTCGGCATAGCGGCCCCAATCTACCGCCACGTCCATCTGATGTTCGACCTCTTCGGCCAGCACTGCATGCGTCAACTCCGTCCGAATCTTGCTCCAGGGCAGTTGCTGCCGATCGGCGCTCCGAAGCCGTTCAAGAAGCCAATAAATGACAGGTAAGCGACGGACACGCAGAGCAAAGATTTCCTTACGCCCTGTCGTACTGGCTTCCGCGAACGTCTCGCCCAGCGAAGTTAGCGTGATATCGCCTTGAGCGACAGTAGCGAAGCCGAGCACTTCCGTGGCCTCCGTCAATCGGAGCAGGTGGTCGGAATCCAGCTTCAGGTCATCCGCGAGACGGAAGATATCCTCGCGGCGATCGGGAAGCTTGACAAGGTGCTCCAGCAGTCCTTCCAGATCGTTAATGTTTACCTCCGGCAGGAGTCGCAACCTGCCTTCTTCGCCTGGCGCGGCACCCAACTCCAGATGCTCCGGCTGTGTCTGGCCCGCCATCGTGGCGTATACGCGGTCCACCGTTTCCAGAAATGCCGACCCTTTGCGAAACCGGGGCCGTCGCAGATCCACCTTGAGCTCAGCCACCGTCCGGCCCGGCTCTTTCCCCATAATGACAATGCGATCCGCCATGTAGACAGCCTCCTCAATGTTGTGAGTGACCATCAAAATCGCTTTGGTCGGCAAATTTCCGCCCGTCCAGAGTGCTACGAGGTCCGTGCGAAGCGCCTCGGCGCTCAGGATGTCCAGTGCGGAAAAAGGTTCATCCAGGCACAACAATTCCGGGCTCACGGCAATCGCGCGGGCGAAGCCCACCTTCTGCCTCATGCCGCCTGAAAGCTCTCTCGGATATGCCGTCTCGAAACCGTCCAACCCGACCTTGTCGAGAACATCCAGCGCGCGCGTCTTAGCCAGGTTTTCCGGGACGCCGCGAGCATGCAGCGCCACCTCGACATTCTCCAAGACCGTCAGCCAGGGGAACAGAGCGAAGGATTGAAAGACGATGGTCGCCTGCTGGTTGACGCCGCGCAGCGGCCGGCCGCGATACAGCACGTGTCCTTCTGTGGGAGCCATCAGACCGACTACGATTCGGAGGAGCGTGCTCTTGCCGCAGCCTGAAGGGCCCAACAGCGCCACAAATTCGCCCTCTTCGATTTTCAAGCTTACGTCCTGGACGGCGAGAAACTGCCGCTGCCGGGTCCCGTAATATTGGCTGACGCCTTCGAGTTCCACAAGAGTATCGGGCATGGTCGAGTCTCATTCCAAGCGAAACCGGTCTTCCGCCAGCCAATAAAGACGGCGCCACACCACGCGATTGATCGCCACAACCAAAAAGATCATGGCGAGCGTCGCGGCAAGAAGCATCGGATAGTCGCCTTGCGCTGTCGCCTTGGATATGGCGGATCCAATGCCGATGACCGACCGTGTGTCGCCTCCAAATTCGGTGTATTCCGCGACGATGCTGGCATTCCACGCGCCGCCGGACGCCGTAATCAGGCCGGTGACGATATACGGGAACAAGGCGGGCAACACCAGGACGCGCCATCGCTGCCACCGGCCCAACCCAAGCATCGCGGCAGTATATTTGAGATCCTGAGGCACTGCCGAGGCCCCGGCGATCACATTGAATAACAGGTACCATTGCGTTCCCATCAACATGAGCGCGATGGCCGCGATATTCAGGCCGGAGGGAAGCGCCAGAAAGCTGAGCAACAAAACTGGAAACAACGCGGTCGCGGGCACGGAAGCGGCAATTTGCACGATCGGCTGAAGCCAGGCGGACAGCCGGGGGGACGTTCCGATCGCGACACCAGCCGGTACGGTCCATACCAGCGCGATGATTACGGTCGCAAGCACTCTGGCCCCGGTTGCGAGCAGACCAATTCCGATCGCCGCCCAACCCGCCCCGGGCACGTGAAACAGCATCGCCACGGCCCGAACGACGCCATATAGCAGAACGCCGCCGCCGATCACGCCTGCAACAGATAGCCAGGGGAACGTCCCCCGTTCGGCATCACCAGTGCGTGGACTCACAACCAACGTCGAAATCAGGCGATCGGGCTTGCTCAGGAGACTTCGCAGAACTCGCCGCAGCGCAGGTGCGATCACGCGGGAACTACGCCATCCGCTGAGAAACCAGGAGGACGGCTCCTTCCCGGCCACGGTCTCAAGCTTGAAACGATCTGACCAGGCAAGCAGCGGCCGCCAGACAACCTGATCCAATAGAGCGATCATTGCGATGAGCACAAACAAGCCTTGGCCGATCGCCTGAAGGTCACCCTGACGAGCTGCCTCTCGCAGATATGCGCCGATGCCGGGCAGCCGGAAGTCGCGTTTTCCGACGGTGAAGATTTCCGCGGCCATCAGAAAAAACCAGCCGCCGGCCCAACTCATCATGCTGTTCCAGACCAAGCCGATCGCGGCGAATGGAAGCTCTAGCGTTTTGAAGCGCTGCCAACGGTCGAACGAGAACACGGAAGAGGCTTCGCGAAGTTCGCCTGGAATGGTCTTGAGAGACTGATACCAGGAGAAGGTGAGATTCCAAACCTGACTGGTGAAGATCAGGACGACAGAGGCACATTCCGCGGCGACGGTTTGCGGCAATATCGCGGCCAGTCCAAGGAGCACAATGGGCAGAAACGAGAGGATGGGTACGCTCTGAAGCACGTCCAGCAACGGCACCATGATCTGACCGGCGCGGTCGTGATAGGCGGCCACGTAACCGTACACCAGCGTGAAGGCCAGCGAGAGCGCGTAAGCAGCGACCATTCTGCTCAGTGACAAACCTGCATACAGCGCGAGATAGCTCGGCGACAGCGAAATCTCAGGACCACGGACGACTGCCGGTGCGTCGAGTGCCATTCGGGCTCCCACATAGACCACGACGGCCACCGTCACGAGTGCGAAAGCGTCGCCCCAGTTCCACCCTCGTGACGGAGATGCTCCCCAACCGAAGAACCGTCCCCTCACAATGCTCCAGTAAGTGGTCAGCGCGTGCCTCATGATTGGATTCTGCCCATCAGGAGTGTCGGCTTTCATGCGAATTGAAATACTCCGTCAATCATCGCTGGCTTAAGTTCCTTGCCCCTCAGCGGCGGCCAACTGTGCACTTCGTCTTGCCGTCAGTGTACGCCAGACGCTTTTTCACACACCAGGGGCGCCCTAAAACCTCTCGAAGAAACGCCTTCGCGTGGCCCGTCGGATTGCCCCGGTTTGTGTAGTCCAGTGCCGAACCCAGTACTCTCGCGAGCGGTCCCGTGGGCTTCTTTGTGCTCGATGATTTGCACACTTTAGATTCCTTTGACTGAGCGCTTGGGGGGGCGAGCAGGCCGTATGCGGAACGGGAGCGTGTTCGCGGTGATGGCCACGGTGCAAAGCGGCGATGTGTTCAATATCGGAAGCAGTCAGATCCTGAATGGCGATCCGTCGATCCCTGCGAGTCGTCAACGTCCCCTGTTCGTCGGTAGGAACACCTTAAGAGCGCCGCGCACGACTGAACTGAACGTGCTGTACGTGCGCTTTCATGCTGTTTCTGGGACCGATCTCGTCGGTTTTCGACTACGCGACGTTCTGCCTGATGTGGTTCTTCTTCGGCGCGAAAACTACTGGCGCCCAGTCGATCTTCCAATCCGGCTGGTTCGTCGAGGGGCTACTGTCACAGACCCTGATCGTTCACATCATCCGGACGCGCTAGCTTCCCTTTCTGGAAAGTCGTGCGTCTCTGCCGCTCAGCATCCTGACGTCTCTTGTCATGTTCAGCGGCCTCGCGATTCCGTTCACTCCGGCGGGAAGCGCGCTCGGGCTTAGCCTTCTGCCTTGGGCATACTTCCCTTGGCTAGCTGGCATTTTGGCTGCATACTGCGTACTTGGGCAACTTGCCAAGAACTGGTACGCGCGGAAGTGTGGATACTACTGAGCGGCCAGGAGACTATGCGACGGGCGGGCCGGCGGGGTGGAGAAGCACCAAGCTGATCCGCCCCCGTTGGTGTGGGTGAGGCGGCAGGAGTAACGACTAGATAAGCTCCGCGCGACGTAGCAGACCCTCGTCTGCCAGCACCTCACCTGTGGGGCCATCAGCGAGGACGCGACCCGCTCCAAGCAGCACAGTGCGGGTGGTGACCTCTCGCAGGAAGCGCAGATCGTGGCTGGCGACCAGCTTCGCGACTGGCAACCCGCCGAGCGTCTCAGATAACTGATGCACGGCCCTTCCGTCAAGTTCGGCAGTGGGCTCATCCATGAGTAGCAGTGCCGGTCGAACAGGCCGAGATCATCATTGACGTGCAAAAAAAAGTATCGGCCCTGCTGGGGATCTCTCTGCCGGAAGTCAACACCGGCGAGGAGAACTCATGAACGCCGCCCACCAGCTCGGCCGAACGGTGGGCCGGGCGGCCGCCTGTCGCGCC
>JAEZIJ010000157.1 GCA_023436715.1 Acidobacteriota bacterium
AAAGCCGGGCTTGGAATCGGCAGACGAATCGCGATCGCATCAAGATCAACTGGAAGTTCGATCGCAGAGCCGCTCGTCGCAAGTTCGGCTACAAAAGGAATCCTTTCACGCGGTCAGAGACCTAGAGTTCCGGGAAAGTTTTCCGGAGCGTTTGCGCGTGCTGCGCGAGCAAGGGAAAACGGTCGTCAACCACCTATGGCCGTTCGACAGCGCTATGTACAATACTGGTGTCGAAATCGAGAGCTCGAATGAAATCCGCAGTCCTACTCGCGCTGATACTGCTTCGACCTCCTGGCTCCGCTCGAACGGCAGACTCCGGCCGACCTGGCCATGGCGTATCTGCTGGGCGCGGCGTTGCTGCGGGACCAACAGGTCGATCGCGCGCCCAGAAGGTAATCGACCCGATGCTCAGGCGCGGCGATTCGGCCGAAGCCCGGTTGCTCTTGGGAACCGTCAAACTCGACGCCCTGGATTTCGAAGGCGCCATTGCCGACCTGAAGAGAGCCTCGGAGCTGAATCCGCAGCTTCCGGAACTCCACTCCTACCTGGGACGCAGCTACCAGACCGGAGACACCGCCGCTGCACGCCTTGCTTTTCAAAAAGAGCTCGAGCTGAACCCGAACGATTTTGAATCGAACCTTCAACTCGGGGCCGTTCACCTCGCCGCAAGCCAACTCGAAGATGCTCGAACCGTGCTGGAAAGGGTCCTCAAAGGCACGCCGCACTTCATCCATGCGCACATCCTGCTGGCCACGGTTTACTACCGTTTGGGGCGAAGGGCCGATGGCGACAGCGAAAAGGCGCTCGCGCAGAAACTGACGATGGAGGAAGGAGCCAGGCAGCGTGGCGAGATAAAGAATTGAACAGATGGGGGCAGACGTCGCCGCCGGCCCCCACGAACCTCAGAACAGGAATTTCACCGCCATCATGATCACACGCCGCCCTTCCTTCTGAGTGGCGTAGCCGAACAGAGGAGTGTTGACCTGTCCGGTAGTTCCGTTGAAGCCCAGAGTCAGGTTGGACCCGCCCGGGAAGGACCACAGCGGATGGTTCAGGAAGTTATATCCGTCGAACCGGAACTGCAGCTTCTTACCCTCGCGGATGTCGAAGTTCTTGAATAACCCCAGATCTGCGTTGAAGAATGCCGGCCCGTAGATCACCGGAAGCGTAGTCGGCCCGTTCTGGCCGATCTGTGTGGGTATCGCGAAGCAACTCCCGTTGATGTACTGATGGGGCGCCAGGTTCGCCGTGGGGTCGCACGTCACCAGCGGCCGCAACCCGATATCCGTTGTGCCCAGCAGTGACGCACTGCTTACGTTGTAATTCGTACCGGGAACCTTGAAATTGTTCAGGTTCATGCTGAAGTTGTTGCCACGGTTGCCAGTCAGGTTGGCCCCGCTTTGCAGTTGCAGGATGCCGGAGACCTGCCAGCCGTTCACGAACCCGCCGGCCACTTTGTTCCTTGAGAAGTTGCCCAATTCAACAGAGTAGGCCGCGTTGAACACATGCGTCCGGTTGCCTTGCTGCACACCGTAGTTATTCCCCATATTGAACGAGTCATATGTGGAACTGATGATGCCCAGTGCCTTGCCGTACGTGTAGTTCAGGTTAACCGTGTAGCGGCCTTTCGTCCGTACCCACGTTGCCTGCATGGCATTGTAATTCGCGTAGATACCGTGGGTGGCGAGGTTGACGGCGGAAAACCCTTGCAGCGGACGGAAGTTGTTCGCGACGAGCAGATTGGGGTCCGCGCCCCCGTTTTTCGACGAAAGCATCGAGCCAATCGGCACAAGGTTGACGCTGCTGCCGATGCCGCCGGTGTATGCGAGGTCCGTGCTTTGGTTCCCGACGTAGGCGACTTCGAGGAGGCTCGACCATGGCAGCCGCTGCGCGATCGTGAAGCTGTAGCTCTTGGTCAGGGGCTGCCTATCGTCTTTCCTGTCTACCGCGCCGGGAGACGGCGCGGCGCTCGAAAAGTTCATGGTGTCGAGGTCCCGCGCCATGAGCGGCCTGGCATTGGGCCCGCTGCTTGCGACGTAAGGCGACAGGCCGACGCCCTGGTTATTGCTGAGGTTGATCGTCTGGACGTTGGCGGCAACGTCAAGCCCGGTCGTGAACTGCCCCGAGTGGAAGTAGTACATTCCCCATCCGCCGCGTATGACGGTCTTGCCGTTTCCGAAGACATCATAAGCAAGGCCGAAACGCGGCTGGTAGAACGCCGCTTTCGTCGGGAAACCCCCGAGAGGAACGCTGGGGTCACGTTTGTTCCAGAGGAATCCGCAATAGTCGGTGGATTTGCAGCTCGTGTTGTACTTCGAGTAATCGAAGATCGAAAAGCCGTACCCGAGATTGTCCACCCAAGGGGTGAAGTGGCTGAGCCGGAGACCTACTTCAAAAGTGAGGCGCTTCGTCACCTTCCAGGAATCCTGAACAAACCCCTCGTAAGTGTCGTACGAAATGTCGTTCACGCGGTTGAAGGAGTACTGCTGGAAGGCGTGCAGGTTGCCGAGCAGCATGTCCGCGTAGTCGGTGCCCACAGAGTTGGGGTTGCTGGTAGCGTTGAATGTCATCGCCCCCATCGAGGCGTTGCTTGCCGGCTGCGCGTTCCGTATGTGCTCGTAGAAGAAGCCGGCCTTCAGCGTGTGCCTGCCCCACACCTTCGCTACTATGTCGCTGAAACTGGGCAGCCACTTGTTCGCGTACAAGCCCGCCGAGGGGCCGCCGATCTCGAAGCCGCCGTACTGGTTGATGCGCGCCAGTTCCGATCCGCCGCTGAAGTTCGGGAACTGCGCGACGCCGTTCTTATAGAGCCCCTTGTAGTTGTACCCGATCTTCGTACGGTCAACCTTCGACGGATCTTCAAACACGTTCGGGAACCCAATGAACGTGTACCCGAACACGAACTCATTGGTCATCGTTGGGCTGAAAACGTGGGTCAACGAGGCTGTGACCGAGTCCGACCGGTTCTTTCCAAGTACGTTCGTCGGGTAAGGAAGCTGCTGGGTAGTATTGTTCGACCACAACTGGACCGGGAACCTCTGCAATTCCCGCTGCAGATTGTAGCGGACAAAGAGCTTCGTGTTGTCGCTGATGTTGTAGTCAACCCGCGACATCCACTGGTGGTTGTTCTGGTTGAAAGTCAGATCGTCGGTCCAGTTGTAACCGCCGTTTGAATTGGGCTCCGTGTTCGGCGCCGGATAGAGCTTCATCAAGGCCTGCATGTTGGGGTCTATCGCGGATGCCGGGATCCTCCCGTCCGGGTACAGAGCGAGGTTCGCGGCGTTGATGTTGCGAGGCGCGGAGCCGGACGCCGTGATGTTGCCCAGTTTCGCCGTTTCTGCTGGAGAGAAATCCCCCTGGACCATGCCCGAGGTGGGAACCGTTGCCCGCAGCAGGCCGGTATCGAGCACCTGGTAGAAGTACTCATATCCCGTGAAGAAGAAAAGCTTGGTGCGGCTCTTGTTGATGCCGGTCCCTGGGATCACCAGAGGCCCGCTGAGCGTGCCGCCCGGATAGAAGTACTTGTTTTGCGCGCGCGGCTTGCCGTTCTGGTTCGAAAGCCAGTCATTCGAGTTCAGGGCGTAGTGCCTGGCGGAAAAGAATCCCGAACCGTGGAAAGTTTGGCCGCCCGATTTGGCGACGGAACTGATCACCGCCGGCCCTTTCTGGTTTTCCGCGCTGAAGTTCGACATGGTCACCTTGAACTCGGCAATCATGTCCGAATTGGGATTGACCGGCGTATCGCAGTTACATCCCGGGTCCGAAACGTGGGCCCCGTCGGCCGTGATGTCCAGCGTGTTGCTGGGCAGACCGTTGTAGGAAAACGCATCGTTCAGAGGGCTCTGGCTGCCGGCGTTGCCGTTCGCGTTGATGCCGATCGTCTGGCCGGAGAAGTTCGCCGCGTTCGATGTCCCGTTCTTGATGCTGAATCCGGGCATGATCTTGATGTACTCGGCGGCGTTGCTCCCCACCTGGACGAAGTTGTCCAGTTGCTTCATGTTCAGAGTTGTGGACTTCTCGCCCGAATCTACCGGGACGAGCATGTCTACGCTGTCGGATACCACGACGCTCTCACTCGTGCTGCCGAGTTTCAAGCTCACGTTGACGTTACGTCTCTCGCCGCCGCCCAGGGCGATGCTGGTTTCTCTGTAGTTCTCGAATCCGGAGGCGGTGACAGTCAATTCGTAAGTACCCACTGGGACGGAAGCGAACGTGAAATATCCCTGCTGGTTCGTTGCTGTTTCCCGGAGAGAGCCGGACCGTTCGTCACGCAGTTTTACAGTCGCCTGCGCGACGAGAGCTTGCGTGGGATCCGATACGACTCCGGTCAAAGTTGCGTAAAGTGACTGCGCTGGGAGGCTTGTCGCAACAGCGCAAAGAAATAGAGATACCGCCAGGATGGTTCTCAACCTAACCATCTAGTTACCCCTTTCTCGTGCCCTGAAGCTGCTACGGGCGCACCTAGACTGATGCCCTGCTAGGGAGCATACGCCGGTTCGGGCCGGCATTCAATAGAAAAAGACTCCAAGTTCCGAAAAGCCCAAGTCGTTGATTTAGATCTGGTAGGCGGTTGTGCGAAGCGCACCAAGGCGGCCCGGTCACCTCCGGTTACGCCGGTTACACGACTTGTAAACGGCCGTTACAGGCTGACGCTCTGCCCGCTCCCGTCCGGTCCGGTCCGGACGAGCCGTCCGATTTGTCCCGCCCGCCTTGGCATTTTTCTTGATCCGGGTTGTACTTGTTAGCAGAGGGGCCAAGGGGACACATGAGCAAAACTCTCAGCGCAAATGAGCGATACCGGGCTGGCGTTATACCGTACGCCAAGATGGGCTATTGGGATCCCGATTACGTCCCGAAGGAAACCGACGTGCTTGCGCTGTTCCGCATCACGCCTCAGGAAGGGGTGGAGCCTGTCGAAGCCGCCGCGGCGGTTGCCGGAGAGTCGTCCACGGCGACATGGACGGTCGTTTGGACCGACCGTCTGACCGCGTGCGAAGTATACCGGGCAAAAGCCTATCGCGTCGATGCCGTGCCGAATTCACCCGGACAGTACTTCGTCTACATCGCTTACGACCTCGATCTGTTCGAGGAAGGTTCCATTGCGAATCTGACCGCCTCGATCATCGGCAACGTCTTCGGTTTCAAGGCGATCAAGGCACTGCGCCTGGAAGACATGCGTATCCCCGTGGCCTACGTGAAGACCTTCCAGGGACCGGCCACCGGCATAGTCGTGGAGCGCGAGCGGCTGGATAAGTTCGGGCGCCCGCTGCTGGGGGCGACCGTAAAGCCTAAGTTGGGCCTGTCCGGCAAGAACTATGGCCGCGTCGTCTACGAAGCTCTGAAGGGCGGCCTGGATTTTACCAAGGACGATGAAAACATCAACTCACAGCCGTTCATGCGCTGGCGGGACCGCTACCTCTACGCTATGGAAGCCGTGAACCGGGCCTCAGCTTCCACAGGTGAGGTGAAAGGGCACTATCTGAACGTCACTGCCGCCACCATGGAAGACATGTACGAGCGCGCCGAGTTCGCCAGGGAGCTCGGGTCGGTCATTATCATGATCGATCTCGTGGTGGGTTACACCGCTATCCAAACCATGGCGAAGTGGTCCCGCAGGAACGACATGATCCTCCACCTCCACCGCGCTGGCAACTCCACGTATTCCCGCCAGAAGAACCACGGCATGAATTTCCGGGTCATCTGCAAATGGATGCGCATGGCGGGCGTAGACCACCTGCACGCCGGGACAGTTGTGGGCAAACTGGAAGGCGACCCGCTCATGATCCGCGGCTTCTACGACACGTTGCGCGAGCCGCGCCTGCCCGCTCGCCTCGAAAACGGCCTGTTTTTCGAACAGGATTGGGCCTCGATGCGCATGGTGATGCCCGTCGCTTCCGGCGGCATACACGCCGGCCAGATGCACCAGTTGCTGCATTACCTGGGCGAGGATGTCGTCCTTCAGTTCGGCGGAGGCACCATCGGCCACCCGCAAGGCATTCAGGCCGGGGCCACGGCGAACCGCGTCGCAGTCGAGGCGATGATTCAGGCACGCAATGAAGGGCGCGATTACCTGAATGAAGGCCCCGAGATTCTCGAGAAGGCCGCCAAGTGGTGTCCGCCGCTGCAGGCTGCTCTCGAAACGTGGAAGGACGTGACGTTCAACTATGAATCGACGGACACCGCCGACTTCGTGCCGATGGCGACCCCGACTTACTAGCCAGGAAACATGATTGGAAGGGGCGATCCTATATGAGACTAACTCAGGGTACGTTTTCTTTTCTTCCGGATCTGACGGATGAGCAGATACAGATGCAGATCGAATACTGCCTGAAAAAGGGCTGTTCGATCAACATCGAGTATACAGATTGTCCGCACCCGCGCAATTCGTATTGGGAAATGTGGAACGTGCCGATGTTCGATATCGCCGATCCTGTTGCGATCATGGCGGAAGTCGAAGCGTGCCGGAAGGCGCACCCGCACGATTACGTCAAGGTGAACGCGTACGATTCCACCCGGGGGCGTGAGACCGTGGCCTTGTCCTTCATCGTGAACCGGCCCGCTAAGGAGCCCGGGTTCCGGCTCGACCGCCAGGAGGCGTCGGGGCGCTCGATCCGCTACACGCTTCACTCGTACGCGACGGATAAGCCGGAGGGCGAACGGTACAGCAAATGATTGCGGCAAATGAACAGCCCGTCGATCTCGACGCCGCACAGCGCGAATCGAACGTCGAGGAGGTCCTGGCCGAGCTTGACACCGAATTGATCGGGCTTCGGCCGGTGAAACTCAGGATCCGTCAGATCGCCGCGTTGTTGCTGGTTGAGCGGCTTCGCGGGCAGGTGGGACTCAGGGTGCAGCCGCCCTCACTGCACATGTGCTTCACCGGGAGGCCGGGCACCGGGAAGACCACCGTCGCCCTCCGCATGGCGCAAATCCTGCATCGCCTCGGTTTTGCGCGGCGCGGCCACCTGGTGGTGGCGACCCGGGACGACCTCGTCGGGCAATACGTCGGTCACACTGCGCCGAAGACGAAAGAGGTGCTGCAGAAAGCCGTCGGGGGCGTACTGTTCATAGATGAGGCTTACTACCTCTACCGGGCGGAAAACGAGCGCGACTACGGTCAGGAGGCGATCGAGATCCTCCTACAGTTCATGGAGAACCGGCGGGACGACGTGATCGTGATTCTGGCCGGCTACAAGGAGCGGATGGATACGTTCTTTCACTCCAATCCCGGCATGCACTCGCGCATCGCGCACCATCTCGATTTCCCGGACTATTCGCTCGACGAACTGATGGAGATCGCGGAACTCATGGCCCGGCAGCAGATGTACAGGTTCGACGGCGAATCGAGAGCGGCCTTTCGGGAGTACCTGGAACTGCGCATAGCCCAGCCCCACTTCGCCAACGCGCGCAGCGTCCGCAACGCAATCGACCGCATGAAGCTCCGGCAGGCCATTCGCCTGGTTGAGCGCGGAGGGAGTGTGGCGAAGGAGGAGCTGGCACGGCTCGACGCGGCCGACATCCGCCAGAGCAGGGTCTTCTCAGGAGGGCTCAGGCAAGGAGTTGACTTATGACGGGACGCAGACCGGTCCTGCTGGGAATCATGGGAGACAGCGCCGCCGGGAAGAGCACACTTACGCAGGGGCTTATAAATCTGCTCGGTCCTGAGTGTGTTACGCACGTCTGCACCGACGACTATCACAAATACGACCGTAAGCAGCGTGCGGAGTTGGGCGTTACCGCGCTCCATCCGGAGTGCAATTATCTGGATATCCTCGAATTGCACCTTGAGCGCCTGCACTACGGGCAGCCCATCCTGAAGCCTGTATACGATCACGCAACCGGCTCGCTCGTGAGGCCGGCCTATGTTGCGCCGGCTGAGTTCGTGATAGTCGAAGGGTTGCTCGGGTTCCACTCACCGGTCATGCGGCAGTTCTATGACGTAAAAGTTTACCTCCAGCCGCCTGAGGACCTGCGCAGGGTATGGAAGATAAGGCGCGATACGTCCAAGCGCGGCTATTCGAAAGAACAGGTACTCGCGGAACTCGAGAAACGCGAAACTGATTCACGCGACTATATCCGCCCTCAGCGCCAGTACTCCGATATCGTCGTTCAGTTTTACCCGCCTGATGGAGTGTCGCCCGAACAGGCCAACGGTCATCTGAATGTGCGGCTGATCCTGCGGCCGACGATTCCGCACCCGGATCTCACGGACGGTTCGGACCAGAGCAGGAATGCCGGCATCCGCCTCGCGCTCGCCCGCGACACCGCGCGTCCGGTAGATATTCTCGAAATCGATGGCAGTGTTACGCCCGAGCAGACTGCGTACCTCGAGGAGAGGATTTGGCGGCAGTTGCCGGGTGTCGCTCCGATTCCTGCCGATCAGTTCGGCACTTACCAGGATGGCGGGGCTACGCGCCATAGTGATCCGCTCGCCCTCACGCAACTGCTGCTGACATATCACTTACTGCGCGAATATGGGACTGGGAGCCAACGGCTGTTCGCTCCTGCCGTCGCGGCCATGAGCCGCCTCCGCTCGACCCACGGCGCGTCTCCCAGCTAAGTTGCTGAAAAACTCTACGATCGGAGGCGGGGTTTACGGCAGTTTGCTGAGGAGCGTACTACAATAAGAAGTAGTAGGAAGTAGATTCCGCTCGGCTTCCTAGATGAAACCGATTGCCCAACCTTACCGGAGCTTTCAGTTCGGGTCCGGTGTAAAGATTCACTACGAAGTGCAGGGGCGCGGGAGCCGGCCTGCCGTGCTGTTGCACGGCTTTGGCGCATCTCTTGAGATGTGGCGCGACATCCAGCCATACCTCGAGCCCCGCCTCGTCATGCATCTCGTGGATCTAAAAGGGTTCGGCCTTTCGTCGAAACCGGACGACCGACGCTACACCATTGAGGACCAGGCCGCGATCATGGCCTCTTTCATCGAGCAACTCGATCTGAAGGGGCTCTGCCTGATCGGGCACTCCTACGGCGGCGCAGTTGCGCTCGCAACTTATTTGAGACTGGCTGACAAAAGGCTGGCCGGTCGCATCCAGGCCATGGTCCTGATCGCATCTCCCGCCGCGGTTCAGGCCCTACCCTTTTTTATCTGGTCGTTGAGGACACCGGGCCTCAATTTGTTGGCCCGCCTGGCGCCTTCACGGGCCCGGGCGCGCTTCGTCCTCACCCACATCTGTTACGATCCTGCGATGGCCACCAAAGAGCGCATAGAGCGGTACGCGCGCTTTCACGATTTGCCGGGCAGCCATCACGCGCTTATCGCCGCGGCCGAACAGATCATTCCCGAACATCCCAATGCCGCGGTCAGCCGGCTGGGTGGAGTCCGTGCCCCGACGCTCATAGTCTGGGGCGACCACGACCAGATTGTCTACCGCTGGCAGGCCGACCTTCTGAAAGAGCACATAGCCAATTCCAAACTGGTCATCATCCCGCGCTGCGGCCACATCCCGCAAGAGGAACACCCCGAGCAAACAGCGCGCGCAATTCTCGATTTTTTGGCGGCCTGAGGTGCGCTACTGCGCCGAGGTCACTCGCAGTGACTTGTCGAGAGTGAATGTGAGCACAGACTCCGCCGGCACCTTGATTGCGCCACCTTTGGTGATAATCTGAGTGAGCGCTCCGGCGCCCGCTCCGGCTCCTGCTCCGATCGCTGCTCCCTTGCCGCCGCCGGCGATGGCTCCGATCACGGCGCCGAGTGCCGCACCGCCGCCTGTGTACGCTGCCGTGCGCTTGTTTGCGCCGACCCCGGATTTGCCCTTCTGCGTAATATCGGCGGTTTCGACTCTGTATTCCCTGCCGTCGATGACGACCGCCTGGAGATCCAGGACCAGATCGGACGCGCCACGGATGCGGCCTCCCTGCGAGGCGGACTTGATGACGATGCTGGCCCGCGATGCGCGCGGAATCACTACGTCGCCGTTGGCGTCTTTAGCGTCGCGGGTGACCTGGGCGTCGAAGACCTGCCCCTCGTTCGCAGTTGACGAGTTAATGGCCTCGTTGGTTCGCACCGAGATCTCGCTGCCGGCGGGCAACTCGTAGGTTCGGGTGGTCACAGCGGGCGGTGCGGAAGATGCGACCTGCCGCGCGGGAGTTGATGGCTTCGGCTCGGCTCGGACTGCCTTCTTAGTTGGCGCAGGCTGCGCGGAGGCGGGCGCCTGGGCCTCGGCATACTGGACAGACTTGATTTGCGTCAGCGGGATTTTGCGTTCGATGCCATCGTCACCGGCCACTACCATATCGGTCTGCGAACTCGCGACGATCGTGCCCGGCACCTTGCTCCCGTCCTTCAGGTGAACGAAGGCGTGCGGCCCGTCGGCCGGTTGAGCCGGTGCGGACGCTTCCGCCGCCGGCGTTGCGGTCTCGACGCTCTCTTTCTTTGCGCACGAAGAAAGCATCACCGCGGTCATCAAAGTAATAGATGTGATACCCAGTCTCATGAATCACCTCCAAAGACAGTATAGCGATCACGAGGCGTAGTGGCGTGCCGGGGCAGGAAACATTTGCAAATAGTTCGGGTATTGAGCGCGAAAAATCCAGAATTATAATATATTCAAGTGCGGAGACCGCCATAGGAGGGAGGTTGGTTATGTGCTTGAGTAAGAGGGCGACCGCGGAGTTCATCGGTACGTTCTGGTTGGTATTCGGAGGGTGTGGCAGCGCGGTCCTGGCGGCTGCATTTCCGAGTCTCGGTATTGGTTTTGCCGGTGTGGCCCTGGCGTTCGGGCTCACGGTTCTGACGATGGCGTACGCGATCGGTCATGTGTCGGGGTGCCATTTGAACCCGGCGGTGTCCGTAGGACTGGTCGTAGCGAAACGCTTTCCCGCTTCGGATCTGTGGGCCTATGTGGTTGCGCAGGTTCTGGGCGCGATCGCCGCCGCGGGCGTTCTCTACGTGATCGCCACCGGCAAAGCCGGCTTCAGCCTTGAGGGCGGGTTTGCGGCGAATGGTTACGCCATGCATTCGCCGGGCGAGTATTCGCTGATGGCCTGCCTGGTGGCCGAAGTAGTGCTGACGTTCATGTTCCTGACGATCATCCTGGGCGCAACGGACCGGCGTGCGCCGGCGGGCTTTGCGCCGATCGCAATCGGCCTCGGATTGACGCTGATTCACCTTGTCGGCATTCCGGTGACGAACACTTCGGTAAACCCGGCGCGCAGCACGGGTCCGGCATTGTTCGCCGGCGGGTGGGCGCTTGAGCAGTTGTGGCTGTTCTGGCTGGCGCCGATTGTGGGAGCCGCACTGGCAGGAGTGATTTACCCGATTGTTGCCGCTGAGCCGAAGCCGGAAGTGGAAATGGCGAAGAAGGCCGCGGCTCGGTAATAGTGTTCGAAGCCGAGCCGCGACCGCGAGGGAGCCGCTTAATGCCGGGCGTAGAGTAGAAATTCGCGGTTGCCCTCGGCTCCGAGAATGGGGCTGTCAATCACCGAACTGGTGAAACCGGCGGCGCGGACGGCGTCCTGGACCCTGGTGCAAGCTTCGGCGTGGAGTTCCGGCTCGCGCACGATTCCGCCTTTTCCGACCTTGCCTCGGCCTACTTCGAACTGGGGCTTTACGAGTACGACCATCTCCCCGGTGGCCTTGAGGAGCGGCACCAGCGCGGGGAGGATCAGGGTGACGGAAATGAAGCTCACGTCGCAGACGGCGAGGTCCACCAACTCGCCAATATCTTCATAGCTGAGGTAGCGCGCGTTGACGTTTTCGCGGAGCACGACGCGAGGCTCGGTACGGATTTTCCAGTCGATCTGGCCGGCTCCGACATCCACGGCGTAGACGCGCGCGGCTCCGCGCTGGAGCAGGCAATCGGTGAATCCTCCGGTAGAGGCGCCGATGTCGAGGCAGACGCGGCCCGCTGGGTCGATGCCGAAGTTATCGAGCGCGGCGGCTAGTTTGAGGCCGCCGCGGCTTACGTAGGGCAGGCGTCCGGAGAGCTCGATGCGGCTATCCACCGCAACCGCATGGCCGGGTTTTTCAGCTTTCTGGCCCTCGACGAAGACTTCTCCCGCGAGGACAAGCGCCTGGGCCTTGGCACGGGACTCGGCGAGGCCGCGTTCCACGAGCAACTGATCGAGCCGCCGCCGGCCGGGAGACTTCACTTCTTGCGCTCGACGACGAGTTCGGCGATCTGGCGGAGGCGGAGCGCACGGTCGCCGAAGGGGACCAGGGCGCGGCAGGCGCTCTCACATTCCTGCCCGGCCATGCGATGAGATTCCGCGAGGCCGTACACGGCGGGAAAGGTGATCTTGTGCTGCTGCGCATCCTTGCCGGCCGTTTTGCCGAGGGCTTCGGAGGACTGCTCAACGTCGAGGATATCGTCCACGATCTGAAACGCCAGCCCGATGTGCTCTCCGTAGCAGGTGAGGGCCGCCAGTTCCGATTCGCCGGCGCCGGCGCAGATGGCTCCCATGCGCACACTGGCGCGGAGCAGGGCTCCGGTCTTGGCGCGGTGAATGCGATCGAGGAGTTCGGCGGTGGGCGGCTGGCGCTCGCCTTCGAGATCGGCGACCTGGCCGCCGATCATGCCACCGGCGGTGCCTGCGGCCGTAGAGAGTTCGGCGATGAGGCGAACTTTGCGGTCATCGGCGACGCCCGGCGCTTCCGAGAGCAACTGGAAGGCGATGGTGAGGAGCGCGTCGCCCGTCAGAATCGCCATGGCTTCACCGAACTGCTTGTGGCAGGTGGGGCGGCCGCGGCGAAAATCGTCGTTATCGAGGGCGGGCAGATCGTCGTGAATGAGGGAGTAGGTATGGATACACTCCAACGCACAGGCTGCGATCTCCGCGCCGGGCGCCGTCTCGGAAACGGTCCGGGCGGCGGATAGGCACAGGAGGGGGCGTATGCGCTTGCCGCCGGCGAAGAGGCTGTAGCGCATGGCACGGTGGATGATCTCCGGGGGCTGCAGCTCGCCGGGGATCAGCCTCTCCAGCGCGCTGTCTACAATCTGCTGCTGTTCTGCCACATAGTCGAGGAAATTCATGTCTTGTCCGAACGGAAAGGTTCGGGCTGGACTCTGCCACTCTTCCTGACCAAAGTTTCCACACGAGTTTCCGCTTCCTCGAGCTGTTTACGGCAAGTGTTGCTGAGTTGAACGCCTTTCTCGAACAGTTCCAGGGAGCGCTCGAGGGGCAGTTCGCCGCCTTCGAGTTCCTTGACTACTTTTTCGAGTTCTTCGAGGCAAGCCTCGAAGGACAACTCCGGCTGTTCGGGCATTCCCTACTATTTTAGAACAAGAGGATGCGGTGGGCGCATCAGGCGCGCACGTGTTCTTTGCCGATGCGGCGGGCATCGAGCCACTCCTCGCGGCAGCTTTCGTATTCGGCGCGAACGGCATCGAGGCCGTAGGTGCGCTCGAGGCGGCGGATGGCGAAGTGGCCGTGCGCCATTTTCTGGAAGTGGTCTATGAAGAGGAGGTTGACGCCTGCTCCGCCGAGGGCGCCGATGATGGGAACGGTGGTTGCGGCGGCTTTTTCTGTAACGACGATGCCGAAGCGCGACGCGATGAGGGCGATGAGCCTGACGAGAACCGGGGCCCCCTCTTCGGCAAAGCCGCGTTCGGAGATGTACTTGGCGGCTTCCGTGACTGCGCGGGCGAGCACGGCGCGAACGGCGTAGTAGCCGGTTTCGGTGCTGTCGTCGCCTTCCGCCCGCCCGCCGAGAGCGAAGACCTCGAGGCACGCCATGCGGACTTCGGGATCGCTGACGTCATCTCCCTCAGAGCGGGCGATTTCGGCGATGGAGCGGAGCATGACCGTGGTGGTCAGGGGCAGTTCCACGGCCAGGGCGGGAAGGCCGAAGAAGCCTCCGACTCCGCCGGTGGCGGCGGTGAGGAGCTTGAGGCGGCGGTCCGAGGGAGGGCGGCGCTCCTCGGTATCCATTTTGGAAACAGCGACGTCGAGCGCACGCTTGATGGCAGCAGTGACCGATTGCTGGATGGGCTCGGAAAACCGTTCAGGCAGCGAGCCGACGATTTTCTCGAAAGGCTGGCCTACATAGTTGGCCAGCTTGGCGGCGAAACCGGGATTTTCCAGCAGCCGTACGGCGTCTTTCAAAGCTTCTCGATCTTCGTGGGTCATTTGCATAGGGCCCTCGCTTCCGATTTTCGCGCGGGTTGGGGTCGGCGCGCGCGGGACTGCGGTGGCCGATCAGTCTTGCTGATCGGAATCTTCGAATTGCGCGTATTGACAAAGAGTAGTTGGTGTTGCAAACTGGTAGGTATAGCGATGGGGAGACGGACATGAATCATGTCGAAAGGTTATTGGAACGGCCCACCCTCTACTACAACATCGACGGCTTGGGCGAGCTTGGTATGGGTTTTATGTGCTTGGGCTATGCGGTGCTCCAGTGGATCCAGGTACACACGCCGAAGTCTTCCATCTGGAACCAGGTGTATACGCTCCTTATCTACGTCTGGTTGATGTCTTTGATCATCCACTACGGGATCAAGGCGATCAAGAAGCACGTTACCTATCCTCGCACCGGCTTCGTCGAGTACCGGACGCGTGATATGTTTGGGCGTCCGCTGATCATTGCCCTCGTCATTTCGACGGTGGCGTCCATTGTCCTCTTCGCCGCCCTCCGGAGCCACTGGGACATGACGACACCTGCCTCTCTCGTGGGACTCCTTTTCGCCGCAGGCTATGCCTGGGGCATCGCCAGGACAGTTCGTTGGAAATGGGCGGTAGTCTGGGTGATGGCAGTCGGCTCGCTGGTGATTTCGGTCCTTCCGGCAGACCTGGTCGGAGCACTGGCAAACCAGTCATGGGTGACCGTCATGTTGTCTGCAAAAGCGGTCGGAGCATTTCTGCTCTCCATGATGCTTTACGGCACAGCGCTATTGGTCTCTGGAGGCATCAGCTTTTGGCTTTACCTTCGGCACACGCAACCTCCCAAGCGGGAAGGCCAATGAATCAGCAAATCAGAACCATCGCTGAACTCGACCGTGTGATTCACGAACCGGGGCGTCTGATGATTATGGCGCTCCTGTTCGCTGTCGAAAGGGCTGACTTCCTTTATCTGCAACATGAGACGGATATGAACAAGGGCACGCTCTCCAGCCATATGTCTCGGCTGGAGGAGGCCGGCTATGTTGAGGTAACGAAGACCTATCGTGGGAAGGTACCGCAAACGCTGTTACGGCTGACAGGAGCGGGCCGCCAAGCGTTTGAACAGTATCGGCGAAAGCTCAAAGAAGCGCTGTAGCGCTTCTACGCAGCAGGTGTAATCTCGATTTCCTTGGACGCGGTGACTTAACGCATTTCACTGCGCTATGCTTCCCTATCTGTACTTGCGAACTCCCTGAGGAGTACAAATGGTGGACGGACTCACGCAGGACATTCGTTACGCGCTCCGGGCTCTGCGCAGAAGCCCCGGTTTCACTGCCGTCGCTATTCTGTCGCTCGCACTGGGTATCGGCGCCAACACGGCGATCTTCAGCCTCATTGACGCTGTGATGTTGCGCGCTCTGCCCGTGAGCCATCCTGAGGACCTGCTGCAGGTGACGATGGGCACGCAACAGTTCTTCACCAACCCGGTGTGGGAGCAAGTGCGTGATCGGCAGGACGTGTTTTCCGGAATTTTTGCGTATGGCCGCTGGGCCTTCAACCTTGCGAAGTCAGGCGAAACTCACAACGTGACCGGGCAGTACGTCTCAGGTGAGTATTTCGGGACAATAGGGGTCCGCGCGGCGCTCGGGCGGACTCTGACGGCATCAGATGACCGGCACGGCTGTGCCGCTACCGCGGTTTTGAGCTATGGCTTCTGGCAAAGGGAGTACGGGGGGCGCACGGACCTGATCGGCAAGACGATTCCGATCGACGGCCATCCGTTTGCGATCGTGGGCGTGGCTCAGCCCGGATTCACAGGGATCGAGGTCGGCAGTGCGGTCGATGTGCTGGTACCGATTTGCGCAGAGAAAATCGTGCATGGCGAACAGAGCCTACTAAATAAGAACTACGCTCTGGGATGGGGGTGGCTCCAGGTCGTCGGCCGCCGGAAGCCAGGCATTTCGACAAGCCAGGCGACTGCGCGTCTGGGGACTCTCGCGCCGGCGATCTTTGGGGCGACACCCCCTCAGGACTGGCGGGTCGAAGACCGAGAGGCGTACTTCAGGAATGCCCTCAAGACGGAGCCGGCGGCCAACGGTCTGTCGTATCTCCGCCGGCAATATCGCCACTCACTGCTGGTTCTGATGGGGATCGTCGGAGTCGTCCTTTTGATCGCCTGCTGCAACCTCACAAATCTGCTTCTGGCGCGGAGTTCGGCGCGCGAGCGCGAGATCGCGATTCGCACGGCGCTCGGTTCTGGGCGCGGCCGGCTCGTTCGCCAGATGCTGACCGAAAGTGTGCTGTTGGCTGGCGGGGGAGCGGTTTTGGGCGTGGTTGTCGCCAAGCTGAGTACTCGGCTGCTGGTCGGATTCCTCGATATCCACCTGGATCTCACTCTCGATGGCCGGGTGCTGGCATTCACCGCTGGCATTGCCATCTTGACCGGGGTGCTGGTTGGACTGATGCCGGCGTGGCGCGGCACGCGCGTTCAACCCCAGTTTGCAATGAAGGCACAAGGCCACGGCGTTATTCAGGGTTCCAAATTCCGCCTCGGCAAAGCCCTCGTGACGTTGCAGGTCGCGTTATCGGTGCTGTTGGTTGTCGGTGCGGGCTTGATGCTCTCGACGTTTTGGAACCTCGCTTCGCTAGATGCTGGATTCCAGCCTGATCAGGTATTGCTGGTGGCGGTCGATCTCCGAAATGGCAGTGATGCACCCGAGCACCGTCGTCTTGTTTACCACCGGATTCTTGACGAACTTCGTGCGATTCCGGGCGTCCGGTCCGCCAGCACGTCTAACATCACACCGATGTGCGGTTGTAAAGGGACTCTTGATGTGGTGATCGAGGGCTACACGATCCGAGCCCGAGAAGACGTTACGGTCCTCTTCAACAAAGTGGGCGACCATTACTTCGAAACACTGGGCACCTCGATTATTGCTGGACGCGACTTCAACAGCAACGACACCGTCGCCTCCCCGAAAGTCGCCGTGGTCAATCAAAACATGGCCAGGAAGTTCTTTGGTGCGTCGAATCCGCTTGGCCGGTATCTTCGCATCCAGGAGGGGAACACAATTGGTGATCCGTACGAGATCGTCGGTATTGTAGGAGACGCCAAATACGGGACCCTCCGGGATGAGACGGCTCCCACTCTTTACCTCACGCGCAACCAGGAATTGAGGCCACTTTCGGCTGTCCATTTCGAGGTGCGCGCGGCTGCAGGACCGCCCGAGGCATTGATTGGGAGCCTGAGGGCGGCGATCGGCCATGTTGACCGAACCGCCTCGTTTGAGTTCACGACGCTGGCGGCCAGGATTGACAAATTCATCGAGCGCGAACGATTATTGGCGACCCTTTCGGGAGTATTCGGTGCTTTAGCGTTGATTCTGGCGATGATCGGCCTTTATGGCGTGATGTCGTACAATGTCGCAAAGCGGCGGAACGAGATTGGGATCCGCATGGCGCTGGGGGCCGAACAAGCCCGCGTGCTGAGGATGATCATGGGTGAAGGAGCCGTTCTGATCGCGGCGGGTCTCACCCTGGGCTTGGGTGTGGCGATGATTTCAACGCGATTCGTAGCGAGTCTCCTCTACGGCACCAAGCCTAACGACCCCTTGACGTTCTCTGTGGCAGCGGCGGTATCGGCGGGGGTGGGTATGACCGCCGCCTATCTGCCGGCCCGGCGGGCCTCACGACTGGATCCGACGGTGGCCCTTAGAGACGAATAAACACCCACGTTCCCTGCTTACCGCCTGCTCTGAAGCCATGAACAAAGGCACGCTATCCAGCCACAAGACCTATTGTGGGAAGGTACAGCAAACGCTGGTACGCCTGACAGGGGCGGGTCGCAACGCGTTTGAGCAGTATTGCGGATTCCGCGGCAAGGTGAACGCGATTCCGGGGTGAACGTGAAAACGATTCCGGGGTGAAGGTGAACGGGATTCCGGGCTGAAGACGAACAGCGATTCCGGCGGGAAGGCGAACACTTTTTCGCACTGCCCCGGAATGGCTTTCACGATGGCCCGGAATGTTTTCCACAGGCGTAGCAACGCTGGACATCACACCGGCACAATGAACCCTCCAAGGGAGGATCAGACGTGCCGGCCAGGAGACTGTCCATGCGGAAACTACGAGAGGTCTTGCGCCTCCGATATGAACTCAAGCTGGGCTACCAGCAGATCGGG
>JAEZIJ010000222.1 GCA_023436715.1 Acidobacteriota bacterium
TTTTTGAGACCGCCGGGACGGCGGGCCACTGTCGCGGTGGCGCCCGCGGCGCCCGCTACGAGCACGGTGGTATGCGTAACGACCGGGTTCCACGTGATCTCACAGCCGTTTGCGTTCCAGATTGAGCCGCCGAACGGGCACGGCGTTATGGTCAGTTCGGACCTCGTAAACCCGGCTCTCGGCACTTCGTGGGTATATCCGGGCTCCCTGGCTGCCGTTTCGGCTTCGAACGTCGCTGCGGACTCAAACGTCCATGTGACGTTGAACGACATAGCCGTGAGTGTGGCTGAGACCGCGGAGAACCGGATCACCTTCCAGGTTCCCGCGGACTTCGGTCCTGGGCCGGCGACGCTTCGCGTGCAGGCGGGCTCCGAGACGAGCTTTCCGGTAGTGGTCACCATCGGCCTGCCGCCGCCCGTGGTCACTGCGGTGATGTTTGGCAACTCCGGAGCCGTGGACGCGAGCCAACCGGTGCATCCCGGCGACCTGCTGACCGTGCAGGTGGCCGGGCTTGACGATCCGACGGCCACGATTGCAGGGGCCAGGGTGCGTGTGAAAGTGGGTGGGATCGATCATCCGCCTGCCGGTGACGTTCAGCCGGCGCCGCACCAACCCGGAAAGCACCAGATTTCGTTCGTGCTTTCAAAAGACATCGCATCCGGGCAGCAGCCGGTTGTAGTTACAATCGACGACCGGGCCTCCCCTCCTTACGTGATAACCGTGGCGGCAGGCAGCTAACAACTCACGCGAACGGCCAAACCGCTCCGTTGCGGTCGCGGCTCGGATTCGCTACTGAGCCGCGCGCGTAAGCTGGCGGTTTACGCGCGCGGCTAGGGCATACCGCTGTTCCTTCGCTCTTAGATTTGGTTTACTCGTTGTGTAATGCGCCGCGATCTTCTCCCCCCAACCTTCTCGTGATCTTTCGCTGCGGGATTCTCAGATTCACGCTTTTCAGCGGCGACCGAGGCCGGCTCAGACGCTCGCGGGTGGAATAGGATACTTGGCTGTGTAGGCACGGAGAGTATCCCAGTGTCACGCGATCAAGACATCAAAGAGGAGCGCCCGTTGATCCTCCGGCACAGCGTCGCCATGCCGGGGGTTTATCGCGATCTTCTTCGGAGCCAGCTCCGTCGCATCGGCCTTGGGCAGCCGCCTCGGGCGCGACCCCTCGCGCATATAGATGCCAGCAATCCGGATTAACCCGGCAAACGGTATTGGCCATCAGCCTGGGCGATTCAACCCTTCCGGCAGGCTTCAGCGATGGCCATTTGCGCGGTGCGTTTCGAGCACTCCGTGAGCGTTATGATTTGCTGGCGAAGTTGGTTACAGCGGGCCTGGTGGGCTCCCAGTTCGGTTGGGGCCTGTCGAACATCGGCAGCGTCTACTTTGCGGCGATCAGCAGCGGCAGCCGGCAGGCTCACCGATCGGATCTTGGGGGGATCTCACGGTCGAAAAGGAGAGATCCCTCCCGTCCCCACGGCCTTACAGCTCCTTTCAGCCGAGAGCCTCCCGGATGAAAATCTCCCTTGCATACTACAGCACACTGTAGTAGATTAGATTTCGCTATGCCCTCGCCGAAACTAAGTAGGCTGGAGATCCGGATCATGGAGACGCTCTGGAGCAAGGGACCGTCTTCCATTCGCGAGTTGCAAGAAGCCTTTCCCGAAAAGCAACGGCCGGCGTATACGACCGTGCAGACCGTCGTCTATCGCCTGGAGTGGAAAATGGCCGTGCGGCGCGCCAAGAAGATCGGCAACGCCCATGTATTCGAACCGCTGATTTCCCGCAACTCGGTGAAGCACCGAATGATCGACGAGTTGGTCGGTCTGTTTGGCGGGCGGGTCCTCCCCATCGTGACGCACCTGATCGACTCCGGCAAGCTAACCCGCAACGAGGTGCGGGAAGCGCAGAAAGCGCTGCGTGATCTTGCCAGAAAGGATAAGAGTCAATGATCCCGAGTCAGTTTCATTCTCTGGCGAACCACCTGTGGCAGACGACACTGTTTGCAGCCGTCGCATGCCTCCTGACCTTGGCATTGCGGAAGAATCGGGCGCAAACGCGCTACTGGGTCTGGCTCGCGGCTTCCATGAAGTTTCTCATTCCCTTTTCCCTGCTGGTGGACTTGGGTGGCCATTTGGGCCTCCATACGGCGTCGACGATATCTGAAGCGGGCCCATCATCTGTAATTGTCCAAGCGAGCCAGCCATTCACTGTTCCGGCTCCCCTGGCCACGACATCGGCGGCGCCCGTGAGTTCGCTTGTAAATTCGGCCCCCGCCTTCCTGTACGCTGTCTGGGCGATTGGGTTCGCTACGCTGATTTGCTCCTGGTGGCGGCGGTGGCGAGGTCTTCGCGCGGTGCTGCACACGGCATCACCTCTCGATCTGCAGATCGGCATGAAAGCGATGAGCTCACCCGCATTTGCGGAACCGGGCGTGTTCGGTGTTCGCCATCCCGTCTTACTGCTGCCCACCGGTATTACTGACCGCCTAACGCCGCCACAGTTGAAGGCGATTGTGACACACGAGATGTGCCACGTCCGCCGCCGCGACAACCTGGCTACTGCGCTTCACATGGGCGTCGAAGCCCTGTTCTGGTTTCATCCTCTGGTGTGGTGGCTGGGGGCACGGCTGATGGAGGAGCGGGAGCGCGCTTGCGACGAAGAAGTGTTGCTGCTGGGCAACGAACCGGAAGTGTACGCTCAAGGCATCCTCAAAGTTTGTGAGCTGTACCTGGAATCGCCACTACGGTGTGTAGCCGGGGTGACGGGAGCAAACCTCAGGAAAAGAATCGAGGTGATCATGTCCAACCGTGTTGCTCTCAGACTGAACGTCGTAAAGAGAGTAGTCTTGTTCAGCGCAGGCGTGCTCGCCGGAGTGTTTCCTGTCGTCGTAGGCATTGTGCATGCACCTGCGATCCGAGCTCAAACGCCGCAGTTTGCCGCAACTCCCCCAGCATTCGAGGTGGCGTCCGTCAAACCTAACCGTTCTGTCACTGGCAATATCAGCATCAAGACCGCCCCGGGCGGGAGGTTCACTGCGGAGAACGTGAGTCTGCGAGCATTAATTCAGCTGGCCTTTGGTGTCAGGGACTTTCAGCTTGCAGGTGGGCCAGGTTGGATCGGCACCGAAAAGTACGATATCGTTGCAAAAACGGGAGATCCCAAAGAGATGAGCAGCGACGATGAGTTGAAGCCGTTGTTGCAGGCGTTGCTGGCAGATCGATTCATGCTGAAGTTCCACCGCCAAACAAAACAACTCCCCGTGTTTGCCTTAGTAGTAGTTAGAGGGCGCCCAAAACTGACCCCCAACACCAACGCCACCGCCGCACCTTCCACGAGCATTTCCTCAGGAGGGGACAAATTCAGCATGGAAGCGACGAAGTCGTCGATGGCTAGGCTGTGCAACATTCTCGGGCGGCAACTAGATCACACTGTGATCGACAAGACCGGGCTCAAGGGAGAGTTCGATTTTAAGTTGGAGTGGGCTCCTGACCAAGCGGTCGACTCATCCGGTCCATCCCTTTTTGCCGCCCTGCAGGAGCAACTTGGTCTGAAACTGGAGGCGAAGAAGGGACCAGTCGAGATTATCGTCATCGACCATATCGAAAAACCCTCTGGGAACTGACCTCTTGGGACCGCGCCTACGTCCAGCGCGTGCCGAGGACCTAACACATCCGTCGGCCACGGGCGACGCCCGGCCCGTCCCGGCGGCGGGGACTCCGTCACGGTCGCCCGTTCCGTCCACACCGCAGTTCCTTCGCTCCTAGATTTGGTGTTACTCCTTTCGAACCGGACCGTCTATCAGACCAGGACGCATTAAGAGAGGAACAGATCAGAATGAAGAGTTTAGCCCGTATCTTACTCGCCGCCGTTGCGTGTTCTGTGGTACTGGCGCAGCAGCCGGAGTTTGAAGTGGCGTCCATCAAGCCCGCCGCTCCGCAGTCTGACGGCAACATCCGGGTTATGATGGGGGGCGATCCGGGTAGGGTCAATTACGCGAACGTCACGCTTAAGAACGTCCTTGCGCGCGCATACGACGTGAAGAGTTACCAGATTACCGGCCCCTCATGGCTTGACAGCGAGCGGTATGACATAGTGGCGAAGGTTCCGGACGGCGCTCCCAAGGAGCAACTTCCAGCCATGCTGCAGAATCTGCTCGCGGAGCGATTCAAGATGAAGCTGCACCGGGAGACGAAGGACCAGCCGGTCTATGCACTCGTCGTCGGGAAGAACGGTCCGAAACTGACGAAAGCGGCTGCAGCGCCGCCAACCCGTGAGACGACCGGACACGGCGGCGGGCCGCCGCGCCGGGGCGCGATGATGATGTTCGGAAACGGGCGGCTGGAAGTAAAGGGGGCCACCGTGGCCGCGTTTGCGCAGATGCTGTCGAACCTCGTGGACCGCCCCGTTCTGGACGTGACGAAGATAGAGGGCAACTACGACATCGTTCTCGAGGTTTCCATGGAGGATCTCGCAGGATTGCGGAGGATGGGGGCAACGGCCGGTCCCGGCCCCCGCGGACCGGAAGCAGGCTCACCCGCGCCGGAGAGCGCTCCCGCGCCCTCGATCTTCACGGCCATCCAGCAGTTGGGACTCAAACTGGAGTCGCGGAAGGCGCCGATCGAATACCTCGTCGTCGATCAGGCCGAAAAGGTTCCGACCGAGAACTAGGGGGCGGCATGTCGACCCGGCATTGGCTTGCGGCTCTCGCATTCTGCTCTGCCGTCTACGCGGCTGAGCACCGCGGAGTTGTGAAGTTCGGGCCCGTTCCGCTGCCCGGCGCCACGGTCACAGCGAGCGAGGGCGGAAAGCAGTTCACCACGATTACCAGCCAGGAGGGGAACTACTCGTTCCCCGAACTGGCCGAGGGCAAGTGGAGAATACGGGTGGAGATGCTCTGCTTCGAGCCCTCGGAGCGCGAAGTGACCGTAGGGTCTTCGGCGCCCGCGGCGGAGTGGGAACTGAAACTGCTGCCATTCGAGCAGATCGCGGCCGCGGCGCCGCCTCAGCCGGCCGAGACCGAGACTCCCCCGAGGGCGGCCGAACAGCCCAGGAACGCAAAAGCCGGGAAAAGCGCTCGCCAGCAGCCCGCGAACACGCCGTCAGACTTCCAGCGCACGGACCTGAACGCCTCCGCCGCGCCGCCGGCGGACGACGTGCCGGGTGCGGTAAGCGAGAGGCCGGCGGAAGGGTTCCTCATCAACGGCAGCGTGAACAATGGCTTGTCGTCGCCGTTCGCGCAGGCGGCCGCGTTCGGCAACAACCGTCCCGGCAGGCGGTCGCTCTACAACGGAAGCCTCGGGCTGATCTTCGGCAATTCGTTCTGGGACGCGCGCGCGTTCTCTCTCACCGGACAGGACACGCCCAAGCCGGCCTCCACCCGCGCACAGGGATTGTTGTCATTTGGCGGTCCGCTGAAGATTCCCGGCCTGATCCCGCGCAACGGACCGAACATAACCCTGAACTACCAGTGGACTCGAAATCGCAACGCGACGACCAACACCGCCCGCGTTCCGACGGCGGCCGATCGGAGCGGCGATTTTTCGGGACAGGCGCCGGTCATCGATCCGGAGAGCGGTGCGCCGTTCGCGGGCAACGTCGTCCCCACATCGCGAATCGCCCCACAGGCCAGGGCTTTGCTTGGCTTCTATCCGGCAGCGAACTTCGAGGGCGGACGCTACAACTACCAGGTCCCGCTCGCCGGTTCCACCCACCAGGACGACCTGCAAGCGCGCGCGAACAAGTTCATCTCCAGGAACTCGTTTTCCGGACAGTTCGCGCTACAGAGCGTGCGGGCCGACAGCACGAACCTGTTCGGGTTCCTCAACACCACGGGATCGACGGGAATCAATACTTCCGCGAACTGGAACCGGCGGCTCAACCCGCGCTCGTCCGCGAACCTCAGCGCTAGGTTCAGCCGCTTCTCAAATCGCGTGACCCCGTTTTTCGCGAATCGCCTGAATGTATCGGAACAGGCGGGCATCACGGGAAACAACCAGGAGCCGGCGAACTGGGGTCCGCCCGCGCTGACGTTTTCGAGCGGCATCGCTACGCTCAACGACGTGCAGAGTTCGCTCACGCGCAACCAGACGGCGGGAGTTTCGGGCTCCGTCTTCTGGGCGTACCGCTCGCACAACATCACCGCCGGAGCGGGGTTCGGGCGCCAGCAGTTCAACCTGCTCTCGCAGCAGGACCCACGCGGCGCCTTCACTTTCACCGGCGCTGCGGCGGGCAATGATTTCGCCGGATTTCTGCTGGGGATACCCGACGCCAGCTCGATCGCATTCGGCAATGCGGATAAATATTTCCGCGCCCTGTCCTATGACGGATATGTGAACGACGACTGGCGCGCCAGCGCGTCGGTCTCCGTCAACGCGGGCCTGCGGTGGGATTACTACGCCCCCATCACCGAACGCTATGGCAGGCTCGTGAATCTTGATACGACTGCCGGCTATGCTGAAAGCGCTCCGGTCGTCGCATCGAAGCCCTCGGGCCCCCTGACCGGGCAGCGCTATCCCGATTCGCTGATTCGCCCCTACAGACGCGCCTTCCAGCCACGCATCGGAATTTCGTGGCGGCCGCTCCTGGCCTCCTCCGTTGTAGTTCGCGCGGGTTACGGGGTCTACTCCGATGCCTCCATCTATTTGCCGATCGCGTCCCGCATGGCGCAGCAATCACCGCTGTCGAAAAGCCTGAGTGTCGAGAACAGCGCCGCGAACCCGCTCACTCTCGCCAACGGCTTCAATCCCGGACCCCGCACCACTGCAAACACGTTCGCGGCCAACCCCGGCCTCCGCCCCGGCTATTCGCAGAACTGGCAACTATCCGTGCAGCGCGACCTGCCTGGTTCCATGGTCGTCATCGCCACATATCTCGGGCTCAAAGGCACGCACACGCAACAGCAGTTCCTGCCCAATACCTACCCCATCGGGGCGCATGACCCGTGCCCGGCATGCACGGCGGGCTACACCTTCCTGACTTCGGACGGGAATTCCACGCGGCAATCCGGACAGCTACAGTTGCGCCGACGGCTGCGGAGCGGCTTCGCCGCGGAGTTGAGCTACAGCTTCTCGAAATCGATCGACAATGGCGCGGCTGCGGGCTCGGGCCAGGCCGCTACGGTCATCGCGCAGGACTGGCGGAATCTCGACGCCGAGCGTGGGCTCTCCAGCTTCGACCAGCGGCACCGCCTCAGCGTGCAGATGCAGTTCACGTCGGGAATGGGGCTGGGTGGGGGAACGCTGCTCGGCGGCTGGCAGGGCGGCCTTTTCAAGGACTGGACGCTCGCCACCCAAATCAACGCGGGGAGCGGATTGCCCCTCACGCCCGTTTATATGACCGCGGTGCGCGGCACGGGAGTCACCGGCGTCATACGACCCGATTACACGGGCGCGCCGCTCTACAGCGCTCCTCCCGGGCTATTCCTCAACCCGGCCGCTGTTACGGCGCCCGCGCCGGACCGGTGGGGCAACGCGGGACGCAACTCCATCACGGGGCCGTCGCAGTTCGCCCTGAACGCCTCGCTTGCGCGCACGTTCCGCCTGAGCGACCGGATCAGCGCCGATTTCCGGCTCGATTCCACCAACGCGCTCAACCATGTCACGTTCCCGAGCTGGAACACGCTTGTCACCAGCGCACAGTTTGGCCTGCCCGTTACGGCGAATCCCATGCGCAGCATGCAGAGCACGATGCGGGTGAGGTTTTAGGGATGCGAAGACTTGCCGCCGCAGTACTCTCATGCGCGTTGGCCGCCGGCGGGCAGCAGCCGCAATCTGGCGATGCGCCTGTGTTTCGCAGTTCGTCGCAACTAGTGGTCGAGACAGTCACGGTCACGGATAAGAACGGCAAACCTATCGAGGGATTGAGGAGCGAGGATTTCACGGTCACCGAAGACGGAGTCCCGCAAACCATTCGCCTCTGTGAATTCCAGAAGCTCGACGAGGCACCGGTGGCGGCGCCCGCACCGGCAACTGCGTCGACCCCGGGCCAGATCGCGCCCGAGAAACCGGGTGAGATGCGCTACCGCAATCGCCGGCTGCTGGCCCTCTACTTCGACATGACCGCCATGCCGGTCCCGGACCAGTTGCGCGCGCTCGGCGCGGCACGGAAGTTCGTCGACACGCAGATCGCGCCCGCCGACCTGGTCGCGATTCTGGAGTTCAGCGAAGGCGTGGTGAAAGTCCATCAGGACTTCACCGACGACCGCGCCCGTTTGCGGGCGACCATCGACCAGATTGTCGCGGTATCGCAGGGGCTTGAGGATGATGACGGCGACAGCACCGATGCTGCGTTCGGCCAGAACGACTCCGAGTTCAATATCTTCAACACAGACCGCCAACTGTCGGCGCTGCAAACGACCGTCAATATGCTCGGCAGGCTTACGGGAAAGAAGTCGCTGATCTATTTCGCCAGCGGGCTGCGGCTTCGGGGCGTGGACAATCAGGCGCAACTGCGCGCCACGCTCAACTCCGCAATTCGCGCCAACGTAGCGTTCTTTCCCGTCGATGCGCGAGGCTTGCAGGCGGGTGCTCCGCTGGGCGACGCCGCCGCGGGACCGCCCGGCGCGGGCGCGTACACCGGAGGCGCGGCGATGATGGTGGCGAACAACCTCCAGCGCTCGCAGGACACACTCTACGCGCTTGCCGCCGATACCGGTGGCAAGGCCATGTTCGATTACAACGATCTCTCGATGGGAATCGTTCAGGCGCAGAAAGCGGTGTCCAGCTACTACGTCGTCGGCTACTACACCACCAACGCGAACCCGGATGGTAAATTCCGAAGGATCGGCATCACACTCAAGGAGTTCCCTTCCGCGAAACTCGACTACCGCCGCGGTTACTTCGCCGCCAAAGAGTTCGCCAGGTTCACCGCTGCCGATAAAGAAAGGCAGTTGGAAGACGCGCTGATGCAGGAGGACCCTATCACGGACCTCACCATCGCGATGGAGGTGAACTACTTCCAGTTGAATCGCGCCGAGTATTACGTGCCTGTGATGATGAAGGTGCCTGGCAGCGAACTGGTGCTGGCACAGAAAGCGGGCGCGGAGAGAACGAGAATCGACTTCATAGGCGAGATTAAAGACGAATACGGCGCCACGATCCAGAACATACGCGACAAAGTAGATGTCACGCTAAGCGGCGCCACAGCCGCCGAACTCGCGAAACGGCACATACAGTACGACACGGGCTACACGCTGCTCCCGGGTTCCTACACCATCAAGGTACTGGTGCGCGACAACGAAACCGGCCGCATCGGAACTTACCTGAACAAGTTCACGATCCCGAACCTGAACAAGGAAACCGCCCGCATTCCGATCAGCAGCGTGGTGCTGAGCAGCCAGCGCATCGACCTTCGGGACGCGCTCTACACGGCCGGGAAAGACAAAGAGCAGATCACGAATCCGCTCGTGCAGGACGGCCGGAAACTGATCCCCAGCGTGACACGCGTCTTCAGCCGCGGCCGCGAGATGTACGTTTACCTTCAAGCGTACGAGCCCGACGCCGGAAGCCCGCGGCCGCTGGTCGCGTTCGTCACGTTCTACCGGGGCCACTCAAAGGCTTTCGAAACGCGCCCGCTGCCTGTTGCCGATGCGCTGAAGAACCGTCTGAATACGATGCCGCTGAAGTTCGGCATCGCGCTCGAGAAGCTCTCCCCAGGCCGCTACACCTGCCAGGTGACGGTTCTCGATCCCGGCGCCCGGAAGGCGGCGTTCTGGCAGGCGCCCCTCATGATAGTGCCTTGATTCAACTCGCGGCTGGGGTGGTTTAATAGCCCTTGTGCCGAATCCTTCGTGGGTCTTGTGTCTGGCACTGATCGTGTCTCCATCGCTGTGGGCGGCCGAAGCAACCGTGCCCGCCTCTCGCTTACATGACCAGATTCGAGGCGGTCTGCTCGGGCACATCCTGGGCGACCTTAACGGCCTTCGGCACGTCAGCGCGCGCGCTTTCCAGCTATCCGAAGATGCTCGACGTGATCTATTACCAATCGGGTCCGGCCGGCGAGAAGATCCGCGCCAAAGCCGCCGCCGTTGGGCTAAGCAAACCGGCCGCGGCGATCAGGTTCGAGTAGCGGTCACGCCCACTGGTTTCTGAGGTAAGCTGGAACATTCAAGAAGACCGGGCGCGGTTCAGGCCTAAACAGGAGACGGTAACATGGCGCAAAGCGGCATTTCCAGACGATATTTCTTTTACGGCGCAGTGCTGGCGGGGGCGGTTCCCCAGGCAGGTTTCGGCAGTGTTGCATCGCTGAAACGGCTCGGGTTCAAATCGCCCAATGAGAAGCTCAACATTGCTGCGATCGGGGCGGGCGGCAAGGGATACAGCGACATCATGGCCTGCCGCGAGACGGAAAACATCGTCGCGCTTGCCGACCCCGACGAGAAGCGCGCCGAGCGCACTTTCCAGACCTTTCCGAACCTGCCCAAGTACAAGGACTTCCGGCAGATGTTCGACAAGCAAGCGAGAGAGATCGACGCGGTGCTGGTGTCATGCCCCGACCACATGCACGGCTCGGCGGCGATGTGGGCGATGACGCGCGGCAAGCATGTCTACTGCCAGAAGCCGCTGACGCGAACGGTTTGGGAAGCGCAGGAGCTCGAGAAGGCAGCCCGGAAGTACGGCGTGGCCACGCAGATGGGTAATCAGGGCTACTCGAATCAGGGCGCGCGCGAGTGCTGTGAGATTGTCTGGGCGGGTGATATCGGCAACGTAACGGAGGTGCATGCCTGGACGAATCGGCCGCTCAAATACTGGCCGCAAGGCCCGGACGTGATTCCCCAGGAAGCGGCGGCTCCTTCGACACTGGACTGGAACGCCTGGCTCGGCGGAGCGGAGATGCGCCCGTTCAGCCCCGCTTACGTTCCCCACAACTGGCGCGGTTTCCCGGAATACGGCTGCGGTGCAATCGGCGATATGGCATGCCACATCCTGGGCACGCCGAACATGGCGTTGCGGCTGACCGCTCCGGTGAGCGTCGAGTGCGTGAAACAGGAGGGCAAGAGCAAGTACACTTTCTCGCAGAGGAACGTGATCCGCTTCGACTTTCCGGCCCGGGGAGCGATGCCGCCGGTCAAGATCTACTGGTACGACAGCATGGACGCGCAACCGAAGATCGAAGGCGTACCCCAAGGCGAGTTGCTCGGCGACAAGGATATCAACGGCAGCGTGCTCATCGGCGACAAGGGCATGGTCACCACCGGATGCTACGGCGAGCGCACGCGCCTGGTTCCGGCCGAGAAGATGAAGGATTACAAGCTGCCGCCGCAACTGCTGACCCGTTCGCCCGGGCACTACCGGGATTGGATTCGCGCCGCGAAAGGCGGTGAACCGGCCTGTTCGAATTTCAGCGTTGCCGCCCCGTTTGTCCAGTGGATGCTGCTGGGCGTGATCGCGATGAAGTTCGAAGGCAAACTGGAGTGGGACGCCGCTAAAGGCCGCTTCACGAACAACGCGGAGGCCAATCAGTACCTCCGGCCGAAATTCCGGAAGGGCTGGAAGTTCGCGGGATAGCCGGCAACGTCGCGGCTCGGCAACAGCATCAAACCGAGCCGCGACTGCCTCAGATTCTCAACTCGGCGTTCTGGCTCTTCAGGAGTTTCTGAAGCGCTTTGACGTCGAGCTTGCGTGGCGAGATACCGGCAGTGGCCGCCATAGCAGCGGCGCAACCCGAGGCGTGGCCGACCGCCATAGCCGGAGCCATCGAGCGCGCGGACTGGAAGGGCGCCTGTTCGCATGAAATGCAGCGGCCTGAGAGCACCAGGCCGTCGATCTTCTTCGGAACCAGCGAACGATACGGGATGTCGAAGCCCTCGTGTTCGAAGAAGAACCGCTTGCCGTGGTAGCCCGGCATTGGATTGGAGCTGATCGCAATCACGTCGGGGAAACGCGTGCCTTTGATCGCATCCTGCTCGGTCACGCAGTACTCGCCGCTGATGCGGCGGGTCTCCCGGACTCCTATGCAGGTGGCCGTCTGCATCAGATACAGCGACTCCATACCCGGCTTCTTTCGCATCGCCTGAACGGTGTCCCAGAGCTTGAGGCGCGTCTCGATCTCGGCCCGCGTCAGGTTTTCCACATCCGCGCCGTCGCCGCCGAAGCCCGGACCCCACCTCACCACACGGTCGCTGATCCGCATACCCCCGAAAGAGTCCTTGACACTTGCAGGCACCCCGCCGAGCCGGTACATCAGCGACATGTCCATGCGGTCTCCCGTCGCGGCAGGACCCATGAACGGCGCGCCGGCCGCCGCGGCTACATCGCCGTCCCCGGTGCAGTCGATGACGATGTCTGCGGCAATCGCCTGCCGCCCGCTTTTCGATTCGACGATGACGCCGGTCACCCGCGAGCCGTCCAACATCGGCGCGACCACCCAACTGTGGAGCCGCAGCTTCACACCTTCTTTCCGCAGCAGGTTGAATGATGCGATCTTAGCCGCCTCCGGATCGAAAGGCACTGTGTAGGGCAGGTCGCCCTTCGTGACGTCATGGCGGAAATTGAGCTCGTAGTTGTCCATGTCCGCCACACCGCCCAGGCGCACGAGCTCGGCAATGTACTCCGCCGGGATGCCTTTCACGGTTTGGAGCGCCTCGGGCGCACGTTGATTGCGGAAGCCGTTGTAGCACGTCATCAAGCCGGCGACGCCGTTGCCGCCCAGGAAGGCGTAGCGCTCGATCAGGAGGGTGCTTGCGCCGCTGCGTGCGGCCGCTGCCGCGGCAATGACGCCGCTCGGGCCGCCGCCGGCAACCACAACTTGATACCGGGCCACGACCGGCGTCTCGATAGTCTCGCGGTACGCCTTGGCGGCTGATTTTCCGCTTTGGCCGGCCGGGCTGGCCTTTGCGGCGAGCGCACCGGTTACGGCCGCCGAAACAAACGCCCTGCGCCCGAATGAGCGTGATTCTGATTTATCATGACTGGTTTTCTCGCGATTCATCTTTTCTTTCCTCGCAGGTGGTCCAGCACCGATTGTAGTCCGAACGGAGCCCTGTTACCTGAACATATCCCGCTCAGGGGGACGCACCAGTTCCCTGCCCCCGCCATCTGCCGCGGCCCACTCGAGCCCGCGAATCAGTGCCACCGGCTGCCCCGCGCTCTTCCGCATCACCAGCCCGGCGGCGGCAGCCACCTGGTCCGCTATTGCGATCACGGTGCTCGTCATGGCCCGCCCGCGGCGGTCCGCACACCCGCGGTAGTCATCCAGCGGGGCCATCCCCGCAACCCCGATGGCCACATCGACAAGACCCTCGCGCCACGGCCGGCCGAAAGTATCGGTAATCACGACTGCGCCGCACCCGATACCCGCCAGCAGCCGCCGCGCGCTGGCATCCGGGTCCTGAGGCAAGACCGTCACGATTTCCGCGGACGCGGTGTTCGATTGGTCCACGCCCGCATTGGCGCAGACGAATCCGTGATGCGTCTCGCAGATCATCACGCCGCGGTCCATCTTCACCACCCTCCGCGACTGCCTCAGAATTGCCTCCACCAGCCGGGCGTCCCTGTCCCACTCCGCCGCCCATCGAACCGCGAATGGCGACGGCGTTACCTCCCGCAGATCGACAAGCGCCGCCTCCGCTTTCGAGACCACTTTCTGCGCCACGGCTGCGATGACTGAGGAGTCGATCCCCTGCCCCTCGCGCGCCGCCGCCTCGACGACCAGCCGCGCCAGGTCTTCACCCGCCCCCACCTCGGGAATCGTTCGAATAGCGGCTATTTCCACGCGCATAAAGGTTCCAGAAACCGTGCCGCCCGGCACTCGGGTGCGCGGGCCAGCAACTCGGCTACGTCCTCGGGGGTGTCGATGTCGAACATCAGGCCGGGGACGCGCAGCACGTCCGCCGGAATGCACTTCTTGCGGGCCTGCTCCAGGTGCGCACGGAAACTGCCAGGGCCGAACCGGCTCTCGATTGCATTCGGAGGCGTGCGCACCAGCGCATTCGTTCCCGTCCCGTCTGACGAAGGCACGATCACCACTCCCGGCCTTGCGGCGGCGGCCAGGCACTTGAAATCCGCTTTCGTCGCGAGCGGCACATCGATGGGAACGAGTATCGCCGTCGTCGCGCCCAGTTCCAGCGCGCGCCGGCACGCGGAGTCAGCCGATGCGCTATGGCTCTCTTGCTCCCGCTCCTCGAAGACCAGCGCCCCCGAACGGCGCGCGAGGCACGCGGCGCCGGCATCGGACGTCACGACCACCACCCGACCGATGCCCTCCGCCGCGCAAAGCGCCGCCAGCGTATCCTCGTACATCATCCGCGCCAGCGCCTCCCGCTGCTGCGCGCTCAGAACTCCCGCCAGCCGCTGCTTGGCGTTACCCGGAGCCTTCACCGGCAGAATGGCGAATATCACGCTAGATCCCCAGTTCCCGCACCACGGCGCTTGCGAGCGCCTTTCGCTCCTGCACGCCGCGCATGATCGTATCGGTGATTACGGGCCGGGGTCCCAGCGACTCCACCTCCGGCCCCTGCTCGCGGTCGGCCTCGTCCAACACAAACACACCCGCGAAATCGGAGTACAGCCGCGCCACCTCAGCCGCGCACGGCCGCAGCCCCATGCCGCGCATCATGTCCGCCGCGGGGCCTTTCAGTGCTCGCCCGCCCACAATCGGACTTACCGCCGCAACCCTCTCCCGCCGCTCGCGAAGCGCTTCGCGCACGCCGGCCACCGAAAGAATCGGGCCGATGCTGATGAACGGATTCGAAGGGCACACGATGATCGCATCGGCCGTCCGGATCGCCTCGATCAGTCCCGGAGCCGGCTCCGCATGCTCTGCGCCTTCGAATCGCACCCCGAGCACCACGTCGGTTGCCCGCCGCTCGACGAAGTACGTCTGGAACGCCAGTTCCCCGGCTGGAGTGCATACGCGGGTCCGCACCCGGTCGTTCGACATCGGCACGAGCGCAGCGCGCACGCCCAGCGCCTTCGCAAGCTCCGCCGTCACCTTCGCCAGGGTCGCGCCTTCGGCGATCCGCCGTGTCCGGTACAGGTGCGCGGCAAGGTCGCGGTCGCCGAGTTGGAACCACGTCTCCGCACCCAACCGGCCCAGCGCCTCAAGGCAGTGGAACGTGTCCCCTTGAATGCCCCACCCGCGCTCCGGGTCGGCCAGACCGGCCAGCGTGTACATCACCGTGTCGAGGTCCGGGGAAATGTGCAGCCCGTGTATCTCCGCATCGTCCGCCGTGTTCCCGATGATGAATAGCCGCTCCGCGTCAACCACGCCCGAGAGCCCGTCGAGAAATCGCGCAGCCCCCACGCCGCCGGCCAGAGCGACAATTCGCTTCATGGCTTCGCTCCGCTCGGCTCGAGACCTGTGATCCGAAGCCCGGAAGCCTTCACTTTGTGCCTGAGGTTCAGCGAAATCAGCAGCGCGGCGCAGTTTTCGATGAGGCGCGCGTTCTCCAGCGGGCCGGCATCAATCGCTCGCACCCCGGCGATCGTCTCCGCCAGTTCCCGAACCGCCGCCTTCGCCTCCGCGCTGTCGCCGCAGAGCAGAACGTCGCAATCCACGCGCTCGTCCAGTTTCGCCAGCGCATGCGCACTCAGGAAGTGAAACGCCGCAACTACCGGAACGCCCACTGGCACGAGCCGCGCTGCCTGCTGCGCCGCCGAACCGTCCCACAGCGTCAGTGTCCGCGAAGCGCGCCCGCCGATTGCCGCTTCAAGCGGAACCGTGGCATCGACAAGAATGGCACCAGGGCGGAAGCTCTCGCGAATCGACTTGAGAATTGCCCCTTGCGCGCTGAGCGGAACGGTGAGGACGACTATGTCCGCCTCGCGCACGGCATCCGCATTCGTGCGGCCTTCGACCTGCCCCGCCATTTCCAACGCGACCGTCTGAGCCTTCTCGAGACTCCTTGAGCCAATCAGCACGCGAAGGCCGGCCCTGGCGAACCGGGCGGCAAGCCCGGCCCCCTCCGCCCCGGTCCCTCCAACCACCGCTACGGTTCCCAGCATGTACCATGATTCTAGATCATTCCGGGCCGCCGCCTGCGAGGTAACCCGATGACAATTGTAACCGCCTGGGACTACCACAACCGAACCAAACACTCCCCGCGCAGCATTCGCGAGAACCTGCATTTCCTGGACTGGGAGAACGAGCCTCTGCCGTTCAAGATCTATCCTGGCCTCGACGCGATCCCGCTCCCGCCGGGACGCATCACACCGGGCCCCAGAACCGTACCGGATCTCGACGACCTCGGCGCCCTGCTCTACCTCTCGGCGGGCATCACGCGCCGCCGTCAGTACGCCGGCGGCGAGGTGTTCTTCCGGGCAGCGTCCAACACCGGCGCGCTTTACGAAATCGAGTTGTACGTCGTCTGCGCGAACCTCAAAGGCCTCGAAGCCGGCGTCTACCACTTCGGCCCTCGCGACCAATCGCTTCGCCGCTTGCGCGCCGGCGACTTCCGGGGCGTGCTGATCCGTGCGACTGCCGCCGAGCCCGCGGTCTCCCAAGCCCCGGCCGTACTCGTCTCGACCGGCACTTACTGGCGCAACGCGTGGAAGTACCGTGACCGCACGTATCGCCACTTCGGTTGGGATAACGGAACCCTGCACGCGAACCTGCTCGCCGTGGCCGGCGCGCTGGGCCTTCCCGCCCGGCTGGTCTGCGGCTTCGTCGACGACGATGTGAACCAACTGCTCGGGCTCGACACCCGCCGCGAGGTCTCGCTCGCATTGGTCGCTCTCGGTATTGGCGCACCGGCCCCGCCCGCGCCGGAAGTTTCACCGCTGACTCTCAGGACTGTGCCGGTGTCGAAGCGCGAAGTCGATTACCCGCTGATGCGAGAGATGCACGCGGCGTCGTCACTGGCGAACCCGGCCGACGTTGAGCGCTGGCGCGCTGCGCGTGTCCCTGCCAATCCACCACGCGAGGACAAGCTTCCTCCGGACACGCTGGAAGAAGTCATACTGCGCCGCGGCTCGAGCCGCCGTTTCAACCGCACCCCGATCAAACTGGCCCAGCTATTTACCATGCTCGACCTCGCATGCGCCCCCCTCGACGCCGACTTTCTCGAACCCGGAGCCAGACTGAACGAGATGTACATCATCGCGAACGCGGTCGATGGGCTCGAACCGGGCGCTTACTATTACGATGCTCCGAACCGCTCGCTCCAACTCCTCCGACGCGGAAACTTCCGCGGCGAGGCCGAGTTTCTCGCTCTCGAACAAAACCTCGCTGGTGATTCCGCCGCCGCGGTGTTCTTTCTTGCGGACCTCAACCGCGTGCTCGAACGGCTTGCCAATCGCGGCTACCGCGCCGTGCAGCTCGAAGCCGGCATCCTCGGCGGACGCCTCTACCTCGGCGCGTACGCGCTCCACCTCGGCGCCACGGGCCTGACGTTCTACGACGACGAAGTCACCCGTTTCTTTTCGCCGCACGCCGCTGCAAAGAGTGCGATCTTTCTCGTGGCCCTCGGGCACCCTACAGCCAAACGCTCAATCACCTGATGTACACTCAAGACAGCTCAGGGAGGTTACCGTGGCAGTAATTCCCGACAAGTTCCTCGATCTGTTCAAGAAGAAAGCCTTCGCTCACCTGGCCACGTTGATGCCTGACGGAAGCCCGCAGGTAACGCCGGTCTGGGTGGATTACGACGGCAGGCACTTAATCATCAACACCGCAAAAGGCCGCGTCAAGGACCGCAACATGCGGCGCGACCCGCGTGTCTCGCTCGACTTACAGGATCCCGACAACCCCTACCGCCATCTCTCTATCCGCGGACGCGTCACGGAGATCACCGAAGACGGCGCGGACTCGAGCATCGACCACTTGACGAAGAAGTATCTCGGCATGGATCGCTATCCGGGTCGCCAGCCAGGCGAGGTGCGGGTCATGTACAAGATCGAACCCGAGAATGCACACGCAATGGGTTGACGTGACCAGCGAGGCCAGTCTCCTTTTCCGCGAGGCCAGCCTCGTCCGGGATAAGCGCACCGGGCGGACCATCACTTATTCGCGCAAGGTCTTTCTGCCGCTCACGAACCTGTGCCGGGACCGGTGCAAATACTGCACCTTCGTGCGCCGCCCTGGCGATCCGGCTTCGCACACAATGACGCCGGAAGAGGTGCTGAGCGTCGCGCGGGCGGGTCGGAATGCCGGCTGCAAGGAGGCCCTGTTCAGTCTTGGCGATAAGCCGGAGTTGCTGTATCCGTCGCACCGCGATTGGCTCGCGCGGTACGGGTTCCGCTCCACAGTCGAGTATCTCGCGGCCATGTGCCGGCTGGTGTTCGATGAGACCGGCCTGCTCCCGCACTCGAACCCCGGCCTCCTCACGCGCGATGAAATGCAGTTGCTGAAGCCGGACAACGTGAGCCTGGGCATGATGCTCGAAACAACGAGCCGCCGGTTGCTGCGACCCGGCGAGGCGCACCACGGGTGCCCCGATAAGGTCCCCGAACTCCGGCTGGCAGCTCTCGAAGCCGCGGGAGAATTGCGCATCCCGTTCACTACCGGCATCCTGATCGGCATCGGCGAGACGCTGGAAGAGCGCGTCGATGCGCTACTCGCCATCCGCTCGATTCATGCGAAGTACGGCCACATACAGGAAGTCATCATCCAGAACTTCCGATCGAAGAGTGACACGGAGTTCGCGGGGCGGTCCGAACCGGATGCACTCGATGTTGCGCGAACCGCGGCCATTGCGCGCCTGATCTTCGGCGGGGAAATCAGTGTTCAGGCGCCGCCGAATCTCACGCCCGGCGCTTACGGCATCTACCTGCGGGCGGGGATTAACGACTGGGGCGGGGTCTCGCCCGTCACGCGCGACTTCATCAACCCCGAGATGGCGTGGCCTCACCTGGAATCGCTGAAATCCGTCACGCGGGAAGCCGGATTCGAGCTGAGAGAACGGCTGGCCGCGTATCCCGACTACGTGCGCGAGCCCGGCTGGATACCGGAGCCCTTGCGCCGCCAGGCCCTGCGCTGGGCAGACGAGAGCGGGCTGGTCGCCCATGCAAAGGAGGCACAGTGACACTCGACGCGATCCTCGAACAAGCGGACTCAGGACACGAACTGGGCGCGCGGCAGGCCGCAGCGCTCTTCGGCGCGGAAGGCAGCGAGCTCGAGCGGCTCATCCGCATTGCCGATGGCAAGCGGCAGCGCCGCGTGGGGGACCGGGCGGGCTATGTCATCAACCGCAACATCAACTTCACCAATGTATGCGTGAAGCGGTGCGGCTTCTGCGCATTCAGCAGGGGGCATCGCGCGGAGCAGGGATACTTCCTGCCGCTCGAAGAGGTCCTTCGCCGCGTCAGGGAAGCATGGGATCTCGGCGCAACTGAAGTCTGTCTCCAGGCCGGCTTGCCTCCGCGCATGAAAGGCTCGTTCTACATCGACCTCTGCACCGCCATCAAGAAGGAAGTGCCCGGCATCCACGTACACGGCTTCTCTCCGGAAGAAATCCTCTACGGCGCGACGCTCTCCTCCTGCACGGTCGAACACTACATCGCCGCGCTCAAGGACGCCGGGCTCGGCTCTATCCCCGGCACATCCGCCGAGATACTCGATGACGAAGTACGCGACCGCATCTCGCCCGGCCGCATCTCCACTCGCGAGTGGATTAGTGTGATCCGCGCGGCCCACAGACTCGGGATTCCGACGACGGCCACCATCATGTACGGCCACGTCGAGACCGCCCTCCAGCGCGCCCGTCACCTCGAACTGCTGCGCGATATCCAGAAAGACACCGGCGGCTTCACCGAGTTCGTCCCGCTGAGCTTCATTGCGAGCGAAGCTCCCATGGTGAAGAAATCTCTCGTGCACGTCGGAGCTGAGGTCAGCCGCGAGGATGTGCTGCGCATGTACGCGGTGTCGCGCCTCATGCTCGACGGCTGGATCGACAACCTACAGGCCTCATGGGTCAAGCAGGGGCCGGCGCTCGCTCGGGACTGCCTGCACGCGGGCGCAAACGACTTCGGCGGCACGCTGATGAACGAAAGCATCTCTACCGCCGCGGGCGCAGCCCACGGGCAGTTCCTGACGCCCGCTCAGATACGGTCGTGGATCCGCGGTGCCGGCCGCACGCCCGTGGAACGCTCGACGACTTACCAGACACTGCGAGTGTTCGAACAAGAGCCCGAAACGACGGAGAACGGCGACTGGTCCGGCGAACGGTTCGGCTCCTACCCCGCCTTGACTGCATCCTCCAAGTTCCGGTTCCGCGAAAACAGCCCCTTCTTCCACATCAGCGCGTACACGGCGAGTAAAGCCCCGTAGGTTGCCGCCCAGAACCAGGGTGTCCACCACGCGATGCCGTCAATGCGGAAGTCCGAGACCGGCCACAAAAACCGGGTCGCGTAGTAGCGCAGGCTGTGGGTGGGAATATCGATGAGGATGTGAAGCAGCCAGCCCAACATCGCAATCGCGATGCGGCGCCCCAGGACCGACACGAGGCCAAACACCAAGAGAAACACGACGAGACTGTGACCTGCCGGATAGAGCGGCAGCCCGATATGTACGTGCGGCAGCAGATGGCCGCTCGCTTGCCCTGCCCCTTCCGTCAGCCGGAGCCAGAGCCCCGCAACACCGGACGGACCGAACGCCAGCACGTCGGGAAAACAACCCCACCAGACCGCCCAGCCAACGTTCAACCGGATCCCCGTCAATCTCTTCGCGGTGATGGCAGCCGCGGCCGTCCACAAGCCGTGTGCAACGATTTCCATGTTCGTTAACGCTATCCACCAGACTACCGGTAAAAAGGCCTGCCGGTCAGCCACCGGGGTCCATATTGCGGCGACTTTTGGCCCGCTTCGTAGGCCCCGAGATCAGGGCGCGCCCCGCGAAACGTCTACGCGGTGGCGTTGGCGAACGTGGCAATCCCGCGAGTTCCGTCCGAACCCAGGATCAGGTTATTGCGGAAGTGCGTGTTGGAGTGGGGGTCCCGCATAGAGTGCTCCGCCACGACCGTGTTCCGCCGGTAACGCCGTTATCCAGCCCGGAGTGTCCCTGGATTCTCTCGCAGCGGCGTCTGTTATATTGGAAATTCCCTCATGCAACTTGAGAAAGTCTATGAACCCCAACGGTTTGAGCCGCATTGGGCACAGTGGTGGATCGATACCGGAATCTTCCGGGCTTATGCCAATGGCCCGGGCCGTCCGTTTTCGCTGGTGATCCCGCCGCCGAACGTCACCGGCTCCCTCCATATCGGGCACATGCTCGAGCACACTGAGATCGATGTCAGCGTCCGCTGGCACCGCATGCGGGGGGATAACACCCTCTGGCTGCCCGGCACGGACCACGCCGGAATCGCAACCCAGATGCTGGTGGAGCGGCAGTTAGCCCAGGAAGGGCTCGACCGCCGCCAGATCGGACGCGAGGAGTTCGAACGCCGCATCTGGGCGTGGAAAGAAAAGTACGGCGACACGATCAAGCGGCAGATGATCCGCACGGGCGCGAGTTGCGACTGGTCGCGCGAGCGGTTCACGCTCGATCCCGGCCTGTCGCGGGCGGTGCGCGAAGTCTTCGTCCGGCTCTACGAAAAGGGTCTCATTTACCGCGGCGAGTACATGGTGAACTGGTGCCCCCGGTGCCACACCGCGCTCTCGGACCTCGAAGTTCCGCATGACCCGGTTCCGGGCAACCTCTGGCACATTCGCTACCCGGTGAAGGGCGAGACGCGCTACCTCGTGGTGGCAACGACGCGCCCCGAGACGATGCTGGGCGATACGGCCGTCGCGATCAATCCCAAGGACGAGCGCTACCTCGACCTCCACGGCAAAACGGTAATGCTGCCGCTGATGAACCGCGAGATCCCGATCATCCTGGATGAACTCGCGGACCCGAAGTTCGGCACCGGCGTGGTCAAGGTCACCCCGGCTCACGATATGAACGACTTCGAGGCCGGGCGGCGCCACAATCTTCCGAAGATACAGGTGATCGACAGCGCGGCGCACATGACCGCGGCGGCGGGTGCATACGCCGGCCTCGACCGGTTCGAGGCGCGCACTCGGGTGGTGGCCGCCCTCGAGGAACTCGGACTCATGGAGAAGATCGAGCCCTACGAACTCAGCCTCGGCAAGTGCCAGCGCTGCAAGACGCCCGTGGAGCCGCTGATTTCCACGCAGTGGTTCGTGAAGACCAAGCCGCTGGCGGAGCCCGCTATCCGGGCAGTGGAAGAAGGCCGCATACAGTTCACTCCGGAGAACTGGACGAAGACCTACTACGAGTGGATGTACAACATCCGCGACTGGTGCATCTCGCGGCAACTCTGGTGGGGCCACCGCATCCCCGCGTGGCACTGCAAGGATTGCGGCGAGATCGTGGTGGCACGGGAAACGCCGGAGAAGTGCCCTTGCGGATCGAAGAACCTCGAGCAGGATCCCGACGTTCTCGATACCTGGTTCAGCTCCGGGCTCTGGCCGTTCTCGACGCTCGGCTGGCCGGACGAGACGGAAGACCTCAGGACCTATTACCCGACCTCGCTGCTCATCACCGGCTTCGACATCCTGTTCTTCTGGGTGGCCCGCATGATTATGATGGGCCTGGAGTGCACGGGCGACGTGCCGTTCCGCGAGGTTTACATACACGCGCTGGTGCGCGATGCGGAACGCCAGAAGATGTCCAAGACGAAGGGCAACGTCATCGATCCGCTCGAAGTGACGGAAAAGCACGGCACGGATGCGGTGCGGATGGCGATGCTGCTCGGCGCGGCGCCGGGCACGGACATCGTGCTGAGCGAAGAGCGAATGCTCAGCGCCCGGGCGTTCGCCAACAAGATCTGGAACGCGGCGCGGTTCATCTTCCTGAATATGGAACGTTCCGGCGTCGAGCCGTGGGTGCCGGAGGAATGCATTTCGTACCGTCCGAAAGCGGCGGCGTCCGGACCGGAAGGCGTGCCGCTCGAGGACCGCTGGATTTTCAGCCGCCTCAATAACTGCGCCGACCTGGTGAACCGCGCAATCGACCGCTACCGCTACCACGAAGCCGCTCAACTGCTGTGGCAGTTCTTCTGGCACGAGTTCTGCGACTGGTATCTGGAAATCAAGAAGCTTCGCTTCACGGATAATTCCGGCCTCGATGCCAACTGGCGCAACGTGCTCACGGTGTTCGAGGCCTCGCTGCGGATGCTGCACCCGGTGATGCCCTTCCTCACGGAGGAACTCTGGCAGCGGCTCGCCAAGGGGAATCCGGGGCGCCCGGTCTCGATCGCGCTGGGTCAATACCCGCAGTACGACGTCCACGTGACCGATCATCCGGCGGAACGCGAGATGCAGATCCTACAGGAGATCGTGACCGCGGCGCGCAACCTGCGGGCCGATATGGGTGCGAACCCGAAGGAGCAGCTCGAAGGCGTACTGTATTCGCAGACCGGCGCGGCCGACGTCGCGCTCAAGCAGGTGGAGGCGATCCAGAAGTTGGCAAATGTCAAGCTGGACGTTCGCTCCGAGGCCGCACCGGCCGGGGAGCAGGGCGTGAAGCGCTCGACCACGGAGTTCGATCTCGTGCTGCGCGTTTCCAAGGCGCAGGTCGAAGTACAGCGGAAGCGGCTCGAGAAGGAAATCGAGCAGCTTCAGAAAGTGATTGCGAACTCCGAACGTCAGCTTGCGAACGAGGAGTTCCTGGCGCGGGCGCCGGAGCAGGTGGTGAATTCGATCCGGCAGAAACTGGGCGAGTACCGGAGCCAGCTCGAGAAGAGCCGCGGCGCGTTTGCAGCCTTATGACGGCGGAAATTCGGGAGATCGTGGAGCGTGCGCTGGCCGAGGATATCGGCTCGGGCGATATCACGTCGCAGGCATGTATACCGGCGGAGAAAATGGCCACAGGCCGCTTCTTCGCGCGAGAGCCGCTGGTTGTGGCCGGAATCGAACTGCTGCCGGTGATCTATGACATTCGCGGCGGGGTCGAGAGCCTGGAAGTTTTCAAGCAAAGCGGCGAGCGGGCGGCCGATGGCGAGCCGCTGGCGTGCGTCCGCGGGCGGGCGCGGACGCTGCTCGAATGCGAGCGGGTGGCGCTGAATTTCCTCCAGCGGCTGAGCGGGGTCGCAACACTGGCGCGCCGCCATGCCGATGCGGTGGCCGGAACGAAGTGCCGCGTGCTCGACACACGGAAAACCACACCGGGGCTTCGCGTGCTGGAAAAGAACGCTGCGCTGGCCGGCGGCATAACGAATCACCGCATGGGTCTCTATGACGCCATTCTGATCAAGAACAACCACATCGCGGCGGCCGGGGGCGTTCGTGCGGCGCTGGAGCGGACACGGAACGCCGGCGTGCCGGTTGAAATCGAAGTCCGCACGCGGGCCGAACTCGACGAGGCGCTCGCGGCCGGAGCAACGCGCCTGCTGCTCGATAATCTTGCGCCCGCCGAAGCCGCCGATTGGGTAAAGTACATCGCGGGCCGCGCCACGGTGGAACTCTCGGGCGGAATCACGCTCGAAAACGTGCGCGCTTACGCGGAGTCCGGAGCGGATTTCGTTTCCTGCGGCGCGATCACGCACTCGGCCGCGGCGGTGGACCTCAATTTCCGGCTGGAACTATGATCGACCTCGACCCCGTTCGCGCGCGGTTTCCCGGGCGGCAGATTGTGTGGTTCGACCGCTGCCTTACGACCATGACGGAGGCGGAAAAACTGGCGTGCGACGGATGCCCGTCGGGGACGGTGGCCGGAGCGGAAGAGCAGACGGCGGGGCACGGCCGGCACGGGCACTCGTGGCATTCCGAACACGGCACGGGCCTCTACGTCTCGATTGTGCTGCGGCTCGAGATGCCGGATGAGAGCATCCCCGTGCTGTCGCTGGCACTCGGCCTCGCCGCGGCCGAGGCGATTGCACGCGCGACGGGCATCGCCTGCGATCTCCGCTGGCCCAATGACGTACTGATCGGCGAAAAGAAGTGCGCAGGCATCATGGCGGAGGCGGAGGGCGCGGCGTACGTCGCCGGCATCGGCATCAACGTGAATCAATCGGAGTTTCCGGCAGACCTTTCGGGAATAGCGACGTCGTTGCGCGCCGCGTCGGGGAAGACACACTCGCGCGAGCAGATCCTGATTCACCTGCTCGAATGCGTGGACAGCTTCACGAAGATGCTGGTGGAAGGCGGAAGAGAGCCGGTGCTGCGCGCGTTCTCTCGCGCTTCGAGCTACGTGAAGGGCAAGCAGGTTGTTGTGGAACAGCGCGGGGGCTCGATTGCGGGCACGACTGACGGGCTCGACCCGATGGGCTTCCTTTATGTGCGCCAGCCGAACGGAGAAAGAACGTTGATCCTCGCCGGGGGAGTACGGCCGGCTTAGGGCATCTATGCTTCTGGCACTCGATGTAGGTAATACAAACGTCACCATCGGCGTTTTGGAGAACAGCAGTCTGATCGCGCACTGGCGGCTGCGGACGAACCACCAGCAGACCGCCGACGAGTGGGGCATCCTCCTTCGCAATCTGTTTGCACTCTCGTCGCTGGACCTCGCGCGCATCGACGGCGTGATCATCGCCAGCGTGGTGCCGCCGCTCGATTCCACGCTCGCGGCGATGTCGGCGCACTATTTCAATACCGCGCCGATGTTCGTTGAGGCCAATACCGACACCGGCCTGCGGATCTGCTATGAACACCCGCAGGAGGTCGGCGCCGACCGCGTGGTGAACAGCGTGGCCGCATTCAAAAAGTATGGCGGCCCGTGCGTCATTGTGGACCTGGGCACGGCCATCACCTTCGACGCGGTTTCCGCCAATGCGGAGTACCTGGGCGGCCTGATATGCCCGGGCATCACGATTTCCATGGAGGCATTGTTCTCCAGAACCGCGCGGCTGCCGAAGGTGGATGTGCGCGAACCGGCGAAGCTGATCGGGACGAACACCGTGGGCAGCATGCAGTCCGGCATCTACTACGGCGCAATCGGAATGATTGACGGGATTATCGAGCGCCTGTTGGCGGAGATGGGGCCGGATACGCGCCTGATTGCGACTGGGGGGCAGGCGCGGCTGATCGTGCGCGGCTCGCGCTACCTGAAACAGGTGGACGAAGACCTCACGCTGGAAGGCCTGGAGATGATCTGGACGCGAAACCGCCGGCAATGACGGACGAATTCTGGTCCGGCAACTACTTCAACTACTTCACGGAAATCGAGGAGCATTTCCAGAAGGCGCGGGGCTCGGGCCTGTTTCTGCTTTCGCCGCTCGATTGGGCGCTGATCGAGAGTTGGAAGGGCGCGGAGGTGCCGATCGAGGCGGCGCTGCGCGGCATTGACGCAGCGTTCGAGAAGTGGCGCGGCCGGAAATCGAAAATTCAGATGATTAATTCGCTGGCCTACTGCGCGCAGGCAGTGCTGGAACAGGCGCAGTTGATGGCCGGGAATGCTCCGGCAGCGGCGAGCGCGAAGACGCCGGCGCCGCCATTCGGGATCGAGGATCTTCGCTCGTATCTGGAATCGAATGCCGCGCAGGTTCGCAAGGCGGGCTTGGACGAGATCGCGGTTGCGCTCGACCGGCTCACCGCGGATGTCGAAACGCAATACCGCGATTTGGAGAACCTGGAACGGCGGCTGACGGCGCTCGAAGACAAGATGATCGCCGCGGGCCGCGCCGCTCAGTCCGAAGAGGACGTGCTTGCCGCGCGGCGCGAGTTCGATTTGCAGCTTCGCCCTTATCGCGGCAAGATGAACGCCGGGCAGATCGCGATTCTCGAGAAGCAGTTCCTCGACCGGCGGCTGCTGGAAGCGGCGGGCCTGCCGCGGCTGAGCCTGTTTTATCTGCGGTGATTCCTGCCGGTTTGACAAGCACCTCTTGTCACTCTACACTCGTTGTTTGATTCGGAGCTTTCGACATCGAGGCTTGAAGCGGCTGTGGGCCGGCGATCCGAGTCGAGTCAGTGCGGCTTTGAGAGGACGTCTCGAAAACATACTATCCGTCTTAGATGCAGCCGCCAATGCGGCGGACCTCGATCTGCCGGGATACCGCTTGCATGCTCTGAAAGGAGAGATGAAGGGGTTTTGGTCCGTGACAGTGAGCGGCAATTGGCGGGTCACCTTCCGAATCGAGGCAGGAAACGTATTCGATGTCGATCTCACGGATTATCACTAGGAGACCACCGTGCCGATGAAGAATCCACCACATCCCGGGCGCATCGTCAGGCAGGACTGCATAGAACCGCTTGGGCTGACGATTACCGAGGCTGCCACGGCGCTCGGCGTAACCAGGCAGACGCTCAACAATCTGGTGAACGGGAAATCCGGGATCTCGCCGGAGATGGCGGTGCGCCTGTCGAAGGCATTCGGCGGAAGCCCGGAGATGTGGCTGCGCCTCCAGGCCAACTATGACTTGGCGCAGGTTCATCAAGATGAAATCGAGGTACGACGATATCGGCGGGCCTCCTGAGGCCCGATTTCAGACGCCTGAGAGCATCCAGTAGAGATACCCAATCGCTGCAGCCTGCGCTGCCCATAACACAATGCCGCCCGCAGTCCACAGCGGATTATCTCTCCTCGTGGCGTTCCGAACCAGCGTCACCATGCCGATTACCGCCAAGGGACCGAGCATAAGCAACCACAGCGCGGCACCCGCGCTGAAATCAGCGACGATTCCCTGCACCCATGCGAAGTAGTGGCATGCCAGGAGTATCTCGGCGGTTGCGATGAACGCGACCATCCTTCTGGAATCCAGGTGCAGGCGATACGCCCCAAGCACAAGAAGAGCGAGTCCGGCCAATACCAGCAACGAAACGCAGCCGCTGAGTATCGCTTCCGACGTTGCGCCGCTCACGTCTGACGAAAGCAGCACCTGCAAGAGACTAAACGTTACTAGGGGTGCGATGCATAGCAGCAACATGCCATACGAGAGGAGCCAGATGGGCCTGATGCGGTTCAATGGCATATTCCGAAAACGAATATAGCAGGGCAACACAGTCCGGCGCGCTGCTATGCCAATGAAAGTCCATCCATGTTTTCGACCATCCGGGCCTCATTCGCTACACTGAGTGAAGGAGTATCCTCGGAGTGGCTCAGCAGCGGCGCGCAGCCAAATTAGAAGACGACCCCCTTTGGTACAAGGACGCCATTGTCTATGAAGTCCCCGTGCGGGCCTTCTTCGATAGCGACAACGATGGCGCGGGGGATTTCAAAGGGCTCGAAGCGAAGCTCGATTACATACAGGACCTCGGGGTGACGGCGATCTGGCTGCTCCCGTTCTGCCCTTCACCCTGGAAGGACGACGGGTACGACATCTCGGATTACTACGACGTCCACCCGGCTTACGGATCGCTGCGCGATTTTCAGTCGTTCCTGAAGGAGGCGCACCGGCGCGGGCTGCGGGTGATCACCGAGCTGGTCATGAATCACACCTCGGACCAGCACGCGTGGTTTCAGCGCGCCCGGCAAGCTCCCGCGAACAGCCGCTGGCGGGATTTCTACGTCTGGAGCGACTCGCCGGACAAGTACAAGGACGCCCGGATCATCTTCAAAGACACAGAGACCTCCAACTGGAGCTGGGACCCGGTGGCGAAGGCGTATTATTGGCACCGGTTCTTCTCACATCAGCCCGATCTCAACTTCGATAACCCGCGCGTGCGGCGCGCGATGCTCGACGTCGTCGATTTCTGGTTCGGCATGGGCGTGGACGGGCTGCGGCTCGACGCGGTGCCGTACCTGTTCGAGCGAGAGGGGACGACCTGCGAGAACCTTCCGGAAACGCATGCGTTCCTGAAGGAACTGCGGCGCCACATCGACACGAAGTTCAAGAACCGGATGCTGCTGGCCGAAGCCAACCAGTGGCCCGAGGACGCGATCGCGTACTTCGGCTGCGGCGACGAATCGCACATGAATTTTCAGTTCCCGCTCATGCCGCGGCTTTTCATGGCGATGCAGATGGAGGACCGGTTCCCGATTTTCGACATCTCCGAGCAAACGCCGCCAATCCCGGAAATCTGCCAGTGGGCTCTGTTCCTGCGCAACCACGACGAGCTCACGCTCGAGATGGTGACCGACGAAGAGCGGGACTACATGTACCGGGTGTACGCCAACGACCCGCAGATGCGGCTCAACCTCGGCATACGCCGCCGGCTGGCGCCGCTTCTTCAGAACGACCGGCGGCGGATCGAGCTGATGACCGCACTGCTGCTGTCCCTGCCCGGCACGCCCATCATCTATTACGGCGACGAGATCGGCATGGGGGACAATTTCTACCTCGGCGACCGCGACGGCGTGCGCACGCCCATGCAGTGGAGCGCCGACAGGAACGCAGGGTTCTCACGCGCGAACCCGCAGAAGCTGTACCTGCCCGCCATCATCGACCCCGAGTCGCACTACGAGGCCGTGAACGTGGAGACGCAGCTCCACAACCCGCACTCCCTGCTCTGGTTTACGAAACGGATGATCGCGTTGCGCAGGGAGTACAAAGCATTCGGGCGCGGCTCCATCGAATTTCTGCATCCGGATAACCGCAAGGTGCTGGCGTTCCTGCGGCGGTACCAGGACAGCACGGTGCTCATCGTGGTGAATCTTTCGCGGTTTGCCCAGGCGGCTGAACTCGATCTCTCGGAATTCAAATCGATGATGCCGGTCGAAGTGTTCGGGCGCTCCGAATTTCCTCCGATCGGCGATCTGCCTTACTTCGTTACGCTGGGGCCGCACCAGTTCTACTGGTTTGCACTCGAACCGCAGCGCGTGCAGGTCGAGTACGTCAGCGAGGTGCCGGCCGAGGAATCGATCCCGGTCCTGGAGGTGGAGGACTGGGAGGAGATCTTCACGGCGAAACTGCGGCCGGCACTGAACCGGCTGCTGCCGGCGTTTCTGAAGAAGCGTCGCTGGTTCGCGGGAAAAGACCGGCGGGTGCGCGGAACTCAGATCGTGGACCTGGTGCCGGCCAAGTGCTCCTCCGCCATGTTCTTCGTCAATGTGGAGTACGGCGAGGGAGATCCGGAAACCTACCTTCTTCCACTAACCCTGGTGCGCGGGGAGGAGCCGTCGAAGCAAGTGGTACGCGAGGCGCCGGAAACGGTGCTGACCCGTTTTCGCGGGCCGGAGAACTCCGAGGGTGCGCTTTACGGAGCCTTGTGGAACAGGGAATTCTCGCAGGAGTTGCTCGACGCGATCTCGCGCAGACGGCGATTCCGGGGCGAGCAGGGCGAACTGTTCGCCGTGCCGAGCGGGATGTTCCGCAAACTGATGCTCTTGAACGGGGGCACGCTCGAGCCGAGCCTCCAGCGAAGGGACCAGACGAACACCTCCGTCGTCTACGACGAGAAGTTCGTTCTGAAGGTATTCCGCAAGCTCGAGCCGGGCATCAATCCGGAACTGGAGATGGGCTACTACCTCTCCGAGAAGGTCAGGTTCCCGTACGTGCGGCCATTGGCGGGAGCGTTGGAGTACCGCCGCGAAGGGCATAGCATGACGGTTGGGATCCTCCATGGGTACGTGCCCAGCCAGGGCAATGCCTGGGAGTTTACCCTCGATTCGCTGGGGCTGTATTTCGAACGTGCGCTGGCGCGCCGCCGGCATGCGGAGTTGGATCCGACTTTCGAGCCATCGTCGATGGCGCTGCTCGACCAGGAGATCCCGCCTATGGCCCAGGAACTGATCGGCACCTACGCTGAAGCCGCGAAGTTGCTGGGACGCCGCGTCGCGGAGCTTCATCTTGCGCTGTTGATGTACCCGGAGGACCCGGGGTTCGCTCCGGAGCCGTTCACCGACTTCTACCGGCAGTCGCTGTATCACGGCATGCTCGGGCGAACCACGCAGGCCTTTTTGCTGCTCCGCCAGCGGCTCAAGCAGATACCCGAGCCGGCGCTCACCGATGCCCGCCACGTACTGCAATTGGAGCAGGAGATACGGCGGCAGTACCTCGCGATCCGGGACAAGGAGATTTCGGCGGCGCGGACCCGGATTCACGGCAATCTACATCTGCCCGAGGTGCTCTACACGGGGAAGGATTTCGTTTTCATCGATTTCGAAGGCGAGCCGGCGCGGGCGCTCAGCGAGCGCCGCATCAAGCGCTCCCCGTTGCGCGATGTCGCGAGCATGTTGCGCTCTTTCCACTACGCTTCACACGCGGCGCTGTACGGGGAGGTGCCGGGGGTGATTCCCCGCGCCGAAGATCGCGAATCGCTCGAACTCTGGGCCCGGTACTGGAGCCGTTGGGTGAGCGTGGCCTTTCTCAAGGAGTACCTCGCGGTCGCGGAGCAGGCTGTATTCATGCCCAAAACGAGGGAAGCCATCGGCGCGATGATGTTTCTGTACCTGCTCGAAAAGGGGGTCCACGAGATCTACTTCGAGCTGACGAACCGCCCAGACTGGGTCCGAATTCCGCTGCGCGGGATCCTGCAGTTAATGGAGGGCAAGCGACTGGTGGATAAGGGCCAACTCGTGGAGAGTTGAGCGGTGAAAGGGACGGTGGTTCGGGAGCTTACCTGACCGCGTCACGCCGCTTTTCCGCACGACGATCAGGGCCTAGGGTGACAATATCAGCACAGCCCGGTCGGGGTCGTCCAGGAACTCCGTGACCCGAATTGCCTGCCCTCGGATCAGGCGTTCAGCGACCGCAGTCGGATAGTCGCAACCGCGCAGCCATATGACTTTGGGAGGCGGGCCAAAAGTGGTCGCAAGTTCATAGAAGTCCGCATCCGCGGTCAGAATTGAGTAATCACCGGCCTTGGCGTGCTGCCAGATGCTCATGTCCGGAGACCTGAGCAATCCCTCAAGTGCTACGTGAGTGGAGCCGGGGAAGAGGTCAGCCAGCCTCTCGACGAGGCGTCGAGACAGGTTTTCATCCAGCAGCAATTTCACAGGGCGACCCGCCGTCCGACTCGGGCGGCGTAATCGTAGATAGCCCGAAAGTCCTCATGCTCCAACTCGGGATAGTCGCCAATGATCTGCTCTTCACTCATGCCCGCCGCGAGCCAGCCGAGCACGTCCCAAACCGTGATGCGCAACCCCCGGATGCAGGCTTGGCCGGACCGCTTGCCTGGTTCAATTGTGATGCGATTACCGTCCATTGGTCCTCACGTCAATCTTAGCCCACGGTTATTGCCGCCGGGAGCTGAGTCACTGCCCGCGAGTGATTGAATTTACAACACATCCTTTACTGCGAATCATTTGAAAATGAGCATTCGCTGTGTTACGGTGGGAATCTTCGTGCGATTCCGGAGTCTAGATGCCTGACGAGCAAAAACCGGCCGCTGGGAAACCGCCCGCGCCCGCCGCCCCAAAGGCGCCGCCTACCATGGCTGCCACCCCCTGGGAAAGCGAGCTTAGCGGGATGTTGAAGGAGCAGTTCGGCGACCAGATTTCCGAATGCTCAACGTACCTCGGACAGAATTTTGTTATCGCGAAGCCCGAAGCGGCCATTCCGATTCTCGAGTTCCTCAAGCTGGAAGCCGACTTCGACTATCTGGTTGACGTCACCGCGGTGGACTACCCGAAGCGCCCCGAACGCTTCGACGTCGTCTATATCCTTTACAGTTTTGCGCGGAACGAACACGTCCGCGTGAAGACCCGAATCCCAGACGGTTACAAGCCCCAGACAGCGGTTGGCGCTTATATAACGGCAAACTGGCTGGAGCGTGAAGTATTCGACATGTTCGGGATCGCGTTCGCCGGCCACCCGGACATGCGCCGCATCCTGATGCCCGAGGATTGGGAGGGCCACCCGCTGCGCAAGGATCGCGCCATCACCGATATGGACAACCGGTGGGTGAAGGAAAACCTCGGGATCGAGAGCGGACAGTAACCTATGCCGGAGACCTTCCTTGATTCCACAGAACTGGTCCTGAACATGGGCCCGCAGCACCCGTCCACGCACGGCGTGTTGCGCGTGATCGTGAAACTCGACGGCGAGCGGGTGAACGGCACCGAATGCGTGATCGGGTACCTGCATCGGGGCGTGGAGAAGATCGGGGAAAACCGCAGCTACCAGCAGTTCGCGCCGTATGTGGACCGCATGGATTACGTCGCGGCGGTCTCAAACGGTCTCGGCTATTGCCTGGCGGTGGAGAAACTGATCGGCGTGGAAGCCCCGCCGCGCGCCCAGGTAATCCGCGTAATCCTCACCGAATTAAACCGGATCGCCAGCCACCTGCTCTGGCTTGGAACGCACGCGCTCGACGTCGGCGCCATCACGCCGCTGTTCTACATGATGCGCGAGCGGGAAGAAATCCTTAATATATACGAGAAGTATTGCGGAGCCCGGCTCACTACGCACGCGTTCCGCATCGGCGGCCTGCAATACGAGTTGTACGAAGGCTTCGAACAGGAAGTTAAGGCGGCCTGCGACTTTATCGCGCCAAAGATCGAAGAGTACGAGACGCTGCTGACCGGCAATCGCATCTGGGCGGGCCGGTTGAAGGGCATCGGCATACTGAACGCCGAGGATTGTAAGCAGTACGGAGTGACCGGCCCGATGCTGCGCGCCGCCGGGGTCAAGTGGGACCTGCGCAAAGCAAAGCCCTACTCCGGCTACGAGCAGTACGACTTCGACATTCCCACCGGGCAAAACGGCGACACGTTCGACCGGTACAAGGTGCGCATGGAGGAGATGCGCCAGTCGATCCGGATCGTGCGCCAGGCCGTCGAGCGCATCCCTGAAGGCCCGATCATGGGGAAGGTGCCCAAGGTGGTGAAGCCGCCGGTGGGCGAGGTCTATGTTGCGATCGAAGCGCCGAAGGGGGAACTGGGCTATTTCATCGTGAGCGACGGAACCCCGCAGCCGTACCGCGTGCGTGTCCGGCCGCCTTCATTCGTCCATTTGCAGGCTCTGGACAAGATGGCGCGCGGCGCCCTGGTGGCGGATCTGGTGGCAATCATCGGCACAACGGATATCGTGCTTGGAGAAGTGGATCGGTAGGAGGGGTAATGCGGAAACTGCTCAGAACCATTTTCCTGATCGACCTCATCGAGGGCCTGTGGGTCACGTTCCACTATCAGCGCCCCAAGTACATGGTCACCGAGCAGTACCCGGCCGAGCGGCCTAAGGTCGCCGAGCGGTATCGCGGCGCCCCGAGGCTGAATACGAATCCGGAAACCGGGGAGACGCTCTGCATCGCGTGCAATTTGTGCGCGCTGGCGTGCCCGGAGAAGCTGATTGTCGTTTCGAGCGAGCGCAATGAGAAGACCAGGCGCAAGGAATTGACGACGTTTACTTACGATACGTCGCGGTGCATGTTCTGCGGACTGTGCGAGGATGCGTGCCCGGTGGATGCGCTGGAGCTGTCGCAGGATTTCGAGTTGGCCAGTTATTCCCGGGAAGGCGCGATTTGGGACCGGCAGATGTTGGAGGAAGGCCCCAAACCCACGAAGTACAAGTTTTGAGCGAGCTGCGTCCTACGTCCCATGTGGATTGACACGTTTTTCTTTTATTTTTTTGCACTGCTGGTGCTTGGCGGCGGTATCGCAACCATCACCCGCAGGAGCGGCATACACAGCGCGATTTCGCTGATCGTTTCGCTTATCGGCGTCGCAGGGCTGTTCCTGCTGCAGCACGCGGAGTTTCTGTTCGCGGTGCAGATCGTGCTGTATGTCGGCGGGATCATGGTGCTGTTCCTGTTCGTCATCATGCTGGTAAACCTTGACGAGGCGGCGAAACTGCGGCAGTTCAACCGGCAGTGGTTGATTGCCATTGCGGCCGTGCTGGCTGTGGGGGCAGAGGTGGTCTGGTTCCTGAGCAAGCCGCTCCAGCTTCCTCCCGCGGTTCCGGCGGCGCATGGCGAACCGGGCAACGTTCAACGTGTGGCGGATGTGTTGTTTTCCCAGTACCTGCTGCCGTTCGAGATCGCTTCCCTATTGCTGCTGGCGGCGGTGGTCGGCTCGGTCGTGATGGCGAAGAAGAGGGTTTGACATGCATCCGATTACGACGGCACACTATCTGATACTCAGCGCCGCGCTCCTCATTATCGGCACCATCGGCGTGCTGACCCGCCGGAACATCATCATTGTCCTGATGTCGATCGAGCTGATCCTGAACGCGGTGAACATCAATCTCGTCGCTTTCTCCCGCCATTACCAGCACGTCACCGGGCAGGTGTTCGCGATCTTCGTGATTGCGGTGGCGGTGGCGGAAGCGGCCGTGGGCCTGGGCATCCTGATCGCTCTGTTCCGGAACAAAGAGACCGTGCAAACCGATGAGATCGAGCTTTTGAAGTGGTGACACGATGAATTTTCTGGACTCCATCTGGCTCATCCCGCTGTTCCCGCTGTTCGGCGCACTGGTGATGCTGCTGCTCGGGAAGAAGTTCGATCCGCAGGGACCCTCGGAAGTGGCGGTGGCTTCCGGCGTGGAGGGCGCGCCCGAGCACGCGCATGGGCACCTCAACCACCACGCGTCATCGAAGGCCAAGGCCATTATCAGCCTGCTCTGCCCCGGCATGGTGCTGCTGTCGTTCATCTTCTCCGTGGGGGCGGTTGCGCAGCTTATCGCCAGGCCGGAGCGGGTTCATCAGCTTGTCCAGTTCACATGGCTTGCGGGGCTGCCGTTCACCACACAGGCGGGCGAACTCACGCGGTTCGCGGCCGATTGGGGATTCCTGCTCGACCCCCTCAGCTCGGTGATGATTCTGGTCGTGACGGGCATCGGCTTCCTCATCCACGTTTACTCCATCGGCTACATGGGACATGAGGGCGGATACTACCGCTTTTTCGGGTATCTGAATCTGTTCGTGTTCTTCATGCTGATGCTGGTGCTGGCAAACAACTACCTGCTGATGTTTGTCGGCTGGGAAGGCGTCGGGTTGTGCAGCTATCTGCTGATCGGGTTCTACTTCCATAAGAAATCGGCGGGCGACGCGGGCAAGAAAGCATTCATCGTCAACCGGATTGGCGACGCGGGGTTCCTCCTCGGCATGTTGCTGATCTACAGCCTGGCCGGGACCGTTCGATTCCTGGATGTAAACGAGGCGCTCGGGCACCTCACGCCGGAAGCGGGTTTCGGCGTGCTGAGCGCGGCGGCACTGCTGCTGTTCATCGGCGCGACGGGCAAATCCGCGCAGTTCCCGCTCTACGTCTGGCTGCCGGACGCGATGGAAGGTCCGACGCCGGTCTCCGCCCTGATCCACGCGGCGACGATGGTTACCGCGGGCGTGTACATGGTGGCGCGATCGAACGTGCTGTTCAGCCTGGCCCCGAACACGTCCACCATCGTGGCCGTTGTCGGAGCGTTCACCGCGATTCTAGCCGCAACCATTGCCCTGACCCAGAATGACATCAAGCGCGTGCTGGCCTATTCGACCGTGAGCCAGCTCGGCTACATGTTCATGGCGCTCGGCGTGGGCGCCTACTGGGTAGCGGTCTTCCATCTCTACACGCACGCATTCTTCAAGGCCTTGTTGTTCCTTGGTTCCGGCTCGGTGATTCACGCCATGTCGGGCGAGCAGGACATGCGGCGCATGGGCGCCCTGAAGAACAAAATTCCCATCACGCACGCCACCATGCTGATCGCCACACTGGCGATCGCGGGCATACCCGGCCTGGCGGGGTTCTTCTCGAAGGACGAGATTCTCTGGCAGGCGTTTTCGAACTTCAAAGCGGTCTATGTTGTCGGCCTGATAACGGCCGGCTTGACGGCGTTCTATATGTGGCGGCTGATGGCGCTCACCTTCTACGGCGAATCGCGGGTTGAGAAGCACGCGGCCGCGCACCTGCACGAATCGCCGTATGTGATGACCGTTCCGCTGATGGCGCTCGCGGCGGGCAGCGTGTTAGCGGGATGGATCGGCGTTCCCAAGCTGTGGAGCTTCCTGCCCGAAGGCTTCCGCGCGTTCGAACACTGGCTGGCTCCGGTGCTTGCCTCCGAACATGCCGCGGCGGCCGGGGAGCACGCCCACGAAGCGGGCCTCGAATGGGCGCTCATGGCGCTCTCGGTTGCGGTAGGGATTTGCGGAATCCTGATCGCCTGGTTCGTTTACCAGAAGCGGGCGCCCAAGGCAGAGCCGCTGGCTGCATTCGGCCCCTTGTACAAAGGCTCCCTGAACAAATGGTACGTGGATGAGATTTACGATTTCCTGTTCGTGAACGGAATGTGTAAAGGCGGCGGGCGCGCGCTTTCGCGCTTCGATCAGGTTGTGGTCGATGGCGGTGTCAACGGCGCGGGCTGGCTCACCCGTTTCACGTCGACCGTCAGCATGTGGTGGGATACCTGGATCGTCGATGGCGCGGTGCGGCTCATCGGTTTCTCGGTGAAGATCGCGTCCTATCCGGTGCGGATCCTGCAGACCGGCTCGGTGCAGTCGTATGCATTGGTGTTTGTGCTCGGGATCGCTGTGGTCTTCGGCTACTATTTAGTGCGGTAACTCCATGGATGGACATTTACTAAGTTGGGTTCTGTTCACGCCGCTGATCGGGATGGCGGTCCTGCTGCTGATCCCTTCCGCGCAGAAGAATCTGATCCGGCTCTGGGCGAACATCGCGGCGCTGGCGGGCTTCCTGGTCTCGCTGCCGCTGGTGTTCGGGTTCGACAAGAACGCTTCCGGCTTTCAATTCGTAGAGAAGGCCGACTGGATCCCAGCGCTCGGCGTGAAGTACATGATCGGCATCGACGGCATCAGCCTCCTGCTGGTCATGCTGACCACGGTGATCGGCTGCGTCGCCATCCTCTCCTCCTGGAACGCCATTCAGGAGCGCACGAAGGAATACTACGCGATGTTCCTGCTGCAGCAGGTGGGAATGATCGGCGTGTTTGTGTCGCTCGATTTCTTCATGTTCTTCGTGTTCTGGGAGGTAGTGCTGGTGCCGATGTACTTCATCATCGGCGTGTGGGGCGGTCCGCGGAAACTCTACGCGGCGATCAAGTTCTTCGTTTACACTCTGGCCGGCGGCGCGCTGATGCTGCTCGGCATCCTGACGCTCTACTTCCAGCACTTCCAGCAGTTCGGGTTCTACACGTTCGAGATCTCCGAACTGATGAAACTGAACCTTTCGTCCTCAGTCGAGCAGTGGGTCTTCTGGGCGTTCTTCATCGGCTTCGCCATTAAGGTGCCGATGTTCCCGTTCCACACCTGGCTTCCGGACGCCCACGTCGAGGCGCCCACGGCAGGCTCCGTCGTGCTGGCCAGCGTGCTGCTGAAGATGGGGACCTACGGTTTCATCCGTTTCTCCCTGCCGCTGCTGCCCAAAGCGTCGATGAATGCCACCATCGTGCAAATCCTGATCGCGCTTTCGCTGGTGGGCATCGTTTACGGCGCGCTGGTGAGCCTGATGCAGCAGGATTGGAAAAAACTGGTGGCCTACTCATCCTTGAGCCACCTCGGCTTCTGCACGCTGGGCATCTTCGCAATGAACCCGAACGGGCTGGCCGGCAGCGTCATCCAGCAGATCAACCACGGCATCTCGACCGGCATGCTCTTCCTCGTTGTGGGCATCGCGTATGAGCGGCGCCACACACGCGAACTGAAGGAATATGGCGGGCTCGGACACGTGATGCCGGTCTATGCCATCGTGGCGGCGGTCGCGATGCTCAGTTCCGCGGGCTTGCCGTTGCTCAACGGTTTTATCGGAGAGTTCACGATATTGCAGGGCGCGTTTGAAGCGAACCGCGCGTGGGCGGCTGTCGCCGTCACCGGCGTCATTCTCGGCGCGGCATACCTGCTCTGGATGTACCAGCGGACGATGCTCGGGCAGATCACGAATGCCAAGAACCTGCGGCTGCCCGATCTGAGTTTGCGCGAACTGGCGACTTTTGTGCCGCTGATCGCATGGGCGATCTGGATCGGCCTGTACCCCAAACCGTACTTCGACGTCCTCGAAAAGCCGGTGGCGCAGATCGTCGAGCGCGTCAGGCCGGGCTACTTCCAGAAGCCAGCCGGCATCCAGGCCGGCGCCGGTGTTTCAGTCACAGCGGAGGCTGCCCGATGACGTTCTACACCTCCCAGGATCATTTCGTTCTCGTGCCGGCGATCATGCTGGCGCTGTTCGGATGCGCCGTTCTTCTGTTTGACTTCCTGATTTTCCCGTCGCCGAAGCAGCGGAAGTACCTGCTGATTTTCGTCGTGCTCGGGCTGGCATTCACCGGCTTCGGGTTGTGGCACCAGCAGAGCTATCTGTCCTCCCAAGGCATCCCCGAAATCACGGCGTTCGGGGGCTCGCTGACTGTTGACGGCTTCGCACTGTTCTTCAACTGGATTTTCCTGGCCGCCAGCTTCATCGTCTCGATCGTGTCTTACAAGTACCTCGAGATCGAAGGCGAGCACCACGGCGAATACTACGGCCTGATCCTGCTGGCCAACTGCGGCATGTTTTTCCTGGCCACGGGAACGGACCTCGTGACGTTGTTTATCGGCCTGGAACTGATGGCCCTGTGCTTCTACATCATGGTCGGGTTCCTGCGCGGCGACAAACGATCGAACGAGGCGGCAATGAAGTACCTGCTCCTCGGAGCGTTTTCGAGCGGCTTCCTGGTGTACGGCTTTTCGGTGATGTACGGCCTGAGCGGCTCCACCAGGCTGCGCGAGATCGCGGTCGCGCTGGCCGGCCGCGGCTTGTGGGACCCGATGGTGTTCCTCGCACTGGGGACTACCGCCGTCGGGCTGCTGTTCAAGATTTCCGCCGTGCCCTTCCACATGTGGGCTCCGGACGCGTATGAGGGCGCGCCGACGACGGTTACGGCCTACCTATCGGTGGGGTCGAAGGCTGCCTCGTTCGCCTTCCTGGTGCGGATGTTCCTGGGTCCGCTGGCGTCCTCGCGCGAGATCTGGGTTCCGCTGCTGAGCGCCATCGCCATTGCGACACTCACGGTGGGCAACCTGGCCGCGCTCAGCCAGACGAACGTCAAGCGCCTGCTGGCTTACAGTTCGATTTCGCACGCCGGGTACATTCTGCTCGGCATCATCGCCGGCAACACAACCGGCCTGAATGGCGTGGCCGTTTACATGATGGTTTACACCTTCATGAACCTGGGCGCGTTCATGGTGATCGTGGCGCTGCGGCGTAAGGACATCATCGGCGACGACATCGAAGACCTTTCCGGCCTCATGCGCAAGAGCCCGGTTCACGCGGTGCTGATGCTGATTTTCATCAGTGCGCTCGCAGGCATTCCGCCCACGGCCGGTTTCCTGGGCAAGTACTACATTTTCCTGTCGTTGATTGAGACCGGCCATTACGTTCTGGCCGTAATCGCGACGCTTTACGTGGCGGTGGCGATTTACTACTACTTCCGCATGGTCCGCAGCATGTTTGTCAGCGAAGCGACGGATAAACTGCCGGTGGCATCGAGCTTCGGCCTGCGGCTGGCGCTCGGCCTTACGGGCGCGATGACGCTTCTGATCGGGATTTATCCCGAGCCGTTCCTGCGGCTGGCGCAGACGTCGACTTCCCTGATTCGATAGAGCAAGTACCTTATGGAAAGCATTCTTAACAGCCCGTTGCTCGTACCCTTGATCATCTCGGTGGTGCTCATCGGGTTCGTCCCCTTGCTGGCCGGCTATCTCTCGCTGGTTGAGCGCAAGGTGCTGTCCGACTTTCAGGTACGGCTTGGTCCGATGCGCGTGGGTCCTCACGGGCTGCTCCAGCCGATCGCCGATGCGCTGAAGTTGATCGTCAAGGAAGATATCATTCCGGCTCAGTCCGATAAGCCCATCTTCTGGATGGCTCCGGCGCTCTCAACCTTCACGGCGCTGACCGCGTTCGCGGTCATCCCGTTCACTTCGGTGATTCGAGTGGCGGACGTCAACGTGGGCCTGCTGGTGGTCAGCGCGATGTCGGCGGTTGGAATTCTCGGCACCGTGCTCGGCGGCTGGTCGGCCAACAGCCACTACGCGCTGTTGGGAGCTCTGCGCAGCGGCGCTCAGCTCATCAGCTATGAGGTGGCGCTGGCGTTCTCGATGCTTTCCGGAGTGATGCTGGCGGGCACGCTCAGCATGGAAGGCATCGTCAGGGCGCAAGCCGAGCGGCAGATCTGGTTCGCGTTCGACAATTTCGGCCTGATGCTGCTGCCGTTCATCACTTACATGATTGCGGCGATTGCGGAAACCAATCGCGCCCCGTTCGACCTCCCCGAAGCCGAATCCGAACTGGTGGCGGGCTTCCACACCGAATACAGCGGGTTCCGTTTCGCGCTGTATTTCCTGGCTGAGTACGCCAACGTTTTCGTGATTGCTTCCGTCGCGGTTACGCTGTTCTGGGGAGGCTGGCTGCGTCCGTTCCCGAATGTGGCTTGGCTTGCTTATCCACTGAACTTCGGGGCGCCCCTCGTGCTCCTGGCTGGTTCGGGTGTGATGTGCTTTTCGCTCTCGCGCCGGCTCAAGAGCGTGCCGCAGCGGCTGTTCCTGATTGCCGTGGGCGCGGTTCTCATCCTCATGGGCCTGCTGTTCCTCCTGCCGCCCGTCAACAATGCCGTCATCGGGCTGTTCTGGTTCTTCTTTAAGGTGGGGCTGATCATCTACGCCATGATCTGGTTCCGCGGCACCTGGCCTCGCTTCCGTTACGACCAATTGATGAACATCGGCTGGAAACGCCTGATCCCGATCGGCATGGGCGTTGTGATGGTAAACGCAGTCGTCGGGATGCTGAGGGGGTAGTTGTGAAGGACCTGGACGAAGCGCGCCGCCGGCGCTCGGGAGCGAGGAATCTCGTCCTCTGGATTCTGGTTGCAGCAGCGTTCGTTTTCCTCTGGTCTTCCGCCTTGCCGCCGTTTGCCTGAAGGCGCTGACCGCGCGGCCGTGAGCCGCGCACGTCCCGCCTCGATAGGACCGCTCCCTTGCGGTTCTGCCCGGCTACGCTCGCGCTGTGCGACTCGCCGCCGGCCGCCGCGTGCTCATAAACGCGAAGCCCGCGGCGCCCAGCATCGCCAGGCCGGCCAATTGATAGATGCGCAGGATGCCCACCCAGTGCGCCACGAAGCCGGCCATGAGAAACCCGGCCACCTGCGCCATCGTGACCAGCGAGTAGATGGCGCTGGTTGCACGGCCCAGAATCTCGTGGGGCGTTTCCTCCTGCAGCAGCGTCTGCGCGGAGACAACGATACAGGCGGTCCCCATGCCGAACACGAGCGCGCAGGACAGTACCACCGCCGGCCGGCTCCAAAGCGATAGCACGAGGATGCTGGTGCCCATCAGCAGAATGCCGAGCGCAATCGTCAGGGACTTCGAGCGGTGCTGGCCGAATCGGCCTATGGCCCACGCCGCCGCGATCGTCCCCGCTCCCACGAGCGAAACGAGTACGCCGAACAATCGCGAACTCCCGGCAAGCACGTCACGCACGAACACGGCCGCAAGCGCGTCGAAAAAGCTCACCGCGAAAATCGCGGCCATGACGGAGACCGTGAGGAACAGGATGAGCGAGTGACTCGCCATGAAGCGGAAGCCCTCGGTCAGTTCTGAAGCGACCGATCGCGGCACGGTTCGCTTCACCGGCAGGCCAGGAGGCCTGTCCCACGCGCGCGGGACCGTCACACACGCCAGCAGCATCGCGGAGAAAACAAAGCTGAAGCTATCGAGCAAGAAGCAGATGTTCTCTCCGAAGCGCGCCACCAGCAGACCCGCAACCGCCGGGCCGATAATCTTGTTGAGATAGAACGTCTGCGTGTTCGCCGCGTTGGCGACGAGCAACTCGTCTTTTTCCACAAGCAACGGGATGACGGTCGTCTGCGCTGGGAGGAAGAAACACGAAACAGCGCTCAGTGCCAGTATGATGCCGTAAACCGGATTGAGCGCGGAAGGAATCACCAGCAGCGCCGCAAGCACCGCACGCGCGAGGTCGCTCGCGATCATCGTAGCCTTCGGATTCCAGCGGTCAACGAACACCCCGGCAACGGGGCCGACCACGGCCACAGGCAGCGCGAACGCAACCATCACCCAACTCACCTCGGCGGGTGTTCCGCGCCTCCCAAAGGCCGCCAGGCTCAGCAGCGCCACCAGCGCGAGCCAATCGCCGAAACTGCTTACCGTTTGCGCCAGCCAGATGGCGAGAAAATTCCGGTTCCGGAGGACCCGCCCGAACGTGACCGCTGTACCAGGAGTCATCTGGTCCGGTTGGGACGCCGCCCGGCGGGCGCTTTCAGGAACGTGGCGGGATCGGGTTTCCGCCTTGCACGCAGCAGCGGCGTATTGAGGAACTCGACAAACGGCGTCAACACGCGAAAGCGCGTCAGGACTTCCTCGAACAGCCGTGGGCCGGTAGCAAGCTTCGGATCGAGCAACACCCACAAGAGCAGTTGCTTGTAGCGCACGAGATCGGCGGCAGGATGGTCCGCCGGAAAGCCTTTGGGGACACGGGAGAGGCGGTCTCCCTGAAGTTCGCCCATCGCGGCGCGCAGCGCGCCGTCCGCCGTCAGCCGCCGGAACTCCTCGTGGTGTTCCAGCAGGTGCATCCGTACCGCCCGCAGTTCCTCCGGCGCAGGCATATAGACGCCCGCCGCCACTTCGATTTCTTCAGCCGAAACGCTGAAATAGAGGCCCGCGCCGGCGTGCCGGTCGAAGCCGCGCCTCTTGAATGCGGCGGCGATTTGCGTCTTGTACGGGGTCTTGTCGTGGCTGAAGCGGGTGTCGCGATAGATCCGGAAGATGGCTTCGGAAGGCTCGGACACGTATTCCGGCGCAAATGCCATCAAATCCGCGTTGAGCGCGGACACGAGTTCCAGCATCGGCGCCTTTACCTGCTCCTCGTATACGTGCTTCCGGGGCTGGAACCACTCGCGGCGGTTGTTCTTCTTCAGTGCGCGGAGAAACCGAATGCCTTCCTCAGGGAACCCGGCAAAAGCAGCGCTCATTCAGCGAACCTCCGGGCAGGAGCCGAATGGGATAATGGTTGTGAAATAAATGCAGACCATCGACGAGGCCCTCCAGAGTCTCAGCCTGATCTCTAATTTACAGGTTTCGGCGGGCGCGCCGCTCGCCCCGCATACGCGCTTCGGCTTGGGCGGACGGGCGGATATCTATGCGGAGACCTCCCACGTCTCGATCTTCATGGAGGCGCTGTCCGTTGCACGGGCCAGCGGGCTGGCTTACACGGTAATCGGGGGCGGAACAAACCTCGTAGTGTCCGATGAAGGATTCCGCGGCGTCGTGCTCAAGTTCACGGCGAAATCGATTCGCCTGGAGCCCGGCAGAGTCGTCGCAGACGCCGGGGCAGAACTCCAACAGGTGATCGATTTCGCGATTGCGCACGGACTTGGCGGCATAGAGACGCTCGCCGGGATCCCCGGGTCGTTCGGCGCCGCCGTTTACGGCAACGCGGGCGCGTACGGGCACTCAATTTCTGAGGTCGTGCGACTCGTCACGTTTCTGGACGGCGATTGCGTCCGCGACTTCGACAACGCACAGTGCGAGTTCCGCTACCGGGAAAGCGTCTTCAAGCGCCGCAAGCAGTGGACGATTTTCTCCGCCGCGCTCGAACTGCCGGCAGCGGATGCGTCCGCACTGCGCCGCACAGCAGACGAGATTATCGCGGTGCGCAACGCGAAGTTCCCGCCCACGATGAAGTGCGCGGGCAGCATTTTCAAGAACCTGCTGTTTTCCGAACTGCCTCCGGCGGTTGCCGCAAAGGTCCCTGAGAGCGTGGTGCGCGAAGGCAAGGTGCCGGCGGCGTACTTCCTCGAGCAGGCCGGCGCGAAAGGCCTTGCGAAAGGCGATATTCGCGTGGCGGATTATCACGCCAATCTGATCTACAACGCCGGCGCGGGCACAGCACGCGACCTCTGCGAGATCATTGCCGAGTTGAAAACCCGCGTCCGGGAGCGATTCGGGTTTGAGTTGGAAGAGGAAGTACAATATGTGGGTTAAGTCCCACTCGGCACACCTATGAAACTCACCGCTCTTCTCTGTTTATTAGCAGCAGCGCCGCTCGCGGCACAACGCAAGCCCGGCAGCCCGCTCGATCACCTGCCCGGCAACATCGAGGTGCTGACCTATTTCGGCGAGCGCGCCGACATTTCACCCGATAACCAGCGGGTCGCCTTCATGAACAAGAGCTTCGGCGACGCGCTCGCGATCGACCTGAAGACCCGTGCCATCCGCTGCCTGACGTGCAACGTGCCGGGCGCAGCGTTCCTGCGCGTCATGCATCTGGCGACAGGCGACTACATCCTCATCGGGCCCGAGAAGTTCACGGACATCCACGTCAGCCGGAGCCGCGACAACGAACTGTGGTTCCTCGGAAAGGAGCGCGGCTCGAAGCCCGTGCGTCTGGACGCAAAAATGAGCGAGGGCGCGGCCATATCCAAGAAGAGCCTCAAGATCGCTTTTTCCGAAACACCGGATCAGCATCCGGAGTTCGCACCCGGCTATTCCCGCCTGGTCACAGCCGACGTTGCGCTCTCCGGCAGCACCGCGCGGCTCACCAACAGGAAAGTCGTTTGGGAGAGCAAGGACCGCGGTGCACGATTGAGGCGCAGGACTTCTACGACAACGACCGGAAGATGGTGTTCGCCTGCTACGAGCCCGAGGGCATGGCCTCCGTAATGGGCCTGGATCTCGAGACCGGCGCAGTGACAAACTTCTCCAAGGCGCCCGGCACCTACAACGAGCCGGAAGGGATTTTTCCGGACGGCAAATACACGCTCGTCGAGGCGGACCGGCAGGTGAAGCAACTCGGGGGGAAAGGTGGTTCCGGCCCGATCGATATTTGGAAGCTGCGCTTGGACGGCACCGGCCAGGACTTCACTCGACTCACACACTTCAACGATTACGAGGGCTGGAAAGCATCAAACCCTGTCGTAGCCACCGATGGCCGCTTCATGGCATTCCAGGTTGCGCGCAGCTCGGACCCCGCGGGCGTAGGCTACGGCTTGCTGCTGTACCGGTTCAGGTAAGAGCACCCAAGAGGAAAAGGGAGGGGCTGAGCCCTCCCTTTGTCAGGCAAGTTTCCTGTTTGCGATGCGGATGCCTACCGCGGCGCCCAGCGAAAGGAGCCCCAGGAGTCCCATCAACGGATAGTTGCTCGCGGTCTGAGGCAGCTTCCCGTGCTTTGCCTTGGCCGTCTCGACCCGGACCATCTGGTGACCGCCCGTAGTGCTTTCAGAAATCATCACACGGCTCCCCACCTTTACATCGGGAGCTACCTGAGAATCCGGACCCAGATTGATCTGCCGCGTCTGCCCGCTCGATTCTTTTACCGTGATGCTCTGGTTGGGTGTGTAGGCGGTGACTTTGCCGCTGATCATGCTGCCGTGATCTCCAGGTTGCCCTGCAGGCGCTCCAGGTTGCCCCGCAGGCGCCTGAGTTCCCTCGCCCTGCATTGCGCCCTGATTTTGCTGATCGCTCGGATTCGGATTCTGATCCGTGTTCTGTGCGAATACCGCTGGCGCAATCAACAGAACGGCTGTTAAGACCGCGCCAAATGCTTTCAGTTTCATGTGTCGTCCCCTCCTCTGAGAAACAAATCATCAATGATGGGGCAATTCTCGCACCAGCCGCGCCAAACGGCGTCGTGCTTGGACTTACGAGTCCGGAAGCAAGGCGCCGGGGCGTCGTGCGCGGAATTTTCTTCCCACGATTGGGAACAAATTTCCGTCCGGTGCGGCGAATTCCGGAGATCTAGCAGGCCCAGCACCCCAACGATAGTACTGGTACCGGCAGAACGCATCTTCGCTGCCCCACACCACTTCCTGCCAGATCGGCCGGCCGGGTTTACCGGCCGGATTGCGATTCGAGATATTCCGGAGAACTCCAGCCAGCAAACACACTTGCGCACGGGAATCGAAGGCGTCACGGGAGGACGGATGCGGGGGCTGGCCTCCCCTAATGCGGAGGTAAGCCAGTCGCGCGTGCGGTGTTTTCTTTCGGTTACACTCCGGGCGTTAGCGAACGTTACCCTTCCGAATATCCAAACGGCCAATTACTTTTTTGCTAGTTCTACAGGTATTTTCGTCTGCATTATTTCAGACCCCAGATCGCGTCCAGCCTTTTTTAAGCTCAACAATGGTAATGAGTTATGGTAAAAGCGAGAATTTTCATGTAAAATCGAAAACCGACGTACCCTGGGTGTCGTTGCACGGGGGAGGAGTCCCATGACTAATTCGTCAATTCCAGCCGATTCACTCGGTACCCCATCACCGGTCTCGGCCTCCTATCTCTGGGAGGTTCCGAACAAGTCCGTCTCCATCCAGATCAGCCTGGATGTCATCGATCGGATGGAGCGGGAGGTCATCGACAGCTTCAAGGCCGTCACAAAGCGCGGCTCCGAAGTGGGCGGGGTCCTGTTGGGACGCCTTGCGCATGCCGGCAGCCGGACTGTGTTCGTGGAGAACTACGAGTCCGTGACCTGCGACTACAGCCGCGGCCCCCTCTACCTTCTGGCGGACCCCGACAAGGACCGCCTGCGGGAAACGCTCGATCGCCTGAAGAACAGCCCTCTCGCCCCCGTCGGGTTCTTCCGGAGCAATACGCGGAAAGACGTCGCTCTGGATGACGAAGACCTCGCGCTGGCGCAGGAGTTCTTTTCGGACCCGAACCAGGTATTCCTGCTCGTCAAGCCCTTCGCCATGAAGCCCGGCACGGCGGGATTCTTCATCTGGGAAAACGGACGGATCGAGGTGGAGCCGTACGTTCAATTTCCGTTCCGCCGTTCGGAGTTACAGAAAATACACCCGCAATCGATCGTGCAGACCTCGGGGAAAAGAGTTGCGGACGCAATTCCGCCGGGTCCGGCAAGGGAAGACCGGGGGCCGGTTGTGTTCCCGAAGCGCGAGGAGAGGCCGGTGGCAATGCCTCCGGTGTTCGCGAAGCGCGAGGAGTTGAGGCCGGGGCCGGTGGTCGTGCCGTCGAAGCGGGAAGAGCCCGTTGCCAGGCGTGAAGAACCGTCGGCCGCGCCTCCACAGCTAATCCCGAAGCGGGAAGACGCGGCGCCCGCCAAACCACCCGTGCCGCCGCCGGTTGTCCCGCAGCGCGAGGAACGTCCATCGGCGCCGCCACTCACCTTCAAGCGGGAAGAACGTCCGGCTATCATCCCGGCCGCCAAGCGCGAAGAAACCCGGCCCGCGGCCGTTCCAGCACCGAAGCGTGAGGATCGCCCGCCGATCACCCCCGTAACGCTGAAGCGCGAAGAGAAGCCCGCGGTTGCGCCCAAGCAGGAAGAACCGCCGAAGCGCGAGGAACGCCCACCTGTACAGCCCGTCGCAAGGCGCGAAGAGGCTGCTCCGGCCCGGGCGAAAGTAGAAAAGAAGGAGGAGCCCGAGGCCGTTGTCGCCCCGTCTCCGAAACCCAGGATCGACCCCGCGCCCGCTGTCGCGGCCACCCCGGTAGAAGAGCTCTTCACGGTGCCGCTCTCGAGCGAGCCCGCGAAGAGCGGCGTGGGCCGCTGGCTCGTGATCGCGATCATTCTCCTGCTGGTCGCGGCTGCGGGAACTTACTTTGTCTACTTCCGCGGCAAGCCTGCGGCAACGCAAACCGCCGATGCGGGCATGAACCTGAGGGTGGAACGCAATGCAGGCCAGCTCGTGCTCACCTGGAACCGCAACGCCCCTGCAATCGCGAACGCGCAGAAATCCACTCTGTCGATCACCGATGGCGATCACAAAGAGGATGTGGACCTCGATCTCGGAACGTTGCGGAGCGGCAGCATCGTATACTCGCCCATCACAAACGATGTGGGGTTCCGCCTCGAGGTGACGGGTGCGAACGACACGAGTCCGCTTGGGGAATCGGTCCGGGCATTGGCCGGACGCCCCTCGCCGCTGATGCAGCAAGCCCCGCTCAAGCCGGCGCAGGCCGATACCAAGGCCGCACAGCCCACGCCTTCGCAGCCTCAGACCCAGACCCCAGCAGCACAGGCGCCAACCACTACGCCCGCGAGTCAAACCCCGGCGCCGGTTGCTGAACAGCCGAAACCTGTCACTGCCGTAACCGTGGCTCCCCCGAAACCCGATTCGCTCGCGGCCCGCCTGAGGCCGGCCGAGCCGAAGGAACTGGCCGAGCCGCCGAGGCTCGAAGGCCACAGCGGCACGTCCATCGCAGCACAGCCGCTTGCGGCCCAGGGGCCTGCCGTTCCGCCGCCGGCTCCACCCACGCCCGCGCCTCGACAGGCCGCGCAGGCGCCCGCTCAGACCCAACAGCCCGCCGCGCAACCGGCACAGCAGGTAAAAGTTGGCGGCAATGTTCAAGAAGCCGTGGTGCTGGTGAAGGTTTCGCCCGTGTATCCTCCGCTCGCGCGTCAGGCACGCGTGCAGGGCATCGTTCGCGTTGAAGCAACAATTGGCGCGGATGGCAGGGTGAAGAGCGCGAACGCCCTGAGTGGACCGCCCCTGCTGAGACAGTCCGCCGTCGAAGCCGTGCGGCGTTGGCAATACCAGCCCGGCAAACTGAACGGCCAGCCCGTGGACGTAACTACACAGGTGGATATCAGCTTTACTCTGGGCCGCTAAAGTCTGTAAATGTCCGGCCCGCTCAACATATTCGAGCCTGCGGGTGCTAAAGTAGAGTAGATCGTTAATATCCGTGCTCTCATCCGCAGGCTTGCTTCTAGCGCTACTTTCAACCTTCATCGGCATCGCCGGGGCGGTGCTCGGTGTGTCCTCCCTGGCTGGAGCTCCGCGCAGAATTGTACCCTTCAGCGGCGGCTTGCTCATGGGCATTGCCGTGTTTGGCGTGCTGCCGGAACTGTCGGAACAGTTCGGATGGAGGCCCGGCCTCGCAATGCTCGGGGCGGGAGTCGTCCTGCTGTGGGCCGTAGGCCGGTATATCTATCCGGTCTGCCCGTCCTGTTCCCACACACACGATCATGAGCACTGTGCGACAGCCCTGCACGGCTTTGCGCTGCCACTGGTCACCGCCGCTTCGATTCACGCCTTCCTCGACGGCCTGGGAGTCGCAGCGGCTCAGCAGGACCACGCGAGCGGACTGGCCACGACGCTACTCGCCGGAGTGATTCTGCACAAGATACCGGAGGGCATCGCTCTGGGCATCATGCTGCGTGCGGCGATGGGTTCAAGGCGCAGCGCGCTCGCGTGGTGCATCGTAGCCGAAGGCGCTACGTTTTTCGGCGCGCTGCTCGAAACCGTTGTCACCCGGCATTTCGGAGTGAACTGGGTCAGCTACGCGCTCGCCTTGGCCGGCGGCAGTTTCCTCTACCTCGGTTTTCACGCCGTCCACGGAGAGTGGCGGCGCCGCGGCGTTCCCGCGTTCATGCCGGCGCTGACCGGCGCTGCCGGCGCCGCTGCCATTCAGCAGACCGTCCGCGTTTTCTTCCACTAAGACCTGAAGATATATACTTATGGCTGATGATGGCCTCCTTTGATTGGGGCCAAACCGGCCAGCACGCACTCAGAATTCTGCTGGCGTATGTGCTGGCGCTGCCGATCGGCTGGAACTGGGGACGGACCCGGCACAGCACGGGGGTGCGTACGTTTCCGCTGGTTGCGATCGCCAGTTGCGCTTATGTGCTGGTAGCACGATACGTGGCTGGCCCCTCGGACCCGAACCTCGGCCGCGTAATCCAGGGCCTCATGACAGGTATCGGTTTTATCGGAGGCGGAGCGATTTTCAAGGAGGGCGCCACAGTCCACGGCACGGCAGCCGCGGCAAGCATCTGGTGTACCGGCTCGCTCGGCGCGGCTGTGGCTTTCGGATCCTGGGACATCGCCATCCTGCTCAGCGCCATCAACCTGGCCACCATTGGTCTCCGGGTTCCCGCCGTTAAGGACTCGGTGGACAAGCCCGACTCCTAGATTCGCACTGTCCGTTGGTGGATTCGGCGTGTGCGGCCAACGCCTCAAGGGCGGCCTTCTCCATCACCGTACGCGGAGCGTTCTCTCCCGTCCAGATCTCGAACTGCCGCGCAGCCTGTTCCAGGAACATTTCCGTGCCGTGCACGACGGTCCTGCCCTGCTCGCGCGCGCGGCGCAACAGGAGCGTCTCGACAGGGTTGTAAACCATGTCGAGTACGACGTCGGCCGGAATGCCGTTCGGGAAAAAGCACTCATTCACATTCGGGCTCATGCCGAGCGGCGTGGCGTGCACGAGCGCATCGAAATGGCCGGCCTCAGCCTGTTCGCGCAGCAGCGGCTCGGCACCGCAGGCCTTGGCGAGCGCTCGGGCGCGATCCGGGTTGCGCCCCACAATCGAGAGCCGGGCGCCGGCGTCCACAAGCGAAAACGCAGCACTGCGCGCCGCGCCTCCATTGCCCACCACCAGAATGGACGACTTGGCCAGCCGCAAGTGGCGCTCCAGCGGCACACGAACGCCCGCCGCATCCGTGTTCGTGCCGCGCCATTTGCCCGCCTTCTTCCATACCGTGTTCACCGCGCCGATTCGGCGCGCCAATGGGTCGATCACGTCCAGGTAGCGCGTGATCTTCTGCTTGTGCGGGATCGTCACGCTGAAGCCGGAAACAGGCAGCTTCTCGGCGAACCCCATGAAGTCCTTCAGGTGGGGAGGGTGTACGAGGCAGGGCAGGTAAACGGCATCCATGCGGCGCGCCTGGAAAGCACGGTTGTGCACGGCCGGCGAGATCGAGTGCTGCACCGGATCGGCTATAACCGCGTAGACCTTTGCCGTCCGCGCCAGCTTCTCGATGCGGTATAGCTGCCGCAACTGCCTCGCGCAGACCTGTCCCGCGGCCGTGCCCGCGGCCGATTGCGGCGCGGCATAGGTGTAAACCCCGCCGAAAACTGTCGAGAGCACGCGGGAGGGGAACCCGATCTCGCCCATGGCGAGCAGAATCAGCGATTGTTTCGGATGCTGCCGGCCGAGCGAGAGCACGCGGTAATTGTCGGAAGGCTTGCGCGCCGTCGTAACAATCTTGTAAGCGTCCGCGGGAATGGCGGACATTCTGCGCAGCACGGTCTCGAGCGCCGGCGTGCCCTCGAAGTTGTGGTACGAGAGCACAATCATCGCGCGCCCGCGGAAGACATCGAGCCGCGCGGGCGCCATCTCGGCGGTTTCGATTTCCACGTCCACCGCACGCGCTCCGGCCGAGACGGCCGCATCGAGAATGCGAATCTGTTCCTCGATGCTTCCATTGAAGCGGCCGTGGTTCTGATGGCGGCGGCACGTGGCCAACACGAAGCAGTCGGGGAACTCGCGCAGAAGTGCCGGGATGACTTCGATTCCCCGTTCGGGGCACCCGAGGTGATCGAGCCGGAACTCAAGAAAAGTCTCGCCCGCTTCGACTTCGCGGCGAGCGTGGTCGAGCAGACGCTCTGCGTTGGGAAAACCAAGCGCAATGCAGATTCGAGGCATGGAGCCGTGGGATGGCATCGGTTAAGCGTGTATAGCTTATCACGGACGGGCGTTCCTGTAGGGGCCGGGCACGCCCCACGAACAACCAGACCGCTCCCACGCCGGGGG
>JAEZIJ010000243.1 GCA_023436715.1 Acidobacteriota bacterium
ATCCGAAACGAACGAAACGGAGATCCTTTCCTCGCGCCGCTTGGCATCGTCGTCGCACATTCCCCGCGCGCAAGGAACCACGATGAGCTTAGTTAAGTGGCATTGGGCGAAACCGCCTGCCCCACGATTTGGTCGAGGGATTCCGGCCGGCCGGCGCCGTACGGCTGAGCGGGATCGCTGCGCGGCGCGCGACCAGCCGGAAATTGGATGGACGCTATCCCGACGCGCCCAGATACACAAATCTCGCGATAAACAGCGCGGCCAGCGCGTAGACCAGCCAGCCCACCTTCCGGAACTCGCCGCGGAAGATGCGAAGCAGCGCATAGGCCACGAACCCGAATGCGATCCCGTTCGCGATGCTGAAGGTGAGCGGGATGGTGAGCATGGTCAGGAACGCGGGCAGTGCGACCACCGGGTCCGACCAGGGAATTTCCGCAACCGTCGAAACCATGAGGCTGCCGACGATGATCAGCGCCGGTGCGGTTGCCGCCGTGGGGATCGCGCCCACAACAGGGGCGATGAAGAGCGCGGCGAGGAACAGCAGGCCCACGACAACCGCCGTGAAGCCGCTGCGTCCGCCCGCTGCAATACCCGCCGCGCTCTCGATATAGCTCACCACGGTCGAGGTGCCGGTGAGCGAACTGACCACAGTGGCCGAGGCGTCCGTGAGCAGGATCTTCTCCACCCGCGGGATGCGGTTGTCGCTCTCGATCAGGCCGGCTTTCTTCGCCACCCCGACCAGCGTCCCGATGTTGTCGAACAGATCGACGAACAGGAACACAAAAATGATTTCGAGGAACCCGGTGCGAAAAATTCCCGGGAGATCGAGCTTCCCCATCGTCGCCGTCGCTTCGGCCCAGCGAAACGGTTGCGGATGCCAGTGAACCAGCCCGAACGCCGCGCCCACGGCAGTGGTTCCGAGAATTCCAATCAGCATGGCCGCGCGCACGCGCCAGGCAAACAACACGCCGGTGAGCAGCAGGCCGAACACGGCGAGCAGCGTGTTGGGATCCCTCAAATTCCCCAGTGCGACGGTGGTCTGAGGGTTCGGCACGATGATGCCGGAGTTGCGAAATCCGACCAGGGCGATGAAGATGCCGATGCCTGCCGCCACTGAGGCGTACAACTCCGGCGGAAGCGCCGCGAGGATCAACTGACGTATGCCCGTAAGCGTCAGGACGATGAACGCAACGCCCGAGATAAACACCGCTCCGAGCGCCGTCTGCCATGGCACGCCCATGCCTGCAACGACCGTGTATGCGAAGTACGCGTTCAGGCCCATTCCCGGCGCGAGAGCGATGGGGTAGCGCGCGTACAGACCCATCAACAGGCTGCCGAACGCCGCGGAGATGCAGGTGGCCGCAGTCACGGCTGCAACCGGCATACCCGCCGCGTGCAGGATCGAGGGATTGACGAAGATGATGTACGCCATCGTCAGGAACGTGGTTGCGCCGGCCAGCGTTTCGGTCTGCCAGCCGGTGCCGAGTTCCTGAAAGTGGAAGTAACGTTCGAGCGGTTTCAGGGACATGGGAACCGGGAAACTAGGCGTAGGTGGCAATCGAGCCCAGGTTCCTGGCTTCACGCTCCTTGGTGATCCGTTCGAGATAGCCGCTGGCCCGGAAAGCTGCCATGGGATCTTCGGGCAGGCCCTTCGACTTGCGCCATTCGCGGATCGCGGGCCGCACGTCGGTGAAGAAGGCCGACTTGAGACACTCCTCGGCGTCAACCAGGTTGCACTTCTCCTGGTGCCAGGCCAGTGCCTTGTGATCCACTATGGCGGCCTTCGCGTACAGCTCCTGCGCGATGTTCGAGGTCTGGATCATCTCCTCGATTTTGCCCTTCAGATTGTGGCTCTGATCCACCATGTAGGCGATATCGGCGCGCTTGCCGGTCTCCCACTCGAACAGCGCGATCTCATGGAAGATGCGGAAGGTCTGGTAAGGATCGATGGAGCCCATCGTAAGATCGTCGTCGGCGTAGCGGCGATCGTTGAAGTGGAACCCGCCGAGCATATCCTCGCTCAACAGCCAGGCCACGATCTGCTCGATGTTCTGCGCCTGGTAGTGGTGGCCGGTATCGACCAGCACCTTCGCTTTCGGTCCAACGGCGCGTGAGATCAACAGAGACATGCCCCAGTCCGCAATGTCGGTGTGGTAGAAAGCGGGCTCGAACGGTTTGTATTCGACGAGCAGGCGCTGGTCCGCCAACTTGTCGTGCGCCGCCTTGAGGCCCTCGATGAACCACTGCTTCCGGTGCCGGATATTTGCGGTTCCGGGGAAGTTCGATCCGTCGATAAACCATAAAGAGATGTCGCGGCTGCTGGTGGCCTTGCCTATCTCGATGCAGTCGAGTATGTGCTGAAGAGCCGTTTCGCGGATCTGCGGATCTGGATTTCCGAGCGAGCCGTACTTGTAGATCTGGTCCTGGAAGACGTTCGGGTTGATAGCTCCGATCCGGACGCCGTGCTTTTCGGCAGCCGCCTTCAGCTCACCTATGCTGCGGACTCCTTCGGGCAAGTCCCAGAGCACGTGAACTGCGACGCTCGGGCAGCAGCCCGTGAACTTGTTGACCTGGCCGGCATCGCTGAGCTTTTCCTCGGTTGAGGTGGCTGCGGCCGCCTGCACGAATTTGCCGAACCGCGTTCCGGTATTGGCGAACCCCCAGGACGGAAGTTCGATCCGAAAAGAATCAAGAGCCTTGAAAATGACCTCTTGTGATTGAGCGGGCATGTTCGTCTCCTCGGGCGAAACGATCAGCCTATCACGAGCAGCGGGGGATGTCTCGGTGTTGTATACTGGTCGCGTTCGGCATTAAGCGGAGTTAATCGCGCGCATGATCGTCAACCCGGAGATCGAGAGCTATCTGACGGAGTTGCTGCCGCCGCGGGATGCGGTACTCGCGGAAATGGAAGACCAGGCCTCGCGGCGAGGCATTCCCATCGTCGGACCGGTAGTGGGTAATCTGCTTGCGCAATTGGTTCGCATCTCGGGAGCGAAGCGGATCTTTGAGCTCGGTTCGGCGATCGGCTACTCGACCCTCTGGCTGGCGCGGGCGGCGGGATCCGGCGCCGAGGTCCACTACACCGACTCCAGCGCACGCAACGCGGAGGAGGCCCACCGGTATTTCGAGCGGGCCGGGGTGGCTGCGGAGGTCAGGATACACATCGGCGACGCGCTGGATTCTCTGGCCTCGGTTAGCGGTGAATTCGATATGGTTTTTAATGATATCGACAAGCGCTCCTATGCGGCGGTGCTGGAGACCGTCCCGGGGCGGCTGAGATCGGGCGGATTGTTTGTGGCCGACAACGTGCTGTGGCGCGGGCAGGTCACAAAGCCGCAGGAAGAGAACGGACGCGCTATAGCGGAGTTTAACGACAAACTATTCAAATCTAGGGAGTTCTGGTCGAGCGTCATACCGGTGCGGGACGGGGTGTCGGTCGCCATTCGCCGCTAGGGGGGCGCGGCGTCATCTTCTGATAACCGTATCACTACACGTGTAGAAATTACGCCAAACAAAATACCGTGCTTTTTTCCAAAGCCTAGGTTAGACTTGAGTTTGAGGAAAGGATACCAGCTTGAGATGCTGAAGTCCCAGCGCATCCCACGGAGTCGCAGCCTGGACCTGGCACGTGTTTTGCTCGTCGATGACGACCTGACCTCCCGCCTCACCCTGCAAACCGTTCTGGAAGCTGGCGGTTATCGGGTGGATGCGGCCGCGTCCGCTGCTGAGGCCGTGGAGAAGCTCGATGACTCCGAGTACGAGTTGGTGCTAAGCGACCTCCGGATGGAGTCGCCCGAAGCCGGCCTGAAAGTCCTGGCACACGCTCGTATGATGGACTACAAACCCGCCACGGCGCTCATCACAACCTACCAGAATTCGAAGAGCCGTGGGGGAGCGCGGAATTCCGGGGGCACCGTTCTCATCGAACCGGAGGATCTGCCCGGATTGCTGAGCCGTGTTGCGGACCTCGTCAGCGAACGCGCGACACGCCGTGTGGAACGCGAATTGCGTCACGCGAACGTCCCTTAAGCTCCATCCCACCAACAGCTTTCCGCAACCCTATTCCGGTCATCGCGAGGCCGCCACGGACGGCGAGGCGGCGGCACGGTCGCGGATCGCCTTGAGCGTGAAGGCGCCGGCCTCGTAATCGACCATCTTGACCGCCAACTCCAGGGCCTCGGCAGTTACTTCGGATTGGGTCTGTTTTGTCAATTCGTTGATGTCCGTCATGGCGGGGACGGCGTCCTCCTCTTCTTCAGTGAGTTTGAGGGATCGCAGCGCGCGATTGGTCTGTAGGGTGCGGAGTTCCTGGAGCGCGCGGTAGAAGGCGCGTTGGGTGCGGGCCTGGTAGCGGGCGAGGCGATCCATGAACTCGCGGGAGGCGTCGTTTTCGATGGCCTGTGGGCCGCGTTCGGCTTCGAGGCGGCGGAAGCGGTCGAGGTTCCATGCGGCGTGGAGGAGTTCGTTGAAGACGAGGGTCTCCACGGCGCCCTGAGGATCGAGTTCTTCGATCAGCCCAGCGCGAAGGTCCTCGAAGCGGCCGCGTTCGTCCTCACGAACGACGAGATGAGCGGCGGTGAGTCCGTGCCGGAGCGCATTATGGGCGCAGCGGGCTTTGCCTTCCGGGGAGCGCGGGCCGGTGGAATGGCGGGCGTTGGCGCGATTGGCGGTGATCTGAGCGGGTGAAGCCATGAGTTTGTGTGTCCTTTCGCCGGGCATGTTATCGCGTGAGCGAGGGGGTGCCGGGGTGTGTTTAGGGTAAACGACTGATAAGGCAGAGAGAAAGAAAGTGTGAAAGCTGGTGAACCGCTTGCAGAACTCGCGTCAGAATCACTTGACAAGCGGGTTACAAAGTGATCCCGGTGCCGTTGGCGCAGAGTTGAGACGTCAAGCTCATGTCCGCGCCTTAGTAATTGGATTAATGTATT
>JAEZIJ010000050.1 GCA_023436715.1 Acidobacteriota bacterium
CCCGCAGCGTCTCCAGGTACTGCTCGCGTGAGTGCATGTCCATTCTGCCGGAGTGTTCGGCAGTTCACGGCAGCTCTGTGCAGCTCACACGTTTCGGTCACATTCTTAGTTGGCGCAACAGGTGCCACTTCAGTCATATTTTACGTGGCGCAATTCGTACCGGGTCGTTCGGCCTCGTATTGGTGTATAATCCCTTCTGCTGTAAGCGGTTGCGGAAATGCGTCTTTGTTTCGAGCAGCTTGCAAAGCCTCGACGCGCCGGCGGAGGTCATCGCCGGATCTCGCACATACCAGCTCAGCGAAAAGGCGAATTGACCTCTATGCATCTGCGAATCGCATCGATTTCCCTGTTGGTGCTCGTCCTCACCCTCCGTGCCCAGACTCCGCCCGCCAACGTGCTCGGCCAGTTTCCGGCGACCGGTGCGACTGGCGTTGCCATCAATTCGGCTATTGCGATCCGATTCTCCGCTCCGTTCGATTTGTACAACGCCAAGATCACCCTCGCGCAAAAGTCCGGCGGCATCGTTAATTTGACCCGAGACTGGGTATGGGCGGACAACACCTCGGTCGATCTCGTCTACAGGCCCTTCGCCGCACTGGCGCCTTCAACGGCATACACCTTCGCCGTAAGTACCACTGCATTCTCGTACCAGTTCGATTTCACCACGGGGACGAGCCGAGATTCGTTACCTCCCCGCCCCGTGGCGCTCAGCCCCGACCCCGCCGTGCCGGGCGTGAGTCCGTTCGGCCCATTCACCCTACGGATGGACGAGGAGATCGTCTCGGCCACCGGCATCACCGTCATGGACGGAACCGGCTCAGGTGCGGGGGAGGCCGGCCTGCGTCTATCCGCCGACCGCCGCTCCATCGAAATCCGCCCGCAGTTGCCCTACCGCATACCGCCCATCATCCAAATCCGCTTCAATCCGGCCCAGGTGCGCGATTTGGCCGGCAATTATGGAACCGGCGAGCCCGTCACCGCCCGCTACGTCACGAGCCTGCTCGACGATTCCCGCGGGCCGCGTATCCTCGGAACCTTTCCAGAGGCGGGCGAGGCTAATGTTCCGACGAACGCCATGATCCAGTTGCTGTTCGACCGCGCCCTGCATGGGCCGTCCATCTCCGGCGGGATCGTTCTCGAGGCGCGCGGAGCGAGTGTCCCGTTCCAGCAGCGGACGTCCGGTTCGGTAGTGATGCTGTCGGGAGTCACCCTCCTGCCGGAGACCACCTATCGCGTGCGCGTCACCAAGCGCCTGCAGGATGCCACCGGATTGCCATTCGGAGAGGAATCCTCCTGGGAATTCACCACCGCGGCCGGGCCGGAGCCCAACCCCACGGAGAGCGCGATTTCCAGTCCCCAGATCCAGGTTTCGCCCGTGCCCGTCAACGCGCGGCTGGTCGTTCGTTCTCCGCGCAGGCTGCCCTCCTTCACACCCTTACTATTCAGTGAGACTGCGCCCAGCCGGCTGACCGTTTCCGCCAGCCTTCTCCCGGATCGGAGCACACTTGTTCTGACGCCGCGCGACCCGCTACCTTCCTGGGCCCAGATCAACGTGAACCTCGACATGGTTCGCGACATCACCGGCTTTCCGCAGGGTGTTGGCGGCCTGAGCTTTACGACCAGCGACGAAGCGGACCAGCGTCCGCCCGAGTTGGTGGCGACCTCGCCCGCCGACGGCGCACAGGACGTGCCCGTGACCACCATCCCGCGGTGGGTGCTGAACGAACCGGTCGGTCTGATGACGCCCTCTTCCGCCGTCCGGATCACCAGGGATGGCGAGCCTGTCCTCGGCCAGATGGTCTTCTACCGCCCTAACTCCTACCTCACGACGGCAGTTGGCGCTAATGCGCTGGAGTTCCGGCCGTCGGCTCCGCTCCAGCCCGGCGCCGACTATGAGATTGTGCTCGACGGCATCCTCGACCAGGCAGGGAATGCCCTCCCGGCGCGTACGCTCCGTTTCGGCACCGCCGTCGATTCCACTCCTCCGCCAGCGGCGTTCCGGCTCGTGAGCACGAACGTCGATACAGGCGACCGGGATGCACGCGACACGCTGGTGCTCGAGTACAGCGCTTCACTGCAGCGCGGCAGCGTACAGGCTTCCGCGACCCTATCCGTCGCACGCCAGTACAGTTCGCCTGTTGTTTTCCAGCATCCGATTCGCACGGAAGTCTCCGGTTCCGTCCTGAATATACTGCCGCTGGTGCCATGGCCGGCCAGTCGCGAACTCACTCTCAATGTGACCCTCAGCGATATCTGGGGCCGGTCGACCTATTATTCTTCCACGTTTCACACAGCTCGCTCCGCGGACGACGTCAGGCCCGAGGTGGTATCGGTCACACCTCCCGCCGGCACGCCCATCTCGTCGGGCCAGGGCATCCGGCTGGTCTTTTCGGAACCGATGCTGAACGCCAGCCAGACCGATGACGGCCTGTTCGCATCGCAGTCGGGCAGCTCGTCGATACCCTCGATTTATTGGAGCGACGACCGCACCAGCGCAACCATCCTTCCCTACTTCCTCAATACCCCGTTTCAGGCCGCGAGTCCCTTGGTGGTCGGGGCCACCTCCGCGCTCGTGGATCTTGCAGGGAACCCCGTCCAGCCCTTCACGGCCCGGTATCCCATCGCGCAGGATCGGTCCTACCCCGGCGGGCTGCCCGAGATTGTGAGCAGTTGGCCCAAGCGGTCCGGCTCGCCGGCCGACCTCCGGGCGCCACTGGTGCTCTACCTTTCAGCCCCCGTCGATGCCGGCCAGCTCAATCGCTCGCTCTGGGTCGTTTCGCCGCTGGGCCGTGCGGCAGGCGCCTGGGAAGTCTCCGGCGACGGCAGGCTCGCTACTTTCCGGCCCACGGAGCCGTGGCCGGGATCGAGCACGGTACGGCTGACGCAGATCGAGCCGGTCATCTCATTGACGTACGGGTTCACTTTCGACACAGCCGCTGCTCCACCGGCGGTGCTCTCCATCGTACGCACGACCCTCCGCGATCAACACCCGGCCAACGCAGTTATCGAAGTGGAATTCAGCCAGGAAGTGCCCCCCGGTGTCAGTCCGCTGACCCTCTATGTCAGCAAGACCTCCACAACAGAGGTACCGTGCTATGAATTCCATCCGCGCCCGCGTGTGCTGCGCCTGATTCCCCGCTTACCGCTACCGGTGGGTGGCTATCTATCGGTCCAGGCGAAACCGGGCAGCGCAGTTGCAGGGGCGTCATTTGGCGCGACTGTCGGGCCGGAGATGTCCACCGAGCCCACGACACCACGCGCCAAGGCTCCACAACCCGATGCCGAAGTCCCGCGCACCGCACGGCCGTCCATCGTCTTCTCCGCGCGAATCAATGAGCTCAGTCTCACCTCGACTGCCGTCCGGGTCATGGCCGGAAAACAGCTCCTGCGTGTTCAACTGCTTCCGTCCAACAACGGCAGGGGGGTTACGATATCTCCGTTCGAACCCCTGCCTGCCGGCCAGAGCATAGAGGTAATGATCGATGGATTCGAGGATATGCTGGGCCGGCGCCTGCCCCGGCTCATCTGGTCGTTCCGCACCGGCTCCTCAATGGATACTGCCGGCCCGTCATTGCTCTATACGAACGCCGCGACCGTCCTGGATCCGGCTGCGCCTCTGGCCGCCGTATTCGATGAGCCGCTCGACCCGGTTCAGGTCGATAGCTGGTCCACTTCCAGCCCGTACTTCTTTCTCTGGGAGCTCAGTCCCGATCTACAGACCGTGAGCCTAAGCCGGAGCGGCGGCTGGAGCCGAGGCGAGAGGTATCAAATTTACCCAAGCTACACCGATTTGAGCGGCAACAGCTCCCGATCTCTTGTTGATTTCCGTTTCGCCGCCGGGTTCGACCCGGACCGGACCCCGCTCGTCCTTCGCGCCGTTTCGCTCCATGGCGGCTAACCAGCGGTACCGCATCGAGGTGGACGGCTTTCGAGACCAGTTCGACAATGACGTGCCGCCGGCCAGTTCCTCCTTCACCACAGGCGCAGGGACGAGTTATGCCGCGCTGTCTCTGGTTTCCTCCTCTCCCGCCGACGGCGAAGCCGGAGTGGACCCCGCCACTCCGCTGACACTGACGTTCAACAACTCCCTGCTGCCCTTCGTCTACCTCGAAGGCGGCCCGCAGTCGAGCCGCGCGATTCCGTTCCGCTACACCACAAGGACCGACGGTCCCGCGCTGATCGTTGCGCCCGAACCGGCCTGGCCCGGCGCATCGGCGATATCGCTGACCCTCATGAGCCAGACCCACTACGGCTTGCCAACCATTGCCGACCTGACTGGGCGCAAACTAATCAATTCATTGCGCGTCGGCTTCCGTACTGCGGCCGTCAATGACCCCGTGCCGCCCGTGCTCGAGTCGGTCGAGCCGGCTCCGGGTTCCACTATTCCCGGCGGCAAAGCGTCGATTTCGCTCCGCTTCTCCAAGCCCGTCGCGATCCCGACGGGCACCCTACAGGTGTTCTACGGCGCGGACAAGGCAAGCGTCGCGGGAGTTTACAGCCAGGATTTCCGCACGGTGACTTACAATTTGCTGCCACCGCCGAACTCCCGTGTCACCCTCGTGCATGAGGGTGACATCCGCGACAACGCCGACAACCCGATGGAGCCGTTTGTTCTCGAGTATCCGACCGGAGAAAGCCTCCCCTTCGGCCCGCCCACAGCTAGGCTGACCGAACCCCAAACATACTCGGGCGTTCCCGCCGACACCAAAATCACCATCCGCTTCGACCGCGTCATGGACTCGGCTTCCGTGCCGCCCGCCATTCACGTTACACAAGACGGCCAGAATGTCTCCGGGTCCATCGAGGTGATCGAGGACGGACGCGCCTACCGGTTCCATCCCGACGCCCCGTTCCAGGCCGGCGCCAGCGTTAAGGTCTTCATTTCCGCCTCGGCGAAAGACACGAACGGTCAGGCCTACCGGCCGGATACCACCGGCTATTTGTACTTCTTTGTCGCCACCGGCGGCCCGGGCTCCTTCGCGATCGTCCAGCGCGGCTTCTACCGCATCGCCCCGGCCGATTCGATTCTCGAGGTGGAGTTCAGCGGCGACCTCGATCCGGCCTCCGTCAACGACTATTCCGTTTGGCTGCGCCGGGGCAAGGCAATCGTCCCCGGACAAGCCACCGTGCGAGACGGCCGCATCCTTCAATTCACGCCTGCTTTCGAACTCGATCCCGGCGCCGCCTACGTCCTCACTGCGGGCAGCGCTCTGCGCGACACCGGCGGGCGCACCTTCCATGGACAGGACCTCCAGTTTACGGCCGTGCCCGCGGCCGGCTCCGCCGGCATCGAGTCCGCAACCGAAACGGAGTGGGATGGGCGCCCAGCCATCCGCGTCCGGTTTACCGCCCCGGTCAGCCCGCTCGCCGTGCGCGGGCTCCGCCTCGAAGCCGGAGGAGCAGCCCTGGAAGCGGAAACCCGATCCACCACCGATCTGCGCGAGTTTGTGCTGATTCCGAAACAGCCCGCTCCCGGACTGGAACTCAGTGTAGCCGTCGAGAATGCGCCGGATTCCAACGGAAGGACCATCCCCCACCGGCGCGCTGTCGTGCGCCGCACCCGGAGCGCACAATGAATCGTCTGTTCTCGGCGCCGGTGTGCCGGCCGCGCCGCCTTCGGCGCGGTTTGCACACACAGCCTTACTGTGTCACCCTCTTGGCCTTGACGTTCCAGCCGTCCAGTTCGACAACCGGCGCGGTTGGCTTCGGGCCCTCTTCTTCGTCTTCGAGGTTCCTGCGGCGGCGTGCGGCCTCACTCGCGCTGTACGTCGCCGTTACCTGCCGCGTTTCGCCGGGCAGTAAGGGGAAGTAGTTGTCCTGCCATAGGACCGGCAGGATCTCCTCCCCGTCCGTTGGCCTGACTACCTTCAGGCGTACCGCGAAGGCGATCGCTTTGCCCGGGTTGCTCACCGTGACGGTAGTTACAAGGTCACTACCCTCGGGCAGCGTCTTGGCAGTTACGTTCAGGTCTACCTCCGGAAGGCTGTTCAGGGCGGTGTAATCGGCGAACGTTTTGGTGGGCGTGTAATACCAGGTAGTCTGGTCCCAATCCAGTGTTTCCGGCTTGGTCGAGAGCCAGTAGAAATTCCGGCTCACCGTGTTGCCCGCCGCGTCGGCCAGCGCCAGATTCGCAAAGTAAGTCGTGCTGAGGCTTTTCATTTCCGGCAACTCGAAAACGCGTGTGCTGCTGTTTTCAGCAACATCGCTGGTGACAGCCTTTGAGAACTTTTCAGTCATGTCGAGGTTGTACACCTTGGCGGTGACTTTGAGGCCGGAGAAAGGCTTCATGTGTGAGTTAACCACGACAATGGAGCGGTCGTCGTAAGAGTATTGAACGTGCAGCGGCTCGCAGCCCTTCTTGGCGCCGAAGTAGGAGCCGCCGGGGCGGCCGTACCAATCGTAAAGGTGCCAGATCATGCTGGGCCAGGCGTTGTTCAGCATCCACTGTATGACCCCCGTGGACGTGAATTTGTTGCGGCCGTATGCTTCGAACATCGCGCGTTCACCCTCATACGCCATCATCTGCGCCTTGCGGGCGAACTCCTCGACCGAAGCCGGCGCCCCATAGCGTGCGTTGAGAGCTTCGGTGAAAACGCGGATATTGGCGAATACCCCGCCGCCGGCGTGGAAGTCCCATGCGGAGTTGATGGGCCACAGCTTGTCTTCCGACAGCATGCGGCGCAGGCTTTCGATCGGAGGAGGCGTGGGGCCCGGACCGGTTTCGGTGTTGAAGCCGTGGGCGCCGCCGTTCTTAGTGTCGGTAAGCCAGTACGAAGGAGCGACGTACTCGTAAGGCCCGCTCATCTTCACGCCCGTCGCCTCGGTCACGTTGGACGGCTTGGCAGTGGCGGACGACTGGTAGGGGTTCGGCCATTCCACCTCCTTGATGACGTCGAGGTAGATTCGCTCAATCTTCTCCGGCGGCGGCATGTCGCTGGCATTCATCCAGTTGAAGACGGAAGGATGCCGAGCCAGGCGCCGCAACTGATCGCGAAGCGATTCAGCGGCGATGCGTTCGTCTTCCCCGTCCCAGCCGTCCCACTGTTCCCAGTGATCGCAGCAGCACCAGCCGGCCATTACGAGTATTCCGTAGCGGTCGCACAACTCCAGGAAGTGCGCGTCTTCCAGTTTTCCTTCCAGGCGCACGGTGTTGAGATTCATGTCGAGGACGTACTTCAGCGCGGCTTCCTGGTTTTCCGGCGTAGAGCGAAGCAGCATATCGAAGCTGTACCCCGCACCGCGAATCAGGATCTTCTTGCCGTTGATGCGGAACAGGCGGTGGCCGTGATCCAGCTCGGAAGTGACCTCGCGGATGCCGAACCGGATGGAACTGGAATCCGACACATTGCCGCCGGTTTCAAATCGCAGGTCGAGCGGGTAGAGATTCTGCTCGCCGGTCTGCACGGGCCACCACAGCCTTGGATTCTTGATCTTGAGTTGGGGGAATTGCTCGGGCGTGAAGCGCACGACGCGAGTCTCGCGCGGGCCGAGGCGGACGGGCTGCGAGAATTCGAGCGACTCGATCTTTCCGCGCAGCACGCCTTCGACCGCGCGGTCCTCCGCGTTCTTCAGTTCAGCCCTGACGGTAAGCTGGGCGAGATCGGTGGAGGGCAGGTTGAGGCGGGTTGTGACGCTTGGGAACCGGATGGCTACGGGGCCGGTAGCGGCAATGTAGACGTCGCGCCAAAGCCCCATGTTCTTGTCCGGCGGCAGCGGATTCCAATCCACGAACGTGACGGCGAGATCGTGCGGCATCGGAGGAAAGACCTCGATGGCCAGGGAGTTGGTGTCGCCGGGCCGGGCCGCGGCGGTGACGTTGAACTCGAACAAGCGCATCGCTCCCGCCATGTCATCGGCCGATGCAATACGCCGGCCGTTCAGCCACACATTGGCGCGGAAGCTGATTCCGTCGAAGCCGAGCCACAGGGACTTGCCCTTGTAATGGTCGGGAAGCTTGAAATCCGTGCGGTACCACCAGGAATGCCGGAAGGGGCTGTCGGGCGGCATGAGCACGTTGGAGAAATTGGTGCCTGGGGGATAGGAGGTGCCTGGGATCGACCGCAAGCTCATGCCGTTATAGGGCTCCGGGTAGACGCGAGCCTGGATCAGCGCGTTGAGCACGGTCGAGGGCAGCGTCGCAGGATACCATCCGCGCGGCTTGAACCACGGCGTCGAAAGAACGTCGCCGGTGTTCTGTACCTCGGCGGACGACTGTATGGTCCAGCCTTGGCGCAACAGCAGGCGCGGCTCTTGCGCCGCCGGCGACAGGGAAACAAGGAGACTTACGGCAAGGGGTAACAGGAGAATTCGCGAGTTAGACATTCGAGGTCCTCCTTTTGCAGTCCGGCAACAACGCGCTGATTATATCGCAAGCGTATCCAAACCGAGCTTACGATTTCTATGCTTGCAGTTTTACTTGACATCGCGGAGAATCGATTCTGGAAATTCCGGAGGTGCCGAGGCCATGGGCCTGAAGGTTGCGCTGTTCACGCTGTTCCTGACTCTTTTTCCCGTTCCCATTAATGCTGCCGCCGGTGGCAGCCTGGTGGCCGTCAAGATGCTGAACCCGCCCTCTGCCCCGGTGGCCCCGGTGGTGGAGCAGTTGCGCGCGGCCGGCGTGCAGGCCGTCTTCTGTCGCACGGACGCCCTGTTCACTGACGCGGCCGTGGGTCGCAACATCCGGCAATTCCGCAAGCTGCTGGCGGACGCCCACATACAGTTCTTCATCACCGCGCCGGTGTTCTGCGACCCGGAAGCGGTAAAGAAGGATCCCAGCCTGATGGGCTTCGGCAGCCTGGGCAACCCGAGCAAAGCGGAGGGGGCGGACTGGCTGGCCTTTGTGTGCCCGGCGCGCCAGAATTACCGTAAGGCAAAGATTGCCGCCATTACCCGGCAGGTGCGCGAGTTACAGCCCGACGGACTAAGTCTGGACTTCATCCGCTACTACATCTACTGGGAGAAGGTCGGGCCCGACCGGACGGGAGATTCGCTCGAGAAATTCTGTTTCTGCGACCATTGCCTCCGGCTCATGACCACCGAGTTGGGCCTGCGGTTTCCGGCTGAGTTGAAGACCCGGCAAGCCAAAGCGGCGTGGGTGCTCGCCAACCATCGCGAGAAGTGGACCGAGTGGAAGTGCGAAACGGTCACCAGCATGGTTCGCGATACGGTAGCGGCGGCGCACCAGGCGATTCCGGGATTACGGATCTCGCTGCACGGCGTTCCGTGGCTCGAAAAGGAATACGACGACGGGCTGCGCGTCGTCGCCGGGCAGGACCTGAAGCGACTGGCGCCTTACGTCGATGTGTTCGGCCCGATGTGCTATTTCCAGATGCTACAGCGGCCACCCGAGTGGGTTCACACCGTCGCGGTTGACTATCAACGGCTGACCGGAAAGCCGGTCTTGCCCGCGGCCCAGGCGGTGGAGGGCCGCGACGCGTTCGCCCGTCACCTGCGCGCCGGGCTGGAGGCGCCATCGGCCGGCGTCAACATTTTCAACTGGGAACGCCTGCGACGCGACCCTGAAGCTGTGAAGACCGTTTCGGCGGCGGCTTCAGCCCCGGCAAACGTGAAGTTCGCAGGCGCCCGGTCGTCGAATTACGGCATCCGGCCCTTCCCTTCCCCTGAGGGCTGGGGGACGGCGCTCAAGACGATGGCCGGACACTTCCCCGGGTCAACGCCGCTCGGCATCTGGATCGTCGGCCGGCTGAATGGCCGCACGACGGGAATGACGCTCGAGTTTCCTCGTCCGGACGACAAGGTGGACTACGGGTCGATGTACACTTTTTCCGACGCGGACAAGCACGAGCCGTATCTGAAGTACTTCGACGAGCAGGGCATCAAAGTCTTTCTCCAGGTTGAGCCGGGTTTCGCCGACGTGAACACCTCTATCGACCTGGTGTTGAAGCGGTACAAACACCATCCCAGCGTCATCGGATTCGGCATCGATGTCGAGTGGTTTCAGAATGCCAAGACCGACTCACCCAACGGGATCGCGACGGATGAACTCGTGAAGGGTTGGGAAGCCAGGGTGAAAGCGCACAACCCGAAGTACCGGCTCTTCGTGAAACATTTCCGTACGGACAACCTGCCACCGAAGTACCGGGGAGACGTCGTGTTTGTCGATGACAGCCAGCAGTTCGACAGCTTGCAGTCCTTCCTGGCCGAGTACAAACAGTTCGCCGAGACCTACTATCCCAACCTCGTTCTCTTCCAGATCGGGTATCGGGCGGACAAGAAGTGGTGGGGCGGAGTAACCGCTCCGATCCCCAAGACGCTCGGCGAGCAACTGGCCGCGGGCGCGCGCCAGGACTGCGGGATCGTGTGGGTTGACTTCAGCCTGCGCGACGTCCTGCCGACGGAGCCGCAGCAGTAACTCAGGAGGTGGTGTTATGAAGCGACTTACGTTTGCCGCTTGGATTGTTGTAACGGCGCTGTTCTCTTCCGTACGGCCGTGCTTCGGGCAGGCGACGGTCAGGGTGGATATCACACCCCCTCACCGGATCAACTCGTTTGATCCCGACAGCGCGCTCGGGAGCTCGATCGACGTTCTGTCGCGCACCGGAATCGACAAGGTATTCACCCCGCACATCCTTCAGGAAGCGCTCTCGGCAGGCTGGGGACCGATCACCTATCGGAACAATGCGGAACTGCGCATGGCGGCCCTGCACTGGAACGCGAACGGCACGTGGAGCGACGCCGCCAACAAGCGCGGCTACTTCACCGGCAGCACCGAACCGGGCGAACCGATCCGCTACGCTCTCTCCTACCCTCTGCCGCATCGCGGCTTCGCGACCAGCGGCGACCGCCCCGTGCAGGGTCCCACCACGTACTGGAAGAGCAATCCCTACCTGACCAGCAAGTTCACGGGCGAAAGCGACGCATCGCTGCCGCAGTGGGTCGTCGTCGATCTCCAGGAGAAGAAGACTGTGAGCGCGGTCCGCATCGAGTGGGCCAGTCCGTATGCGACAACTTACAAGGTGGAGTATTGGGCGGGCGAGGGAGATGCCCTGGATTTCGACGGCGGCCCCAAAGGTGAATGGAAGAGCTCGCCGCGGGCCGCGGTGAAAGGCGGGCAGGGCGGCACGGCTACAGTCAGAATCGCCGACGATCCCGTTTCCACCCGGTTTGTGCGCCTGCTCATGACGGAGTCGTCGAACACCTGCGACGAGCACGGGCCGGACGACGTGCGCAACTGCGTTGGATACGCAATCCGTGCAATCACCGCCGGCAGCGTCGATGCCAACGGCTCTTTTGCCGATGCCGCCGCGGGCGCAACGGGGCGGGCGGCGCCTACCTATTGCGCCTCATCCATCGACCCCTGGCACGACGCCAAGGACGTGAACGACAGCGGAGGCGGCCAGCACACCGGTTTCGATCTTTTCTTTACGAGCGGGATCACCAACAATCTGCCCGCGATGATTCCGGTCTCGATGCTCTACAACACGCCCGACGACGCCGCCGCGCAGATCGCCTACCTGAAGAAGCGAGGCTACCCGATCAGTTACATCGAGATGGGCGAGGAACCGGACGGCAAACACGCCACGCCCGAAGACTACGGCGCGTTGTACATACAGTTCGCGAAGGCCATTCACAAGGTCGATTCCAGTGCAAAACTCGGCGGACCCATTTTCGAGGGAGTGAATGAAGACATCACGCTCTGGCCCGATGCCCAAGGCCGGACGTCCTGGATGGGACGGTTCGTGGATTACCTGAAGGCGCGCGGCCGCCTGAGCGACCTTGCGTTCGTATCCTTCGAGCATTATCCCTATGGATCGTGCCGCATCACCTGGAAGTCTCTGTACGAAGAACCCACGCTGATGAAGCACATTCTCGATGTGTGGCGAAAAGACGGAGTGCCGAAGAACGTGCCGCTGATGGTAACCGAGAGTCACCTTGCGGCGGGCCTCACCGGCCCCATGTCCACCATCTTCGCGGCGCTGTGGCTCTCCGACAGCGTCGGCTCGTTTTTCGAGGGCGGGGGCGCGGCCTATTACCATTCGCCCATCCAGCCGCAAGGGGTGCAGGACACCTGCCTCGGCTATGCTTCGTGGTCGAACTTTGTTTCCGACCGCGACTACAACATCGAGGGATACACGTCACCCTACTGGGCCGCACGCATGATCAATGTGGAGTGGGTGCAGCACCGCTCCGGCGTGCATCACATGTATCCGTCCTCGGTGGACATCAAGGACGCAGACGGCAATCTTCTGGTCACCTCGTACGCAGCTCAGCGCCCCGATGGGAACTGGTCGCTGATGCTTGTGAATCGCGATGAGACGAATGCGCACACAGTGCGGGTTGTCTTCGCGAATTCGCAAACAAAGAGGAATGCCCACTTCGCCGGACCGGTGGCGCTAGTGACTTTCGGCAGCGAGCAGTATGTGTGGAAGAATGACGGTCCGAACAGCCATCCCGACCCGGATCATGCGCCCGTCGGGACCGCTGTGGACGGCGGCGCAGAGGCTACTTACACACTGCCGAAGGCCTCCGTTACCGTGTTACGAGGCAGGTTGGGGGCACATGAGTAACCTCGCCCGGCAACTCTTGATAGTCGCCATGGCCCTTCCCTGGGCCGCGGCGCAGAGACAACCGGGCGGGCGCACCGTGGCGCTCACGATCGACGACGGGCCGGCGGTGAACGCGCTGGAAGACCTGGCGAGCTTCCAGCGCATTGCGGCCGCACTGCGGGAGTCATGCCAGGCCGAAAAGGTTCCGGCGATCATGTTCATCAACGAGCGGCAGTTCAACGTGGATGGACAGCGGGACGCACGAGTGCAGGCGTTGATCGAGTGGCTGGACGGCGGTTTCGATATAGGCAACCACACCTATTCACATCCGAGTGTCAACAAGGTTCCGCTCTGGCAGTTCGAGGATGATGTGGCTCGTGGTGAAGTGATCATGGGGGCGCTGCTCGCAAAGCGCGGGCGCAAGTTGGAATGGTTCCGATATCCTTACCTCGATTCCGGCACTGACGCGCAGGCCCACCAGGCAATCGTGGATTTTCTCGAGCAGCGGAAGTACCGCGTGGCGCGCATCACCGTGGATTACCAGGACTATATGTTTGCCGGCGTGTACTCCCGCCTGCTGCGTGCCGCCAAGACGGACGACGCGGAAACAGTCAAGCAAGCTTGTCTCGAACAGTTGGACGCAGGATTCGACTACGCCGAAAGAGCGTCGAAAGAAATCTTCGGCTACGAGCCGCCGCAGATCCTGCTGATCCACGCGAACGAGTTGACTTCGGTGGCGCTGCGCGGCAGCATCGAGAGGATCCGAAAACGGGGCTATCGTTTCGTGAGCGTAGAGGAAGCCACGAGAGACCCGGCTTACCAGCGTCCGGACACCTTTGCCGGCGGCGGTGGCTCCTGGCTGGACCGTTCGTCGGAAGCCCTGGGCAAAAAGATCAGCATGGAGGAACCGCGCGTTCCCAAGTGGGTCACGGACCTGCGGCGGCCAGCGCGATAGCGGTTCCTCCTACAAGCTTCAGCCTTCGTTCCGGCGCGTGAAGTCGTGTCTCCGGGCAGTCCACTTACCGCCTAGATACTCGCCCATGTCCAGCTCGCCGGACGCGGTGGCCCCGTTCAGCTTTCCCGTGAAGCGGTAAGAGAGGGGCGCGCCGTGCACTTCGCCGATGAAGCTGACTATCGTCACATCATCGCCCGCAATGGAGCCCCGGCAGTCGCGGGTGACGAATGCGCCCTGGTGCGTGCCGGCGAGCTGATTGCCGTCCTGCTTGAGGTAGAGCGTCTCCTCGGCGGAGCCCGCCGCGAACTCCAGGTGGAGATCCCATCGGCCGGTCAGGTCGCCGGCCGCAGACTTGGGCTGCTCCGGCTCCTTCGCCGTACGATGCGCGTTGAGCACGGCGTAAATCCGGTCGCCGACGATTTTGTCCTCGCCTGGAGACATCATGTAAGCCGTAATAGAGACTCCCGTTTGGGACCCCGCGCGGCCTCCTCTGCCGCCGCCGGCGCTGAGGGCTATTCGCGGCTCTGTGGTGTCGAGAATCTCGGCGAGCCTCTGTCCGGTGATTCGCAGCTTCGCGGTGTCCCAACTGATGTTGAGTACCGGACTGTGATTGGACAATCCGCGGGGTTCGCGCACGGCCGCAGTGACGCCGTCGATTCCGGAGACACGGTCCGCGATGCTGCGCATCCATGACATCCATGCGTCCATCTCCGCCTTGTGGTCGCGCTTCGTCCACATCTCGATGGCCATCAGCATTCCGATCGCCTCTTCTTTTCCCACCTTCATGCTGCGGCCGTGTCCGTGGTGCGGAGCGCTCGCCACCCACGCCGCCTTCACGAGATCCTTACGGCCCAGCAGGATTCCGGCGCACTGCGGACCGCGAATGCACTTGCCGCCGCTGTAGCCCACAAGCGTGGCGCCGCGTTGCAGGTGTACGTTGGGGATGGTCGGCATTTCGGCAGCCGCATCCACCAGGACCGGAACGTTCTTCCTGGCGGCGATGCTATAGATGGCGTCGTAGGGCAGCGACCCGCTTTCGGCTCTTGGGCCGGCAAAGACGTAAACCATCGCCACCTTCGGTCCTAGCGCGGCTTCGTAAGTGGCGGCGTCGCCGGCTTCGATAATCCTTACGCCGACGGACCGGACCGCCTGGTCGTACTGGTTGCGGGAGTGCGTGGGGATAACGACCTCGTCCTTGGCGAAACCGGCCAGGTTGGGGACCTGCACCAGCAGTTCTGGGTTGCCGCCGGTCACGCAGGCTGTAGTAGCGTGCGCCAGCGCCGCCGCACACCCGGAGGCGACCATACCCCACTCCGCCCCGGTCAACTCCGCCAGGCGATTGCCGATGCCTTCCATCAACTCGTCAAGTTGGACATAGTGCTGTGCGGCGGCATCCTTGGCCGCCCTTACTTCCGGCAGTTCGAGAGAACCACCGACCACCGTTAGTGTGCCCCGGCAGTTAATCAGCGGGCGAACGCCGATTGACTCGTATATGCCGGGGCCGATGCGAAGGCCTTTGCCGGGCGGCGGCGCAGCCGCCTGGGAACCGCGGAGAAATGCAGGGAGAGCCGCTACGAAGCTTCCCCGGTGGAATAACTGCCTGCGGCTAAGGCCGCCGGCGTACTGTTCGAATGCGTTCTTGATGGAGTGGAACATGAGCGCCTCCTGTCACCATTTGGACGATACACACTTAGCGCGCCGTAAGTCAAAACGCCCCCGTTGCATCCGGCGAGTCGATCAAAGATAATCAAGCCTGCCGTGAGACTTCTTGCGCTCATTCTGTGTTTGCACACTGCTTCTTTGGCTGCGGATATCCGCAAAGCGGCTGACTGGATTCCGGCGCGCTGGGAGGGAGGTCCGCTGGAACTGGCCCGGCGCACCAGGCAGAAGGCGCTACCCGCCGATCCCGCCGTTCGAGACGCCATCGCAAACTGGTACGATCCGGCGACTCTCAACCTGCTCAACGGCTCACCCGTCAATTGCCTGCTGGTTACCTGGGGCGCGGAGGCGGAGGCGGCCATCGAGAAGCAGCAACAGCAACTCGTGAAAGCCTATGTCGCCGAAGCGCACAAACGGAGCCTCGCGATCCTGGGTGTGGTGTTTCCGGGCGCCGACCCGATGAAGCTGGTCCCGGCAGCCGTGGACGCCCGACTGGACGGCCTGGTGCTCGACGGAGAGTTCCCGGACGAACCGACGCTGGTACAGAATTTACGGGCGGCGCTGGCAGCGGCGAACAGCCCAGCCGTGGTCATCCCTATTCTCCAGGAAACGGCGGCGCCGCAGGCGGCGAAAGAGCCGGTACCGGCCGTGGAGGGTGTATCGCCGAGCGCCCGCAACATGGCGGACATGGGCATCCGAAGCGCGCCTTCGAGCGAGCCGTGGATTGAATCCAACATCTGGCTGGTCCGTTCGTTCCAGGGGCCCGGGTGGCGGCCGGTCTGGATCAGCTACCGGCCCGACGGCGGTTCGGCGGACGAATACGCCCGGTTCGTAGCGGATTCCGCCGTCGCCGGAGGCCGCTGGATCGTTGCGCTCGACGACGGGCTTCGCGCGAAATTGCGCGGCAACGACGCGGGCGCCCTGGCTACCTGGCGTAGCGTGGGCGCGTCGCTCGAGTTCGCCGAGCGGCACGCGGAATGGCGCGGCTTCGCTCCGTACGGAAGAGTCGGGATGATTCCCGATCCTGCGAACGCGGTTGTTTCGCACGAGTATCTGAAACTGCTTATGCGGCGCCAGGTTCCGTACCGCCTGCTCTTGCGCTCCGAGCTCGGCGCCGCGCCCCTTGACGGTTTTCGGGCGGTGATAGCCACCGAACTCGATCCTCCGTCCGGAGCGGAGCGGAAACTCCTCACGCAATTCGCGGAGAAGGGCGGGATCGTGCTCGCCGGCCCCTACTGGGGGAATCCCCCAAAGGACGATTCATACGCCGAGGTTGCGGCTGGAAAGGGCCGGGTGGCGGTATACGCGAATCCCGATCCGGCGTCGGTCGCCCGCGACATGCGCGACCTGCTTTCACAGCAGGACATGGGCGTCGTTCCATTCAACGTACCTCCGCTGATCAGCTATGTAAGTTCGAGCGAAGCCGGAAAGCGGCTACTGATCCAGTTGCTTAATTACTCCAGCGCTCCGGCTGAGGCTATTACTATTCGCGTCGATGGAATCTATAAGGGCGCGACATTGTATACACCGGATGCTGCGGCTTCCCCGGTAAGAGTGAAATCGGAGGAAGGCCGCACGGACGTTTTCATCCCGAAGCTGGCCTTGTGGGGTGGATTGGTTCTGGAATAGGAGGATACAGATGAACAACGGTGGTTTCACACGGCGTGATTGGCTCGGCGTTTCCGGTCTCGCGGCCGGATCATTGCGGGCGTCCGGCGCCCCGGCGGTGTCAGCACCCGCGGCGCCGGTGTCGATAGCGAAAGTCCCGAGTTATGAAGAGGACCTCGTCGCCAGGTTCACGGAAATGTTCGACCAGATTGGCGGCGTGGGCGGCAAGGTGCGCGGCAAGACCGTAGCCATCAAGTTGAACCTGACCGGTGCAGGCCGATTCGAAGGTTACACGCCAGGCGACACCCACTGGGTGCATCCGAAGGTGGTGGGCGCGGTTACCGCCGTGTTGGGAAAGCTCGGCGCGAAGCGGATCCGGCTGCTCGAAAGCGCTGGCGGCCGAAGACCGGATTACCGCCTTGAGGACAAACTGCTGTCCGGCGGATGGGACGTGGAGGCGCTGAGGAACGCCGCGCCGCTGGTTGAGTTCGAGGACACGAACGGGCTCGGCAAGGGCACGAAGTGGTCCACTGTCAAGGTCAACAGCAAGCCCTACGTTTTCCCGGCTTTCGGTCTCAACCACTCCTACGAAGACTGCGATTTCTTCGTGAGCCTGGGCAAGATGAAAGGTCACGAGGAGATGGGCGTAACCATGGCCATCAAGAACATGTTTGGCATCACGCCCACAACACTCTACGGTGGCCGCGAGCGGATCTTCCACTATGGCCAGGTGCAGGCGCCTTCGGGCGCGCCGGCGGAGATCGATCCCAAATCGAACCGCTACGAGGGTTGGCGCCTGCCGCGAATCGTCGTGGACATCATCGGTGCACGGCCGGTCGACCTGGCAATCAACGACGGGATCATTTCCACCGTCGGCGGCGAGGGCCCGTGGGTACTGGGCTCGAGGCCGATCAAACCGGGCCTGCTGATCGCCGGTTGGAACGTGGTCAATACCGACGCGGTGACCATGGCGACCATGGGCTACAATCCGCGCGCCGGACGGCATGAAGCTCCTTACCGGCTCTACAAAGACCCCAACGGCCATCCCAAGGAACAACTGATCCCCGGCGACGAGACGTTCCAGTACGCGGATAACATGATGCTGCTGGCCGAGGCCGCGGGACTCGGCTCAGCCGACCTCGGCAAAATCGACGTGCGGGGCGTGCCCGTTAAGGAAGCGGTCTACGATTTTGAGGCCTTCTGGAAGAACCAAATGCCGAAGGCCAAGCCGTCGGCATGACAAGACGCGCCGCGGGTTTGTGCGTGCTGTTGGCCGCCTGCGCATCCGGCGAGTTGCTTCGCCTTCAAAAGAACGGCGACGCGATGGGGACCACGTTCTCCATCATTGTCTACGGAACCGGCCTGAAGGATATGGAGGCGGCGACCGGCGCAGCCTTCGCCGAGCTGCAGCGCCTCGACGGGATGCTGTCGAATTACAAAGCCGGCAGCGAGTGGAGCCTGGTCAACCGTTTCGCCGCGCAGCGTCCCGTGAAGGTGTCGCCGGAGCTGTTCCATTTGCTTTCCGAGTGCCTCCGCTATAGCCGGCAGACCGGGGGCGCCTTCGACATCAGCGTGGGACCGCTGGTGAAGGTCTGGGGGTTTTATGGGGGAAGAGGGCAACTGCCCAGACCCGAAGATGTTACTGCCGCGCTGGCGCTGGTGGGTTATCGCCGCCTGCGCCTCGACGACACCGCCGGCACAGTAAGCTTCGACCTTTCCGGCGTTGAAATCGACCCCGGCGGCATCGGGAAGGGCTACGCCGTGGATCGCATGGCGGGCATCCTGCGCCAGCATGGCCTGGCTACCGCCCTGGTGACGGCCTCGGGCAGCAGTATTTACGGGATGGGCGCCCCGCCCGAAGAACCCCGCGGCTGGCGGGTCGAGATCAGCCACCCGAAGGATCGCCGCCGGTCCGTTGCCGAGGTCTTTCTCAAAGATATGGCGATTTCTACCTCAGGCACTTACGAGAAGTCGTTCCGTCGAGGGGGACGCACATTTTCCCACATCATTGACCCGCGCACCGGCCGCCCGGCGGAGGGGATGGAATCGGTAACGGTAGTCGCTCCACACGCCATCGACACCGAGGCGTGGACCAAACCGTACTTCATCAATGGCCGGGCCTGGGCGGCCGCACATAGGCCGAATAACTTCTGGGTTTACCTTTGTGAAGACAGAGGCTCAGCGGGATGCGCCTGGGTGGAGTAACTTTTCGCATACTCCCGTAGACAGGTTTACTCTTCTAAATCAAACCCCTTGCCGCCGACGACAAATTGGAGTACAAGTTGATTACTCAGCTTGCTCGGGAACTCCGGGCAGCGGAAAGGGAGATATATGTGCAAGGGGCTTTTACCCGTTGTCCTTTTGCCGGTTCTCGCATGGGGGCAATCTTACACGGCGTCCGTGCGAGGAACCGTAACCGACACATCGAAAGGGGCCGTACCGAAAGCGGCGGTCACTGTCACCGACATAGATCGCGACCTGAAGCGCTCGGCCCAATCGGACGAGGCGGGGCGTTATAGTTTTACAGCTCTTCCACCAGGTAAATATTCGCTCTCAGTTTCCGCTTCCAGCTTCCAGAAGGCCGAAGTGCCTGCTTTCTCGCTGGAGGTGCAGCAGCAGACGACAATCGATGTCGAACTGAAAGTCGGGGAACTGACAACGACGGTTGAGGTCCAGGGTACCGTTACGCTGTTGAACACTACCGCGGCGACCAACGGGCAGGTAATCGAAGACAGAACCATTCAAACGGCACCGCTGGTGTCGCGCAATCCGCTATCGCTGGTTATGTTGACGGCGGGCGTCGTACCCACGGAAGGCGACGCGGGTGGAACCGACAACGTCAATTTCGTCGCCAATGGAAACCGGAACTCGACAGCGGAGGTGGTGCTCGACGGCGCGGCCATTAGCGGCATCGAACAGAACAGCAGCATCACCGAACTGAAGTACCAGCCCTCTGTCGATGTGATTGAAGAGTTCAAAATCCAGACGAACTTCTTCAGCGCGGAATTCGGCAACACCGGCGGGTCCATCGTGAACATGGTTACCAAGAGCGGCACCAACGAAGTGCACGGAGTGGGGTATGAGTTTTACCGAAACGCGTCGCTCAATGCCAACAGCTTCTTCAACAACCGGGAAGGACTCGCGCTACCCGATTTCAGCCGGCATGTGTTTGGCGGGACCATGGGCGGGCCGGTCTACATCCCCCGTGTTTACAACGGAAGGAGCCGGACTTTCTTCTTTGTCGATTACGAAGGTGCACGCCAGCAGAACGCCACCAGGTTGCTGACCAGTGTGCCGACTGTTCCGCAGTTAACCGGAGACTTTTCGCAGACCTTCCGTTCCAACGGTAAACTCCAAGTCATCTACAACCCGTTCGACACCTACGAGGATGACCAGGGATCGCCTCTGAGGCACCCGTTCCCAGGCAACAAGATCCCGGCCTCGATGCAGAACCCGATCGCGCAGAAGATGCTCAAGTACTATCCGGCCGCGACGTCGGACGGCGATCCGCTCACGCACGTGAACAACTTCTACAAAGTAGGCACCAACCCGAGCCGTGGCGACAAGATGGATATCAAGATCGACCACAACATCAGCGAAAGGCAGCGCTTGACCGGGCGCTACAGTTCGGATTGGGGGAATTCCACCCCGACCAACCTCTGGGGCAACATCTCCGGGAACTACAACAACACGACGAGCCGTACACAAAACTTCGTCCTCGACTACACCCGGTCGCAAGGCCCCTCGACCGTCATGACGGTGCGCGCCAGCGTGTTGCGGAACAGGGTTCTGAATCTTCCGATCAGCACCGGCTTCGATTCGAGCGATCCCAACGGACTCGGTCTTTCGCCGCTGTTCCGGTCCACGGGTGTGTACCAGTTTCCGAACATTTCGGTGACCGGCTACCGCGCGTTGGGTCCGGGCGGATGGGCGATGATCCGGCAGGGCGAAGCGGTCGGATTGATCAACGGCAGCGTTACCAAGATAGCCGGCAGCCACATTATCAAGACCGGAGCAGAGTTCCGTCAGTATTTCGAGAACTACTTCCAGCCCGGTTACCCGGCCGGCCGGCTTGCCTTCAATCGCGGCATCACCAACGAGGACCCGTACGCGAACAGCTCGAGCCAGGGCAACGGGATCGCCAGTATGCTGCTAGGTTGGGGAAGTGACGGTACGCTTGACACGGATTACCCCACCGCCACGGCCTCCAAGTACTTCGGAACCTACATCCAGGATGACTGGAAGATCAGCAGGAATCTGACGTTGAACCTGGGAGTCCGCTACGACTTCGACATCCCCCGCACGGAACGCTATGACCGGCTTAACTGGTTCGATTACGGGGCCGTCTCACCGCTGGCCGGCAAAGTGCCGGAGTTCCCGAACCTGAAAGGAGTCATGATGTACGCCGGCGGTTCTAACCGCCGCAGCCCGTACCTGGGCGACCACAACAACGTCCAGCCTCGCATCGGGTTCGCTTACGCGCTCGGAGACAGGATGTCCATCCGCGGCGGATACGGCATTTACTACTCCGTTTCGCGCGCTTCGATTAAGGGCGAAGTCGGATCGGCATTCCGTTCGGGTTCCTCGATTCAGTTCAGCCGAGACGAAGGGCTCACGCAATATGCCACTCTGACCAACCCCTTCCCGAACGGGTTGACCATTCCGCCGGGCCCGAGCCGCGATCCGCTGGGATACATCGGTCTTGGGTTCGAGTCCTATGATCCGTACACCATCAATCCTCAGGTGCAACAGTGGAGCTTCTCTATCCAGCGCCGGGTTCCGGGCGACGGAGTCTTTGAAGTCCAATACACGGGCACCAAAGGAACGCACCTTTCCTTCGGCACGGATGACGTGCTCGGGAACCGCAACAAGCTGGATCCCATGTATTGGAAACTGGGCCGCGACGCACTCTATGAGTTCGTGAACAACCCGTTCCACGGCGTCATCAAGAATCCCCAGTCCCTGCTGAGCCTCCCCGAGGTCGAATACCAGCAGTTGCTTCTTGCGTATCCCCAATACGAGGCTTACCTCGGCGGATACACTGCGCCTCCGTATATCGGCAACTCCATCTACCATGCCGTGCAGTTCAAATACGAGAAGCGGATGTCGCGCGGGCTTTCGATGATGGCGCACTACACCATCTCCAAGCTGATCAGCGACTCCGACTCGCCGGGCACGGATATCGACTGGCTTGGCGGCTTCACCGGGCTGCAGAACTGGAAGAATCTGCGTCAGGAGCGGGCTGTGGCCACATACGACATCCCGCAACGCCTGATCGTCAATTTCACTTACGACCTGCCCATCGGAAGGGGAAGGGCCTTTGGAAAGAACATGCACCGGGTCGCGGACACCCTCGTCGGCGGCTGGTCGTTGAGCTCGATCCTGACCTTCAGTTCCGGTTACCCGATCGTTCCCAACCTGGACTCGCCGGATCTGCTCTCCGGAGACCAGCGTCCCAACCTGATCGGCGATCCCAGAACTTCGGGGCCGGCGAGCCAGCGTATGGAGCAGTACCTCAACCCCAATGCGTTTTCGCAGCCGGACCAGGATGTCTACGGGACTGCACCGCGGACGCTGCCCAACTACCGCACGTATGGAATCCGCAATGGCGACTTCACGCTGATGAAGAACTTCAAGTTCACCGAGCGGAAGTATGCACAGTTCCGGCTTGAATCGTTCAACCTGACAAACACGCCTACTTTCGGAAGGCCGGACGAGTACTACGGCAGCAACACGTTCGGACAGATCACCGATTACGCTCCGGGCCGCGGCGCCCGCCAGCTCCAGTTGGGGATCAAGCTTTACTACTGACCTGAATGAGGCTCCACCAGGACTCCCTCGTGTTAAGCGGACCGCTTGGGAGTCCTGGCCGCGGGCCAACACACGATCCCCACCGTCAGCGCGTCGAGCGCTCCACGCCCTGGGCGGAAACCGTACGACTTCCAGCGCCGCGATCCCCAATGGCCGCTGCCGGCCATCCGGTTTCGGGATGAAGACTCGCCGTGACGGCTGTGCCCGGTACCCTCCCCCATGAACTCTGCCGTGCAGGTCCGCGATGCGTTCCTCCAGGCCTTATTCATAGTCGCGCCACGTCAGCCGGTCCCCCCGGGGCGACTTCTTTTTCAAGCTATAAAAGCTGTCCCGCAGGAGTCTAGCCTTGCTTCAAGCCCGCGTAATCTCTCGCATCTCTTCGATTTCCGGGGCTTCGAGCATTCGCGGAACGCGGTCGATGGCTTCCAACTGCTCGATCTCGTCCTCCGTGCCGGCCTTCAGCTCCCGGAACCGCCGCGCGCTCACGAGCACCCGTGATTCGAGCGACCCGGCCGCCTTGTTGTACGCCTCTACGGAGCGCACCAAACCCTTGCGCACATCGTCGAAGTGTTCCGCCAGGGTCCCAAGGCGAGAATAGAGTTCCCTGCCGAGTTTGCTGATCTCCTCGGCGTTCTTCGCCAGGTTTTCCTGCTTCCAGCCGTACGCGACAGCCTTCAACAGCGCGATGAGCGTGGTCGGGGTAGCCAGGATGACGCGCTCGGCGACTCCCGTCTCGATCAAAGACGGGTCCTGCTCGAGCGCCGCGCTGAAGAAAACCTCCCCCGGCAAAAACATCACGACGAATTCCGGGGAGCGCTGGAATTGCTCCCAATAGGCCTTGCCGGCGAGCGCCGTGATATGCGCTCGTATCTGCCGTGCGTGATCTTTCAGTTTTTCGTTCCTGACAGTTTCGTCCGAGGCCTCGAGCGCTTCGAGATAGGCCTGAAGCGGAACCTTTGAATCCACTACGACCCGCTTTTCGTTGGGGAGATACACGATGAGATCGGGCCGCAGCCGCCCATCTTCAGTGGTCACGGACTCCTGCTGGCGAAAATCGCAGTACTCCACCATGCCGGCCATCTCCACAACGCGCTTGAGCTGCATCTCGCCCCATCGTCCGCGGACCTTGGGCGCGCGCAGGGCCGTGACGAGGTTCGCCGTCTCGGACTGAAGCCGCAACTGCGCATCCGCCATCGATTGCACCTGCAGGGTCAAGCCGGCATACGCCTCCGCACGGTTCTTCTCCAGATCGCGCAGTTCCCGGCCGACTTTCTCCAGTGACTCGCCCAGCGGCTTCACGAGTTCCTGAATGGCCGTCTGACGGGTCTCGAGATCGCTTTTCGCTCCGGCTTGAAACCGTTCCAGCGATTCTTTCGCCAACGTCAGGAACGCCTGGTTATTGCTCTTGAGAGCGTCGTCCGACAGGGCCTTGAACGCGTCCGCGAGCTTCTGCCGCGCGTCTTCGACCAAAGCCAGCTTCTCGGCTGCCGCCTTCTGCTCCTGCTCCATCCGGGTCTTCAGTTCGGCCTGGGCTACTTTGGAATCTGTGGCCTGCTTCTCCAAAGTGGCAATCCACGCTTTCGATTCCTTCAGCTTCGCTTCGAGTTCCTGGACGACAGCGTCCCTCGACTGTAGCTTTTCACCAAGCACGGCCTTGTCGGACCGGCAGTAGAGCCAAGCCGCGGCAATCCCGGCGGCGACTCCTGCTCCCGCGCACAGCATCAACAGCAATTCCATAAAAAACAATCTCCGCCCGCTGCGTTTCGGTGTCGATCAGCGCTATTTTACTAGAATAGTCTGAATATCAAGGAGGCTCCATGGCTGCGTCCGCTCCACAACCCGCACATAGCATTGCTCCGGGGCATCCGCATCCCTTGGGCGCCACGCCTGGCCCAGAGGGCGTCAACTTCTCCCTGTTCTCCGGAGGCGCAACGGGCGTTGAACTGCTGCTGTTCGACAGTCACGACAGCCCGCAGCCGTATCAGACGGTCGCTCTCGACCCCGCCGAAAACAAGACGTTCAACTTCTGGCACGTCTTCGTAAACGGGCTTAAACCCGGCGCGCACTATGCCTATCGCGTAGACGGCCCGAACGACCCCGACGCGGGACACCGCTTCAACCGGAACAAGGTCCTCATCGATCCGTACGCGCGCGGAAACACGAATTCCTTGTGGAGCCGCCCAGACGCGTGTACGCCGCTCGATAACGCCGCTACCTCGATGCGATCCGTAGTCATCGACCCTTCGGCTTACGACTGGGAGGGCGACAAACCGCTCAGCCGCCCGATGGAAGACACCATCATTTACGAGATGCACGTGCGAGGGTTTACCGCCTCGGAAACCTCAGGCGTCGAGCACCCCGGCACTTTCCACGGCGTGATCGAGAAGATTCCCTATCTGAAGGAACTCGGCGTGACCGCCGTCGAGTTGATGCCCGTTTTCGATTTCGACGAAACGGACGTGCTGCGCCGGGTGAACAGCCATCCCCTGCGGAACTACTGGGGCTACAGCACGCTCGGTTTCTTCGCCCCGCAATCGGCTTATTGCGTCAGCCCGGAGAGCGGCCGCCACCTCGACGAGTTCCGCGACATGGTCAAGGCTCTGCACAAAGCCGGCATCGAAGTCATCCTGGACGTTGTATTCAACCACACGGACGAAGGGAACCACCTCGGCCCGGTCTTCTCGTTCAAGGGGATCGACAACCGCGTCTACTACTACCTGGTTCCCGAGGACGAGCGCTACTACCGCGATTACACCGGATGCGGCAACACGTTCAACTGCAACCATCCGATTGCGCAGAAGCTCATCGTGGAATCGCTCCGCTACTGGGTGAAGCATGCGCACGTGGACGGGTTCCGCTTCGACGAAGGCTCCGTGATGGCGCGCGACGAGAATGGCGCGCCAATCGAGCACCCGCCCGTGGTCTGGCAGATCGAACTCGACGAGGAACTCGCGGATACCAAGGTCATCGCCGAGGCCTGGGATGCCGCCGGACTCTATCAGATCGGGCACTTCCCCGGAGACCGCTGGGCGGAGTGGAACGGGCGCTACCGCGACGACGTGCGCCGGTTCGTGCGGGGTGAGGCGGGCCTTGTGGGAGCGCTGGCCACGCGGATCGCAGGCAGTTCGGACCTCTATCAGACGCATGGAGAAATGCCGGTCAACAGCATCAATTTCGTAACCTGCCATGACGGCTTTACGTTGAACGATCTGGTTTCCTACAGCGTGAAACACAACGACGCCAACGGCGAGGGCAACCGCGACGGCATCGACGAAAACCTGAGCTGGAGCTACGGCGCCGAGGGCGCCACGGACGATCCCGACATCGACGCGGTGCGGCTGCGGCAGATCAGGAATTTCGCCACCATCCTGATGCTCTCGCGGGGCGTGCCGATGATGCTGGCCGGCGACGAGGTCCGCCGCACCCAGCGCGGAAACAACAACGCATACTGCCAGGACAACCAGTTGAGCTGGTTCGATTGGGACCTGGTGCAAAAGAACTCGGGCCTGCTGCGGTACTGGAAGCGCATCATTGAATTCCGGAAACGGCATGCGGCGTTACGAAAGAACGCGTTCTTCACCGGCGTCCTCAATGACCGCGGCATGCGTGACGTCACCTGGCACGGTTGCCGCCTCAATGCGCCCGGATGGGACGATCCCGAAGCGCGCGTGCTCGCCTTCACGCTGGCCGGCTTCAACGGTGATCCCGATATACACGTCATGATGAACATGTATTGGGAGGCGCTCGACTTCGAACTCCCACTCACCGCGGGGCGCTCCTGGTTCGTCGCCGCCGACACTTCCCAGGACTGCCCCAACGACATCGCAGACCCCGGCGACGAGTTCCAGTACTTCGGCGAAACGTACGCCGTGAAGGGCCGCAGCATTGTGGTGCTCGTTTCGAAATAGCGGGGCTCCGAGCCGCGACCGCAAGGAAGCGGTCTTGCCCTTTGAAACGACGTACTCAGCGCGCGGCGATCCGTACCGCCACGTCTTGCGAGTAGGGCGGAGGCGCGAGCGTCGCCTGACCTCCTCGGTGGACCAGTGACTCGCGCTTATCAAACGCTCCAGTGGTCGTGTTGTACCAACTTACGTCGTACGACCCCGCCGGGAGGTCGAGACTAAGCGTGCAGTCCCGCCGCGTGCCGTCCACCTGATATTTAGGCTTCGCGTCTTTCACCTCCCGCCCATGGTGAAGATAGATCGCATAAGCTTTGCCGGGCTGCGCGAGCACGCGGGCTGACGCACCTTCGGGGACTCCGCTTGCGATGACATCCGGGCGGGGCGCCATTCTCACGTAATCGAAACCGTCCAGAAATTCGCGCAGGTACCTCAGTTGCTTTCTGAGCGCAGGGCTCCCGCCGCCGGGTTGCCCGAGCGGGGAGGCGAACGTGCCGTCTTCGTGGCCCGCGGTGAATGAGTAATCCAGATTGTTGTACAGGGCGCCGCCGGCCATTATGAAGTCCCATCCCTGGATGCGATAGGTTGCATCCTCCACTCCGTCAAAGCCCGTTTCGTTCATCCCGATCGCCTTGCCGAGCGCGTAGTTCAGGCCAACGCTCCCGGGAGGCCGGGAGTAGTGAAAATTGAACAGGGAGACAAGCGGGTCCGGATTCTCGATCTTCGTTGAGCCGTTCGCGATATTCTGCGAGATGAGCACGCGCGCGTCCGTCTCATGTATCACTCGCGCGATGTGCCGCTGCCACTCGAGCGTCACGCCGCCGAAGTAGGGCTCGTTCGCGATTTCATAGTAGACGTTGTCAAAACCGCGCAACTCCCCCGCGATCTTCCGGACCATGGCGTCCTGGATGGCTACGAGGCGAGCGTCCTTCAGCGTAAGCGCCTCCGTGCGCTTCACCTCGCCGATGCCGTTCACATTGTTCCGCGCGTTCAGCGGATTCACGTCCCAGAGCGCGTCTTCATACAGCGGGCAGAACAGGTTCATCTCGACGACGATGCCGCGCTTTGAAGCTTGCGCGACAAAATCGCGTAAGCGTTTGAAGTACGCGCCATCCCACCTGGTGAGATCGAACTTATCGATCCCTCTCCGCGGCCACGGGCAGATGAACCGCTCCGGCCTCGGCGCCAGAGTATTCGACGCAATGTGAAACGAACCCGGCACTTCCCGGTAGGACCCGCTGAACGTCCGGGTCAGGTTCAGTTTATCGGCGGCGAGCGTATCGAGGTACTTCACATAATCGAAGTCCAGGTTCAGCACGGCCCCGTAATGCTCGCCCGATGTGATGAGGACCGCCGGCCTGCCCCGGAACAGAAAGTAATGCGGGTTGTCCGGGTGCAGCCGGATGGGTTCGGCCGCGTGGGCGCACACACAAGCCGCGAGCAAAACCAGGGCAGGTTTCATACCCTGTGGACGAGATCTTCGAGCGGGCGGCGTTCCTTGATCTCCGGTTCCCCCTCCGTGTATCCGAGCGTCAAAATCGCCACGGGAATCATGTCTTCCGCGGCGCCTACAACTTCGCGCACGGCATCGGGATCGAAGGAGCCCACCCATACCGTCCCTACTCCCTGGGCTGTGGCCGCCAACTGGGCGTAGGCGCACGCGATCGTGGCGTCCTGAAGCGAATAGAGCGCACGGCCACGCTCGCCGAACCGTTCATAGTTGCGCTCGGGGTTTGCGCAGAAAACCAGCGAAACCGGCGCGGCCAGCACGAAACCCTGCGCGCACGCCGCCTTCGCAAGCGCGGCGCGGTGCTTCACTTTCGTGACCACGAAGATTTCATAGGCCTGCATGTTCGCCGCGGAGGGCGCTCTGTTCGCCGCCTCGACGATGCAGTCGACTTTCTCGGTCTCCAAAGCCTTCGAAGTATAGTTGCGCATCGAGTGACGTTGCTCGATGACGTTGAAAAAATCCATGAGAATCTCCAGGTTTCCGGATAAACGGCCCTGAAACAAGTTTACCGCAGCCCGATGATCTGCCCGGAGTCGTCAACATCCATCTTCACCGACTGAGGTACTTTGCCGAGGCCCGGTGCCAGAAGCATGTTACGACCGTTGAAGCGTCAACGTCGATCCGCCTGGCGTTCGAGTGATGGATGTGCGAATCGACCATCGCGGTCAGGAGATTGTGCGCCGAGATCCGACCGCGATCATACAGCAGCATCGGATCTATAACACCACTTTCCGGTGGGTCATTACTCAGGAAACAAGCGGCGGCCTGCGTCCGGTGGAAACCAACGCTCGAAGAACTGAAGGCGCGTCCGCAGCCACTCAGGCGGGAGGTATTCCGGCCCGATGCGTACCGTGACATCGTGCCAGAGTGCGTGGACGTACTCGGCCAGTGTGCCCGCGAACGCAGCGCCCGCGTACCGAAGCAGGCGCCGCGAACTCCGGGCAAGCGTGCGGCTCGCGAGCAGCCGCCGCTTCTCCTCGAACGCTTCCTCGTCGATTTCGCCTCCGACCTGCGCGTCGAATTCGGCTTCGAGCACCTTCAACCATGCGGCCCTCTGTTCCGGCGACGCTACATCCCAGATCGCCTGCCCGAAACACAGCAGCAATTCCAGCGCGGCATCGTGAGGTTCAACATCCTCCGTCGCCAGTTCGATATTCAGATTCTCCCCGCTGCGGGTCCAGCGTGAAGTGGCGTCCGGAAGACTGCGGACTAAAAAAACGCGACACGTGCCGAGCCGGGATGCCAGGCTCTGCGGGACGGCACCGAGAGCCGGGAGAACAGAGTCCCGCACCGTTGCCTCTGCGGAGCCCGAGTAGTCCGTCAATTCGGCCCAGGTCACCATATAGGCACGCGTAAGTCGGCTGCCCGGCGGCACTAACTACCGAGAATAGTACCACCACTACCGTAAGATATTGGATATAATCAACTGAACTCTGATTTAAGCTGGACTGAAAAATTATTTAAGCGAAGGAGACCTCTCGAATGCCCCGTGGGACACAGATCGACCCCGGAATATTGCAGGCGGCTCTGGAAGGCCTCGAACACCGGTTAGCCGAAACAAACGAGAAGATAGCTGAGGTAAAGAAGCTGCTCCGAACCGGCGTTTCCGCCGCACCACCCGCAAAACAGACTGACGAGCGCCGTCCGAGAAAGAAGATGAGCGCTGCCGCCCGCAAGCGGATAGCAGAAGCACAGAAGAAGCGATGGGCGGAGTTCCGCGCGAAGTCGGCGCGGTAGGGCTGCAAGCTGCGGCCGTGAAGCTGATTGGAATAGCCGCAGTTTGCCTGCTGCAAGCTGCGGCTCATGAACGCGCAGCCCCGGCGCCCGCGGTTCAGTAACTGCCGAAGTAGGAAAATCTTGCCGTATTCCCCGCCCGGCTTTCTCCCTGAGGTCTCATAAGTTCCTGCCGTTGCGGCGGTTTTACCGCTGCTCGGCGTTGGCTATCGGATTGCTGCGATAAGGCCTTCGGAGGGACTATGGGAAAGCTATTCGTAGTGGCAGTAGCAGCTTTGTTTACCTTGACGTCGAGCGGGTGGGCCGACGTCGTAGTGCTGCGCAATGGAACTTACGACACAGGAAGGGTTGTTTCCACTCAGGGTACGACACTCACTTTCCAGAGTGATACGGGCCAGATGCGCACGTATGACATGAGCAACGTGCAGTCGCTCCAATTCCAGCCGGAACAGGGCAACCAATACGCGGCACAGCAGGGGCCATACGGTCCGTACCAGACTCAGGGCCAGGCGGCGGTTCAGGGGCAGTATCCGACGATTCCGGCAGGCGCCCAAATCACTGTGCGCACGAATGAGCCAATCAACGTCGCGACCAACGCCAGTGCCGGCACTTCGAGCAACGCGCCGGGGGCGGTTGTCGGCAAGGCGTACTCTGCCGTCGTATCTCAGGCCATCTTCGGACAATCAGGGAACACTATCGTCCCGGCCGGTTCGCCGGCGGAGTTGGTGGTCAGGCAGGTCCAGAGCGGCGGAACGTTTGGAACGCCGGAAGTGGCACTGGACCTTCAAAGCATCACTGTTAACGGTCAAAGATATCTCGTGACCTCCGGGCCGATCACGCAGCAGGGCTCACAGGGTCTGGGTGCCAACCGCCGCACAGCCACGTTCGTCGGCGGCGGCGCGGGAGTCGGCACGCTGCTTGGCGCGCTCGCCGGGGGCGGAAAGGGAGCAGCCATCGGTGCGGCGGCCGGCGCGGCCGCGGGAGCCGGAACTCAGGTCTTGACACGCGGACACGACGTCAAAGTGCCCGCGGAAACCCAACTCACCTTCCAGACCGGCCAACCTGTCCAACTCCTGCCTCAAACCAGGTGACGCAGTTTGTGTCCAGCGGCTCCGGCCCATAGGCCACGCACAGACAGGGGCTAAAGCCCGAGCTTTCTCATGGTGTCGGGAGGGCGCAGCTTTGCCCCTGGGTCAGCGGCAGGCAGGGGCTGAAGCCCGTGGCTTGGCAAGGGCTTACGGCACGGCTGAAGCCGTGCCCTGATGCAAGGCCCAAGCCACGGCCTTCCACTTGCCTGAAGCCGTGCTGAGACCTCGGTCAAGCCCGCCCACAGTGCCGTGTGCAGCGGTGTGCGGGGTACATCTCAGCGAAGGAACGCCGCAGAAAGCGGAACGCCTCGCGCAACGAAGGGAATGTCCCCGTGCCTTCAAGATTGCAGCCCCGGAACCGGGCCTCCCACACACGTTCCTGCAACCGAGTCGCCTCCAGCGTCACCGTTCCATCCGCCGTATCGTGATTAAACGCCACGTAATCGAGTAGTCCGTCGGCGTCCGCGATGCCTTGGACAAAAGCATCCAACTCGGAGAGCCGGTCCTGGCACTCCTCGCAAATCAAGATGTGCTCCTCCAACCGCGTCAACGCCGTGCCGCGAAGCCGGCCCAAGGCATACTCCTCCAGAGCTTCCTCGGTGGCGTGTTCCTTACGAGGTTTCGCCACAAGTCCTCCACCCAAACATATCGCCCATCTTGTGTAGCTGGTGTATACTTTTTTCTTCCGAGGCAGGCCCGGGGATCGAGCGTATGGAGTCGCAGAAGATCGGCACTTCCGGCGGGGAGACTGTTCCCCGCGTCCGCATCCTGGACTATGCTCTGGTTGCCACGGGCGCACTCCCGGTCCTCATCGCCGCCCTCGTGCTGGCCGGCTGGCACACTGGAACGGTAGCCCTGGTACGCGGGGTTCCGCCTGGCGCCCCCATGGTTTACAACACAGCCCTCGGCTTGCTCCTGGCCGGGGCCGGACTGATCGCAATGGCATACCGCAGCCGTTTGCCGGCGTTGGTCTGCGGCGCGGCGACTGCTATCATCGGCGTGCTCTGCCTCCTGCAAGGCGTCACCGGGGCCAATCTGGGTATCGACGAAATCCTTCACCGCGATCATATCTCAGCAAGCATGTTTCCGCCGGGCAGGATGGCAACCAGCGTGGCGCTGTGTCTTTCGATTTCGGCGGTTGCAAGCCTGTTGATGTGCATGAGGCGCCTCCCGAACTGGCATCCATGGCTGCTCGGAACCCTCGGATTGATTGTCGCATCCATCGGCTCTGCCGCACTGCTCAGCTATCTGAGCGGCGTCACCGCCCCGCATAGCTGGGGAACGTACGTGCCAATGGCCCGGCACTCGGCCGCGGCATTTACAGCGATCGGCGCCGGGATCATGATTGCCGCGTGGAGGGAGGCCGGGACGCCTCGGAGCAGAAGCCTGGCGCCCTTGTTGGCGGCGTCCGTCATACTCACCGCGACTCTTTACCTCTGGTGCGCCGTCAAGGCTGCGGAACTGCAACACGTGACCCGCAGCGCCGACCTTACTGCCGCACACGTCGGCAGCGTTTTGAACTCCCAGGTCGAAACGCGTGTCCTAGAACTGGTGCGCATGGGCAGGCGTTCGGAACTCGACACGGCCATCACGCGCCGCGAATGGGAGGCGGACGCACGCCTGTTTCTTCAGCACCACAGCTCCTATCACTCGCTCGTCTGGCTTCAACCCTCCCTCGAGACACGATGGTCGGTAGCGCGCTCCCCTCGCAGCCCAGGCCCCGACTTCGCCGATGAGGCCCCGCGAGCCACGCTCAACCGCGCCCGCGCCACCGGAAGCGTGGCGGCCAGCCACCCCGTACATTTGCCGGGCGGCCGGAACGTCTTGCTGATCGTCGTTCCGCTCTCACCAGGCGAGGCCTTCGAGGGTTACATCGTTGGTGTCCTCGCTCTCGATTCCCTCCTGGGCCCTATTGTCGAAGACCTGGACCCCGCTGCCTACTCCATCGCCATCTCCAGCGGCGGAGAGAAGGTTTACTCCCGGCATCCGGGTCCGGCGCTGGAAGTGCCGCCAAGCACAGCCGCGGTGGACCTTTGGGGCACGACGTGGCAAGCACGCGTGCAACCAGTCCGGAGCCATTCGATGCTGACGCCCATCATCCTGCTTGTGGGGTGCCTCGTTGCAGCCTTGAGCATCGCAGCCGGACTGCTCGCACAGACGGCCGGCCTGAGGGCCAGGGAGGCTGAAGCCGCGAACCGCAAACTGCAGCATGAGATCTCCGAGCGCAGGCAGGTTCAGGAGGCGCTCAGCGCAGCGCAGGTCGAATTGGAAGCCCGGGTCCAGGAAAGAACCGCCGAACTGGCCCGCACCAACCAGGAACTCACCGGCGAAATCGCCGAGCGGAGGCGAGCCGAAGAGACCCTGCGGACGAGTGAACAGCGCTATCGCGAATTGTTCGACGGCGCCAAGGACCTTGTCTTCGTCCGCGACTTGAACGGCAATTTCGTCTCCATCAACAAGGCCGCGCAACAGATAACCGGCTATACCGCCGAGCAAGCGCTGAAGATGAACATCGCGCAACTGGTGGCTCCGGAGGACCTGGAGAGCGTTCACGCGATGGTCGCCCGCAATCTCGGCGGGGATGCCAACGCGACGTACGAACTCACCATCATCAGCAAGGATGGCCGGCGCCTGCTGCTTGAAATGAGCACGCACCTGGTGTATCGGAACGGCAATCCGATCGCTGTGCAGGGGATCGCGCGCGACATCACCGAGCGCAAGCGGCTGGAAGAGCAATTCCTCCAGTCGCAGAAAATGGAAGCCATCGGGCGTCTGGCCGGGGGCGTAGCCCACGATTTCAACAATCTTTTGACGGTGATCGGCGCTTACAGCCAGATGATCAGCGATTCACTTCCGGACGATCAGCGGCTGCGAGGCTATGCGCAGGAGATCCTCTGGGCCGCCGAGCGCGCCGGAACGCTGACGAACAGGTTATTGGCGTTCAGCCGGCGCCAGGTTGTCCAACCGCGCGTCGTCGATTTGAACGGCCTTATCGTGACCCTCGACAACATGCTCCGGCGCCTCATCGGCGAAGATATCGAGTTGAAGACGGTGCTCGAGCCGGGCGCCGGCGCGGTGAAGGCCGATCCGAACAACCTCGAACAGGTGATTATGAACCTGGCGGTTAACGCCCGGGATGCCATGCGCACGGGCGGACGATTAACCCTAAGGACGTCCCGCGTCGACTTCGGCCCGCCTGCGGACGACAGCACCGATCCTCCCCCCGGAAGCTACGTCGTACTCGAAGTCGGCGATTCCGGCACAGGCATGTCTCCCGAGGTTCTTGCCCATATTTTCGAACCGTTCTTCACGACGAAAGAGGCGGGCAAAGGCACCGGCCTCGGACTCTCCACCGTGTATGGAATCGTCAAGCAGTGCGGGGGCGATATTCTGGTCCGCAGCAAGCCGGGCGAAGGCGCCCATTTCACGCTCTACTTCCCGCGAGCCGGCGGCCAGGATACGCCTTCCCGCGAACCAACTCACGCCGGCGACCCGCCTCAGGCCGACCGGGAAGTCATACTGCTGGTTGAAGATGAGTACGGAGTCAGGAAACTCGTCCGTAAGATGCTGCTCCAGCAGGGCTACCGCGTTCTCGAAGCCGCAAGCGGCGAGGAAGCGCTCAGCCTTTCCGAGCGGCACGAAGGTTCCATTCACCTTCTGTTGAGCGACGTCGTGATGCCCAACATGAGCGGACGTGAACTCGCCGAACGTCTGTCGGTGGTTCGTCCCGAGGTGAGAGTGCTTTACATGACCGGATATTCGGACGACGCTATCGTGCAGCACAGGGTTCTCGAGCCCGGAGTGGCGGTCCTCAACAAGCCGTTTCTCTCGGATGCGCTCGCGCGCAAGCTACGCGAAGTCCTCGACGGCACCAACGGGAAGCACTGAACTCTACCTGCTTTCCGGCAGGTGGAGTTCCACTTGGCGTCCCGCGTTCAGTCTGGCGGAAAGCGGACGGTCAACGAGCGCCAGCGACACCTGGTTCTGTTTGCCCTGCGGCGTAACGTAATGCAGCGATTCCCCTTGCACCCAGTAAGCGACAGCGCTGTAAACCGAGCTATCCTTGAGCGCGATCAGGAACGTGATTGGGTCGTCCGCCGGAGGCTGAGCCTGGTAGGCGGGAGGGGCCTGGTAGCCGGGAGGAGCCTGGTACATGCGCATGCCTGAGGATTCCGCGGGAGCGCTTTGCTGGGCGGACGGTCCGTACTCCTGAATGACCGGCCTGGAGCCGTCCGGCAGGAAATTCTGGTTGATTGTGACCGGCGCGCTTGGGTTTGCATATTGCTGAGGCGGCATGACGATGGTCACATTCGGTTGCTGCTGCCCATAGCCGTTGTCAGACCCGCCCCCGTATACCGGGACGGGGTAAGGAATCGGCACGCCGCCCCCGAAGCCGCCGAAACCGCCGAAGCCGCCGAAGCCGCCTGAGCCGTTGAATCCGCCGAAGCCGTCGAACCGCGATGGAGCGCCGGTGAACCCCGGGAAGCCGCTGACAACCGCTCCCAGCCGCGAGGCGAAAGTCGATGGGAACGCAAACGGATCGGTCGCCGGCGGTTGATTGCCCGTTCCCGGGAAGACGACGTTCCCGAAGCCGAACGGTGATCCGAACGTCCGGAAGGGAACTGTGCCCACGACCGACAGTGGAGGCGAAAACACTCTGGGAGCCATTCCGGGCGGTCTGCCTCCACCGTGGCCGCCGCCGTGACGCTGCGCGAATGCGCCGGCTGAGAAAACCACAGCCAGCGCTGCCGAAATCAGAATCCTCATGGCTGCCCTCCACTCAGAGCTTACTACTTAAAGACGGCTCCCGGCGCGCTGGAGTTGCCCGCCCCTTGGCAAACAAAATGCGGCACAATGGAGCTAGCGAATTTCACTCAGGGAGGGACTCCAAGGATGCCAGACAATGAGACTGCGCCTTCGCCCCGGCGTTCCGCAAAGGCGAGTGCCAAAAACGAAAATCTGATCGCGCTGCTCGGACAAAAGGCCGCCCGCCTGCGAATCGATTCAGTGCGGTCCACCACGGCCGCGGGCAGCGGCCACCCAACCTCTTGCGCTTCCGCTGCGGAGATCATGTCCGTGCTGTTCTTCTCCGTCATGCGCTACGATCCCGCTCACCCCCGCGACCCCCGGGCCGACAAATTCGTGCTCTCTAAGGGCCACGCGGCCCCTATCCTGTACGCTGCCTGGGCCGAAGCCGGCGCGTTCCCGGTCGAGCACCTGCTTACCCTCCGCCGTTCCGATTCCGACCTGGAAGGCCACCCCACGCCGCGGCTGCCGTTCGTGGGTGTGGCCACCGGCTCCCTCGGCCAGGGCCTTTCCGCCGGAGTGGGAATGGCGTTGGCCGCCCATCTCGATGGCAAGGACCAGCGCGTTTATGTCCTGCTCGGCGACGGCGAGTCCGCCGAAGGTTCGGTCTGGGAGGCGGCTCAGATGGCCTCCCGGCGAAATCTGGGCAACCTTTGCGCGACCATCGACATCAACAGGCTCGGCCAGAGCGAGCCGACCGCTCTCGAATACGACGTTGCCGCGTACAAGCGCCGCTGGGAGGCGTTCGGCTGGCAGACCATAGCGGTGGACGGCCACAGCATCCCTGAGCTGCTGAAGGCGTACGACAAGGCAATCAAGACCAAAGACCGGCCCACGGTCGTGCTGGCGAAAACGGTAAAGGGAAAGGGGCTCCTGGAGGTCGAGGGGAAAGAGGGCGAGCACGGCAAGGCGCTGAAACCCGAGCTGGCGGAAAAGGCGATCGCCGCCCTGGAGAAGCAGATCGAGACTCCCATCGTGGCGTGGACGCCCAAGCTGCCCCGTGCCGCGGCAAGCGAAGCCGCGCCTCCAACCGGAACGCCGCACACCACTCCCCCGCCCTACAAGCCGGGCCAGCAGGAAGTCGCAACCCGCAAGGCGTTCGGCGACGCACTGGCCGCCGCCGGTTGCGCGAACCCGAATGTCGTCGTTCTCGACGGCGACGTCAAGAACTCAACGTACACCGAGGAGTTCCAGAAGGCTTGCCCGGACCGCTTTTTCCAGTGCTACATCGCCGAGCAGAACATGATTGGCGCAGCCGCGGGGCTGGCCGCGGCGGGCAAGATCCCGTTCGCGGCCACCTTCGGCTGCTTTCTCACGCGCGCCTACGATTTCATCCGCATGGCCGCGATCGGCAAGAGCAACATCAAGCTCGCCGGCACGCACGTGGGCGTCTCCATCGGCGAGGATGGCCCGTCTCAGATGGGGCTCGAAGACATCGCAATGATGTGCGCGGAACCGGACACCACCGTTCTTTACCCGTCGGACGCAACCAGCGCGTGGCGGGCTGTAGAGCTGGCTATGGATTGCCGGGACCCGGTCTACATGCGCCTTGGCCGGCCGGCTTCGCCCGTGATTTATGGACCGGACGAACGCTTCGAAATCGGCAAGTGCAAGACCGTGCGCCGTTCAGACCGGGATCGCGCCGTCATCGTGACCGGCGGGGTGACGCTCTTTGAGGCGCTCGCCGCTTGCGAGGAGCTGAAGAAGGAAGACATTGCGGTGCGGGTGATCGACCTGTTCAGCATTCAGCCGATCGATCGCGAAGCGCTGATCGAGGCCAGCCGAGAGGCGGGCGGCAACATAATCACCGTGGAGGACCACTACGCCCACGGCGGGCTGGGTGACTCCGTGCTGGCCGCGCTGGCCGGCGAGCGGGTAGAGGTGCGCAAACTGGCCGTCGAGCGAATTCCGCGCAGCGGGAAGCCGGCGGAACTGCTGGACATGTTCGGCATCTCACGCCGGGATATTGCCGACGCGGTCAGGCAGTCCGTGGCGCGGAGCATGCAGGCGCGCGGGTAGACCCGGCTCATCCATTGCTCCAGGGCCGCCAAGCCGGCGAATCTCGTTCGCTTCGGCGGCATCGCCCGAAAGCGGGATAGTACAAAGGAGTCATAAGCACCTATCCCGGTCACTGCTGCTCGAGCGGTTGCCAGGGCTGACTCTTTTGCCGCCATCTCGCTACCTATAGGCAGTCTCATATGCCTACTACCGCCATTCGCCTTGTAAGTACCGTACAAGTGGGGTCAGCCCTTCCGGGCTGCTGCTGGGCTTTGCCCGGTGTGGCACAGGCCTCCTGGCCTGTACGCACTGCACAAAGGTACACCACTAAATAGAGGGTGCAGTACTACGAGTAACAGGTTTGCCTGTTTCTCGACAAACTTCTCGAAAGCCTTCTCGAAAGAATTCTCTTGCTTTGTCCCCGAAGTTCAAATAGTCTATTCAGAGCAGTTTTGGTGGGCTGCGGCATGGCCCTATCACTATGCTTTGGGAGGTAGTCTGTTTGAAACGGTCTAGCTCGCTTTTGTGCGCACTCTTTGCGCTCACTCTTTCTGCCTTCGCACAGAACATCTCCAGTTCCGTTCGCGCCAACATCGCGGACGGTTCCGGAGCGGCAATCGTAGGCGCCGAATGTGTTCTCGTGAACCAGGCAACCACAGCCTCGCTTACTGTGGCGTCTAGCGGTGACGGAGGCTGTATCTTCCCCAACGTACTGCCTGGCACATATAGCTTCAAGGTCAAAGCCACGGGCTTCAAGAGCATCGAGTCCAAGGATATCGTCGTCACCTCGGGCCAGATCCGCTCTCTCGGTCAGTTGACCCTCGCGGTCGGCGAAGTTCGTGAAACTGTCAGTGTGACGGCCGAGGTCGCCCAGATACAGCTTGCCAGCGCCGAAAAATCGGGCACCATCGACAATACGCAGTTGCAGAACATCGCCGTGAAGGGCCGCGACTTCTTCGCGCTGCTCAACACCGTTCCCGGCGTGGTGGACAACTTCTCCCAGGCCCGCGAGACCAGTTCGCCGGACGCCATCCGCGGAACTTTCATCAACGGCCAGCGGGAAAACCAGAAAAACCTGGCAATCGACGGCATTACCGACCTCGACTCCGGATCCAACTCCAGCGTTCACTTCCAGCCGAACATGGACGCGATTTCAGAGATTAAGATCCTGACATCCAATTACCAGGCTGAATTCGGCCGGAACGGCGGCGGCGTCATCACCGTCATCACCAAGGGCGGCGGCCGCGATTTTCATGGCACCGGCTCCTGGTTTTACCGCCACGAATCGCTCAATGCGAACAGTTTTTTCAATAACCGCAACAAGGTCGGCAAGAACCCCTATCGGTACCGTATCAACAACTATAGCGTTAGCGGTCCCGTCTACATCCCCGGAAAGTTTAATACCAACAAGGACAAGCTGTTCTTCTTCTGGAGCCAGGAATACGTCGGGATGAGGAAAGATTACGGGGAGCGATTCAGCAACATGCCGACGGAGCTCGAGCGCGCCGGAGATTTCTCGCAGAGCTTCGATGGGTCGGGGAAATTGATCCAGATCAATGACCCGCTGACGGGAAAACAGTTTCCGGATAATAAGATTCCGACATCGCGTTTCAACTCCATGGGGGCGAAGATCCTGAACTTCCTGCCCAAGCCCAATTGGGTCGATCCCAATCCCAAAGAATTCTACAACCGCAACTACCGCGCCCAGTACAGCGGGAACTATCCGAAGCGGCAGGACATGATCCGCGTCGACTCGAACATCACCCCTACGCTGCAGGTCTACTATCGGTTCATCAAGGATAAAGATGAGCAGACGTCTCCTTGGGGTCTCTGGGTCAATGGCAACCTGAACTACGACCTGACGCCCACCATATTCGGTCAACCCGGCAAAGGCCACAACTTCCATATGACCAAGATGTTCTCGCCGACTTTGATCAACGAGTTCATCTTCGGCAAGAGCCGGAACAACCTGTACTTCTACCCGAAAGATGAGGCCAAGATGGACCGCGCTCTCATCGGGAATCCCGCGCAGTGGTACCCGGACGCAAAGACCGGCGTCACGTACCGGGACAAGGTCAATTACATCCCCAACCTACAGTTCGGGGGCAACCCGAACCCGGCGGACGTCCGCTTCGGGAACATCCCGTACGAGAATTACAACAACATCTGGAGCTTCGTCGACAACGTCAGCAAGGTCAGCGGCTCTCACAACTTCAAGGCCGGCGTGTATATCGAACGGACGCAGAAGTACCAGGTGGGCGGCGGCAACTACCGAGGCGCGTTCAACTTCGGCCGGACTTCGAACAACCCGCTCGACGCCAATCATGGTTACGCCAACGCCCTGCTCGGCGTCTTCAACACCTACTCGGAAGCCAACGCACGCGTGAACGGCGACTGGTGGTTCTGGAACGTGGAGTGGTTCGTCCAGGACAACTGGCGCGTAAGCAGGAAACTGACGCTCGACCTTGGGATGCGGTTCTACCACCTGCCTCCACAGCTCGACAAGAACAAAACCATCGCGAGCTTCAATCCCGCCCTTTATGACCGGACCAAAGCTCCCGCGCTCTATCTGCCTGCGCTCGATGCCGCCGGCAAGCGCGCGGCCAGGGATCCGCGAACCGGGGAGCTTGTCCCCGCCCAGTTCGCCGGCCTGTTCGTGCCCAACTCGGGCACCATGGCGCTCGGGTCGTTCATCGGCGGCGTGAACGGCGCGCCCGACGGCCTCTACACGGTTCCGTTCCTTTCCTACGGACCGCGCGTCGGTTTTGCTTACGACGTGTTCGGCAACGGCAAGACCGCCATCCGCGGCGGCTTCGGCATGTTCCAGGACCGCATGCAGGGCAACCCGACGATGGACACCAACGGCAACCCACCGGTGGCCTACAGCCCAACGTTGTCCTACGGCACACTGGATACGTACGCCAGCAGCCCGGGAGCCCTCGGCCCGTCTAACATCAACATGCTGCTCGGAGAACAGAAGCTCTCTACGACCATGAACTTCAGCTTCGGCATCCAGCAGCAGATCGCGAGTTGGGCGTTTGACGTATCCTACGTCGGCGGCCTCTCCCGCCACCTGATGGCCAGCAAGAACATCAACGCAATCCCGATGTACGCGCGCTTCGTGAGCCCGGTAGGAAACATCCCCGGCAACCCGCAGAACGCGGACCCGACCAACACGAAGAATCCATTGGCGGACAATTTCCTGCGGCCGTACAGCGGCTGGGGCGACATCAACTACCGCTCCAACGGCTATTCGTCCAACTACAACTCGCTGCAGATCGGCGCGAGCAGGCGCTACACGAACGGACTCATGGTCGGCGCCTCCTACACCTTCTCGAAGACGCTGGGCGTGGCCGACGGCGACACCTCCGGCGTGAGCCCCTACTTTAGCCCGCGGCAGCGCAACTACGGGCCGCTCGGCTTCGACCGGCCGCATATCCTGACCTTCAACTACGTTTACGACGTGCCGAAGGTCGGCTCCCGCATGAACTTCAAGCCGGCCAAGTACGTGCTTGATAACTGGATGCTCAGCGGCATGACCACCATGCAAAGCGGTTCGCCCTTCCTGCCCGGCTTCGGCCAGGTGAACACCGAGGAGTGGACCGGTTCGACTGAGGGCGCCCGGGTCGACGTCGTCGGAAACCCCAACCTGCCCAAGGGCGAGCGCACCTTCGATCGCTGGTTCAACACCGCGGCATTCGCCATGCCGGCTAAAGGCACCTTCGGCAACGCCGGCGTTAACATCATGCGCAACCCTGGCGTTAACGAGTGGAACCTGGCCGTCAGCAAGAGGATACCCCTCGGCGGCGAGGAGCGGTGGCTCCAGTTCCGCACCGAACTGTTCAATGCCTGGAACCACACGCAGTATTCCGGCATGGGCACAGGCACCTCGTTCGACAACGCTACGGGAGTAAACAAAAGCACCACCTTCGGCGTGATCAATGCGGCGCGGCCTCCGCGCATCATCGAACTCTCGCTAAAGCTGTACTTCTAGTCGTTCCGTCTGCGCTTTACCGGGCGGCGGGTGCCGCGCCCCGCGCGGGGGGGGTGT
>JAEZIJ010000078.1 GCA_023436715.1 Acidobacteriota bacterium
AAGCCGACCTTGAGCGGGCGGTATCGCTGTATTTCGCTCAGACATAGGCTAAACCGCTCTCCCGAAAATCGCCGGGCGTGCGCCCGCGAAACCGCGAAACCGCTGCCCTGAACAGTCGAGCGATTGAGAGTGGGGCAGCCCCTCGGGCTGCGCCGGCCTCTCAGGCCGGCCAAGCTGGGCGGGCTGGGAGCCCGCCGCAGGGCACGGCCCTGCCCCACTGTGCTGGATCGCCTCCATCGCGCATTTTCATTTCCTTGGCTGCCGCCCGGTTGGGCCATGCCCGAACTCCCTTGCGGTCGCGACTCGGCGACGGCATCAAACCAGGTCTTGCAGCACAGTGTGGCACAGTCCACTGCCACAGCGAGTGGGGCAGACGTCCACTCTGCGGCATGGCCGGGCGTGGACGCTCGGCGCAGGTCTGGAGACCTGCCCCACCCACACCGGGCAAAGCCCAGCGGCAGCCAGGAAGGGGTAACCCCACCTTGCGCCCCCTGCTCAGGCGTGCATGCGCTTGGGCGTCAGCTCCACTTTGACCCAGCCGGGCCGGCGCTCGTCGAACGCCTTGTATGCCTCGATTGCCGATTGAAAGGGTTCTATCCGGGTCAGAATCCTGGTGGGATCGATCGCGCCGATGCGGACCATTTCGATCAGAACCGGAATGTATTTGCGGTGGTTGCAGTTGCCCATTTGCAGCGTCAGGTTCTTCATCATTGCGGCGCCGATCGGGAACGTGTTCATTGTCTCCGGATAGACGCCGATGATCGACAGCGTGCCGGCTTTCGCCAGGCACTTCACTCCCCACTCGAGCGCCTGGCCGGGAGCGTCGCCGGGATGCCAGTTGGGTTCCTTGGGAGCGGCCTGCTCTTCCGCCTGCTTGGAAGCCGGGCCGCGATGCGGCCGGTTTGCATCGATCCCGACGGCATCAATGACGCGATCCGGGCCGATTCCACCCGTGAGTTCGCGGATTGCCTCCACCGGGTCTTCTTCTTCGTAGTTGATCGTTTCGGCGCCCTGAGCGCGGGCCATGTCCAGGCGGGAAGGAATGGAATCCACCGCGAGTACCCGCGTCGCCCCCAGCAACTGAGCGCCGGCGATGGCGAACTGGCCCACGGGACCGCATCCGAACACGGCCACTACGTCGCCCTTTTTGATCTCGGCCAGCTTGGCTCCGAAATAGCCGGTCGGGAAGATATCCGAGAGCATGATGGCCTCGTCGTCCGTGACTTCATCCGGAAGTTTGACCATTCCCACGTTCGCGAATGGTATGCGTGCCTTCTCAGCCTGAAGCCCGTCGAAAGGCCCGGTAGTTGCGGGTCCACCGAAAAACGCCGTGCCGGCCGTGCGGCCGGACGGGTTGGCGTTGTCGCACTGTGAAAAATAGCCGGCGCGGCAGTAACTGCAGTACCCGCACGCGATGGTTGACGGAATCACCACGCGATCTCCGGGTCTGAAGTCGCGGACGCCAGGACCGAGTTCTTCGACTACCCCGACACCTTCATGTCCCATGATCGTGCCGGGCTTCATCTCGCCCATGGTCCCCCTGACCATATGCAAATCGGTCCCGCAGATGGCCGATGCGGTAAGCCTCACAATGGCGTCGGTCGGCTCCTTGATCGTCGGCTCGCGTACATCGTCCAGCCGAATGTCTCCGACTCCGTGAAAAACGACAGCTTGCATGAAAGCATCCCCCTTAAGATCACGATACAGCGCGGCGATCTCAGGATCAGCGGAGGTCCGGGGTGGCCCAGGGGTCGTCGTCATCGGGGCCGAAAACGCCGGCGGCATGGTCGCGCGCGAGGGTGGCGCCGCGCTCGAACTGCTCGGCGAGCGCGGTCAGCACCTTCTGCATATCATGCTCGGGAGGGGCGGCACTCGGGCGCACGCCGGCGGGGCGCGGAGCGAATGAGCGCCGCGCGGGCCGCACACGCCGCAGATTGGGAAACCCAGGCATTCTCACTCTTAAGACGCAGGAGGAGGCCAGTTTGTTCGCCCGGCCGGAGCCGGTCAAAGAGGCCGTTGCGTAAACGCAGTGTTGCGGGCTTCGGCACGCTCGTGCTCGGCATTGAACTCGCAACCGATGAAGGCGATCACAGCAAGCACGTACATCCAGACGAGCAACATGATTACCGTGGCGAAACTGCCGTAAATCACGTTGTAGTTCACGATGTGGCGGACGTACCAGCCGAACAGCGATGTCGCGCCGAGCCACAGCACCGTAGCCAGCACCGCGCCCGGCCAAACGCGTCTCCATTGCTGCGGCCGGTTCGGGCCGTAGCGGTAGAGGATTGCCGCGCCGAAGACGATCGCGCCCAGGGCGATCAGATAGCGCAAGAGCGACCCAAAGACCAGAACCCAGCCGCTCAGTTCCGCTCCCGAGGGCAGCAACCCGAGCAGGGAGACGATGGTGCGCTGCGCACGCGCGCCGAACAGAAGCATCACCGAAGCGATGAGCGCCGGAATCGCGGCCGAGAATACGAGCGAAAGCGCGATCATGCGCTGGTGCAGAAAGGATCTGGCGGTCGGGATACGGTAGGCGGCCGTGAATCCTTCAATCAGGCTTACGATTGCGCCCGATGCCGCCCAGATCGAAAGCAGGCTTCCCGTGAGCGGAATCAGAAAGGGCTGTTTTCCCCGGACGGCAAAGTAGTAAAACACCAGGTCCTCGGTGCCGGGCGGCAGCACTTCCGAGAGGAAAGTCGAGATCTGCCGCGATACGAAATCCGCGCGGGCGCGGACCAGAATGGTGGCGACCGTGGCGAGCAGCGGGAAGAACGCCAGCAGCGATGAGTAGGCGGCGCTCTTTGCAGTGCCGAGGCAGCCGTCGTTGAAGGTGGCTACCAGGGCGCCTCTCAACATGCGCAGGAACACCCGTGCCAGGCGGCGAAAGCGCGTCTCGCGGGCGCGCCGGGCTAGCGACCTGGCACTGCCGATTGCCATAGCACGTTCTCGATTTCCTGTTCCATTCGCGGCTGGTTCCACCCCAGCAAACCGCCCATCTCGCGGGCGTAGGCTTCCAGCCCCTCTCGATCCCATTGTTGCTCATATCCCAAGCAGGTCGTAACGAACATCAGGTCCGGGAGGCGGCGTGCCATCTCGTTGCGCACGGCGAAATGGATTCGTTCGGACCGGTGTTGGGGAAGGGGATCGGCACCGAAAGGCGTGCGGCGGGTGGGGTGCAGGCCGTCGAGCGGCGGTGCGATCTCCCGGGCAACAAGATCGGCCGCTTCCTCGCTCATCAGGCGGTAAGTGGTGTACTTGCCGCCCGCGACATGTAGAACGCCGTCAGCGGAATTCCAGATGCGGTGCTCGCGGCTGGTTCGCGTCGCGGAGGCCGATTCGTCACGCAACAGCGGGCGGAGTGAACTGAAACCGGCGAGCGGCCGGGCACGGGCCGCGGGAAACAGCCTGTTCACGACTCCGAGCAGGTACTCGGCTTCTTCCACGGAAATGCGGACGTCGTCCGGTCCGCTTTGGTGATCGACGTCGGTCGTGCCCACCAGGCTTAGCTGGCCGCGTTCCCCCCAGGGGATGACGAAGACGATCCGCCCGGTTTCCTCGAACCATGCAATCGCGTGATCGCTTTCGTTCAGGCGAGGGAAGACCAGGTGCGAGCCGCGCACGAGCCGCAATCCGGCGGTGCGGCTCCAGGGACCGGTGGTATCCACGAGTTTCAGGGCCCGGGTGGTGAAGGTTTCGCCCGACAGGGTGTCGCGGAGGAAGATGCGCCAGCCTTCGCCCTCGCGTTCCCAGCTTTCGGCGCGTACATAGTTGACCGCGGTCGCGCCGTAATGAATCGCGTCCAGGATGTTTGCCAGCACGAACCGGGCCGAGTTGACGCGGCCATCGGAAAACAGCGCGCCGCCGGAGAGGTTTTCGCGGGCGAGCCCCGGTTCGAACTGTTGGACCTCGTCCCTGGACAGCATACGGTGGGGCTCGATTTGAGAGCGGCCAGCCAGGCGGTCGTAAATCGAGAGGCCCGCGCCGTAGTAGAACCTGCCGAACCAGCCGTAAATGGGCATGAGGAATCGGAGCGGATGGACGTAACCGGGCGCGAGTCGGAGCAACGTTGCGCGCTCGCGCAAGGCTTCACGTACGAGGTGGAACTCGACGCTCTTGAGGTACCGCAGGCCGCCGTGAATCAACTGCGAGTTGCGGCTGCTGGTTCCGGACGCGAAGTGGCCCTGCTCGACAAGTGCGACTGCGAACGGGTGGCCGGTTTCCGCGGCCCGCAGTGCAAGATCGCGCGCGACGCCGGCTCCGTTGATGCCGCCGCCCAGGATGAGCACGTCGAAACGGCTGCTTTTCAGACGCTCAATCTGCGTTTCCCGCGTTGCGGTCGGGACCACAAGACCAGTCTACGCTCCTGCATCGCGGCGAGCGCCAGGCCGGCAATGAGCGCCGCCCAACTCAGCAGGCGCGCCACGAGCATTTCAAGGCCGCCGTCGTAGGAGAGGTTCACCGTGCAAGGGCCCGTGCAGCCGGGTTCGATCACCAACTGCCCGAGGTTGTCACTGTAGGCGCGCCGCGGTTGGCCGGCCACTGTCGCCCGCCAGCCGGGGTGATGCGAGATCTGGACCGACAGCAGATCGCCCTTCCCGAAACCGGCGGAGACTTCGGCTTCGTGACGGTTGCGCCAGCGGAAATCGGCCAGGGGCAGAGCGGGATTCTCCAGCGCGGCGAGGTACGGCGCGAGCGGCTCGATGTCCAGCCCGCCGGCCGGCTTGCGGGAAGGCAGATCCCCGGTGCGAACCACGTGCGCGAGCGAGCGCGAGCGCGCCGGGATTTCATAGATGGCGTCGTCACCTTCGCGCCAGACTTCCTTGAACAGTCCTTCGAACTTGCGCGCGTTGCGGAACGGCTTGTAGGCCGACGCGCTCTTCGGGCCGCCCGTCATCACGGCGTGTACTCCGAAGGCCCGCAGCCACGCGGCGGCGACCTCGCCCTCCTTATCAGCCCCCTCGCCGGTGTAGACCTGGTAGGCCACCGCGGCCTCATTGCGATTCGTCATGCCCTGGTCGAAGCCGCCTCCGTACTGCGGAGTGTCGGTGAAAGCGTTCATCCAGAAACTGACCGCTGCGGGCGCGTACACCCGCCGGCCCTGCATGTTCCGATCGAACCACTGTGCGGCCTTGTATTCCAAGGTTGTGCGGATATCGATCGGACGCGCGTGGTACTTCGCGTACCCGCGGTATGTCTTTACCTGAAAAAACGCGAACAGCAGGAACCCCGCGGCCAGAAACGCGCGCCGGTTGCCGCCCATCGATTCGAGTAACGGCTTGAACGCGAATGCCACCACCAGCGCGAGCGCCATTTCCATTTCGAGGTGGTAGCGCTCGGGCTGAGGCATCAGCGCAATGCCCGCCCATGCCCAGGTCAGCGTAAGCGCCGCCGTAAAGAACAGAAACACCAGCGCGAAGCGAAGCAACTCGGGCGGCTTCCATCGAGCCAGGGCGTATTCGACGCCCACGAGCGCGACCAGGACCAGGCCGGCGTATTTCAGGTGCTCGACCGTCATGCGGAAATCCCCGCCGACGTACTGCGCGTTGGCGCGGACGGCGGCGATAGTGGAGGGCGGGATCCAGGGCGAGGCGATCACATAGGCGTATATGCCTATGCCCGCGGCCGTTGCCCAGGTCTTCCAGTTCGAGCGCGGCGCACGCGCCAGCAGGTACGCGAGAACCGCCGCGGCCAAGGCAAACCCGCCGAGCCAATTGGTCAGCACCACGGCGACCATCGAGAGCGCCGCCAGCAGGTAGTGAACGGGCCGGCGCTTCTCGAGCGCATTATGCAGGCACAGGATCGCGACCGGCAGCAGTGTCATCGACGTGGTGTGCGGCCCCTCGCCGTATTGAATCAGCGCCTGGAGACGGCGAGGATTGAAGACGCCACCCAAGTCATGGCGGATGACGCTTGCCAGCAGGGCGGAGGGCGAGAAGAGGGAGTAGAGGAGCGCGGCGGCGAAACTGTACGTCCGGGAGCGCGAGAGCTTCCAGGCCAGCCAGAAGAGGGTGACCGGGCCCAGGCAGTACATTGCCGCGGTGACGGCATGGTACGCAAGCGCCGGCGATGCGCCGGACAACTTCGCAGTCGCCGCGACGGTCAGGTGCAGCAGCGGCGAATAGGAATTCTGATAGGGGATGCCGCCGTACCAGAGGGGGAACCAGGTCAGGTCGCGCCAGTTTTCCGTCACATAGCGCGCGATGGAGATGAAGGCCGCCTCGATGGACCCCATCTGCATCGTGTACTCGGTGGTGAACAGCTCTCGTACCACGTACGCGTTGATGAGGAACAGCGCGGCGGCGAGAGAAATGGTTTTGAGGCGCTCGGACAAGATGGAGCTTTATCCTAGCACACGAGGCGTATTCCAGCGCCGGTGGTCGCGCTCGATCAGGTCGTCCGCTTCCTTCGGCCCCCATGAGCCGGCGGCATAGTTCGGGAATTTTCGCGGCGGCAGCGCGCTCCAGACGTCCAGCACCGGCTGGACGACAGCCCATCCCGCCTCGACCATGTCGGCGCGGCGGAATAACGTGGCATCGCCCATCATGCAATCGTAAAGCAGCCGTTCGTAACCGGTACTCGGTTCCTGGCCGAAATAGTCCGCGTAATTGAAATCCATGTTCACCTCGCTGACGCGGACGAGCGGGCCCGGAACTTTCGCCCCGAACCGCAGCGAGATGCCTTCATTCGGCTGGATCTGAAGAACCATCAGGTTCGGCGTCAGCCGCTCGACCGCAGTCTCGCGAAACAGTACGTACGGCACGCGGCGGAACTGAATCGCGATCTCTGTGTTGCGGTGTGCGAGACGTTTTCCGGTGCGGATGTAGAAAGGAACCTCCGCCCAGCGCCAGTTATCGATCGAGATCTTCAGCGCCACGAACGTTTCCGTGCGGGAATCGGGCGCAACATCGGGCTCCGCACGGTAGGCCGGAACGCGGCCGATCCCTTCCACTTCGCCCTCTCCGTACTGGCCGCGGACCGCGCGTGTGAGCACTTCCTCCGGCTGCATCACCTGCATGGCGTGCATGATCTTCGACTGCTCATCCCGCACGGCGTCCGCGGCGAACGAAATCGGCGGTTCCATCGCCGTCAGTGTCACGAGCTGGAATATATGATTGGGCACCATGTCGCGAAGCGCGCCGGCATGCTCGTAATACTTGCCGCGCCGCTCCACGCCCAGGCTCTCGGCCACCGTGATCTGCACGTGGTCGATGTAGCGCCGGTTCCAGATCGGTTCGAAGATGCCGTTGGAGAAACGGAAAACCAGGATGTTCTGGACGGTCTCTTTGCCCAGGTAGTGATCGATCCGGTAGATCTGGCTTTCCTTCAGTGTGCGCGAGATTTCGCGATTCAGTTGCTGAGCCGAAGCCAGATCGTGACCGAACGGCTTCTCGATAACGACGCGCCTCCAGTTGCCGCCGCTCTCGTCCGTCAGGCTCGTTGCGCCCAGATGCTCTATGATTTTGGGGAACAGCTCCGGATTGGTTGCCAGATAGTAGATGTAGTTGCCGCCCGTGCCCTGCGTCCGATCGACTTCGTCTAACAGCGGTTTCAGCCTCTCGTAGGTGCGGGCATTCTGGAAATCGCCCTGCATGTAGTAGACTCTTTCGAGCAGCCACTTACAGAACGGGCAATCGTTTTCGACGGAGGCGAACTCCTTCAAGTCCTCGTGCACCCGCTCCCGAAACGCATCCTGCTTGAAATCCTCGATAGCGACGCCGGCCAGGGCGAACTCTTTCGGAAGCAGTTTCTTTTTCGCCAGATTGTATAGCGCGGGAAGCAACTTGCGCTTTGTGAGGTCCCCTGTGACCCCGAAGATTACCATTACGCTGCGCTCGCCGGGCCTGCCCGGTGCGCCCTGAGTTTCCTCGGCCACTTTGTCCCCCTCCTTGACCACCATTTACTCGCTAAACCCTGGTCCGGTCAACGTGCGGATTCCTCGATATAAAGCTCCGGCGCGGGCTCCCTCTCATCAGGACCGCGGCGCGCGAGATGGGGATAACGCACGGCGCGCAGGCACAGCCATAGCAGAGGCAGAGCTCCGCCTACAATGAACAGCACATCTCCCGGAAGCCGCGCCCACTCGAGAATGTGGACCCATCGCATCATCAGGAAATCGAAACTCCTCGCCTGCCAGTAGCCCTCGCGAACGGACTGGTAAAGCTGTACGATCCCGACCGGAAACAGATTGGCGAACGCCATCCACGCCAGGCCGATATTCAGCGACCAGAAGGAGACCTTTACCGCGCGGTCGCTCCACTTATCCGGCCGGATCAGATACCTCATGCAGAACAGCAGCAGGCCGATTGCCAGCATGCCATAGACGCCCATCATCGCCGTGTGGCCGTGATTCGCGGTGAGATTCGTGCCGATCTCGTAATAGCTCACCACGGGCAGGTTGATCAGGAACCCGAATACGCCCGCGCCGAAGAAGTTCCACACGCCTACGGAAACGAGGAACCATACAGCCCATTTGTGCAGATGGATGTCGCCGGTGGTCCGCTCACCGGACCGTATGAACCCCCATGCTTCGAGCGTCAGCAGCAGCAGCGGGATCACCTCCATGGCCGAGAAAGTTGCACCGAGCGCCATGTGTGCCGCCGGTGTGCCGCTGAAATAGAGATGGTGCATCGTCCCAACCACGCCGCCAATCGAATACAGGATGATGTCGAGGTAAATCACCCGGATTGCCGTTTCCATCGCCACCATCCCCAGCAGGACGAACATGTACGCCACCACCACTGTGGTGAACAGCTCGAGGAAATCCTCCACCCAGAGATGCACCACCCAGAAGCGCCAGAAGTCCGTAATGACGAATGCTCTGTTCGGACTCGCGAGCAGGCCCACTGCATAAAACACAGGTATCGCCAGAGCGGCATAGAAAAACAGCCACGGCATCCTTCCGTAGTGTTGGGTCCGAAGCGTGCCGCGCAGGCCGCGCCAGAGGATAAAGACCCAGAGCAGGAGTCCGATGATGAGGAGGATCTGCCACATTCTGCCGAGGTCGATGTATTCCCAGCCCTGGGAGCCTATCCAGAACCACGTGGGCGATCCGAGCCATCCGCTGATGCCTGCGTATTCGCCGATCAGGCTGCCGAAAACAACGATGGCCACCGCGGCCAGCAATATGACCGTGAGTGGGGCCTGTCCGCGCGGTTCGCGCCCGGCGATCAGGGGCGTGATGAAGATGCCCGTAGCCATGTACGATGCCGATACCCAGAAGATCGCGAGTTGCACGTGCCAGGTGCGCGCGATGTTATAGGGAATCAGCTTCGAGATGTCGTATCCGAAGAAGTTCGCCGGTTCGGCCCGGTAATGCGCGGCCAGCCCTCCCACCAGCGTCTGCAGTACAAATAACACCGAGCTGACAATCAGAAACCCGACAACGGCCCGCTGCGCCGGAGTGAGTGCGAACTCGCCAACGGGCCGCAGCCGGACAGCGCGCTTCGGCTTGCCCCAGCCCAGCCAATCGTACCGGCCGAAGAAGAAGAGAATCACTCCCGTGCCGCCAAGCAGGCCGATGATAGAGATCACGCTCCAGGTGACCGCCTCTGCCGTGACCGAGTTGCCGACGAGCGGATCGGGCGGCCAATTATTCGTGTAGGAGTACTCGGTCCCCGGCCGGTTTGCTGTCGCTGTCCATGCTGTCCACGCGAAAAACGCAGTCAACTTTCGGATCAGTTCGGGGTCGGTGATCCAATCGGCTCGCCTCGCCGCGCGGCTCGCGTCGTTGCGGAATACCTGCCCGTAGTAGGCCAGCAGTTCGCGGTGGGCAGCGGCGCGGGCGTCGCTCCAGGGGAGCACGTCGCGCGCCGCGTCGTAACGACTCTCGTGCAGTTCCTTGGCAACCAGGGCTGCGGCTGCTTCTGTGCGTGAGCTGTAAGTGCGTAAGAGCGATTGGGCGCTTCTGTGCAGGTACTCGGCGGTAAAATCCGGGCCCAGGTAGGCGCCGTGCCCATATACCGTGCCGTACTGCATAACCCCGAAGCGCTGAAACACGTTCATGCCTTCGCGCACGTCGGAGCGGGTGAATATCGTCTGGCCCTGCGGGTCGACGACGCGCCCCGGGATCGGCGGCTGGTGAGCGTAGGTCAGGTACGCGAGAACTCCGAGGATCGAGAAACCCACGATGTAGGTCAGGATGGCGCCCTGAAGCCACCAGGAAGAAATGGGCATGCGTTCACGCGGCATAATCGTCCTCTCCTCAGTACTGCAGCACCGCTTCCGCCGGTGTGATCCCCAAGTCAGTCAGAATCCGCGGCGAGGGATCGTCACTGGCGAGCAGGTTGTGACACGTCCCGCAGTCGTTTGGTATCGTCTTCCCATCGGCGCTGGCATGCGAGCCGTCATGGCAGCGGAAACAACCGGGGAAGCTCAGGTGGCCAAGGTTGTTGGGATAAGTTCCCCAACCCACTTTCATGTGAGGGAACACGTTGCGCTCATAAATGCCGGCCACGCCCTTTGCCGACCGGACCACCTCGTCACGCTGCTTGCCGTAGAGCTCGGGGTAGTTCTGGCGATAGTAGTTTTCAATTGTCGTGACGATGGCGTTTTCCGCGTCGCTGCGGTTCGGGTAAGTCGTCTGCAACGCCTGCAAGGCCACTTTCTTCAAGAAAGGTAGCGAACGGGAGATCCTGCCGGCCGCCATTTCCTGGTTGAGCGCAGGCTCCGCCAGTTGGAACGTGTGCGTGGGACGGTTGTGGCAATCCATGCAATCCATCACGCGCCGGGGCAGATTCTGTACCTGTTCCGGTTTCGCGTCCGGCGCAAGGTAGACCGTGTCCTTATACTTCACCCAGGGAATCGTCTGGCGGTCTTCGCTTGCAGGCGCGTACTCGATGATGGGACCGCGCCCGGCATGTACGCCATGGATGCCGCGCAAGCTGCCGCCCCCGATGTGCATGAGAAGCACGGTGAGGGTCATCGTGTTGTCCTTGGTGTCCGCAATCGACGGAAAAACGCGCAGCCGGCTGCCTTCGAAGCGCTCGGGCCAGTGACACTCTTCGCAGGTCTCGCGCGCGGGGCGTAGGTTGCGAACCGGCGTGGGAATCGGCCTGGGGTAGGTGTTGAAAGCCACCGCGAAAACCTGGCCTACTCCCGATAGCTTGCTGCGAACGAACCAGGACGCGCCCGAGCCGATATGGCAAGCGACGCAGCCCACGCGCGAGTGCGGCGAGTTCAGGTAGGCGGTGTATTCGGGTTGCATCACCGTGTGGCAGGTTGTACCGCAGAAGGCGACACTATCCATATAGTTCACGGCACGGTATGTGAATATGGCGCCGATTACGATGTTCGCGATGGTAGTGACACCGATGAACGCAACCAGCTTGCGGAACTCGTGGCTGCGCAGGTCGATCGGAGGGAACGCGCGCGGGTACGTCCCCGCGTGGCGCCGCTTGCCCGCCGTCACCCGGATTCCGAGTGGAATGAGAATCAGGCCGGCGAAGAAAACGCCTGGAAGCAGAAGAAAAGACATCACACCGATGTAAGGGTGAGTAGCCGCTCCGGCGAATGTTGTCGGGAGGAAAAACAGCCACAGCACGACGGCCGTCGTGACCATGATCACGCCAGCCTGGCTGATCCAATTATTCGAGAGATACACCAGCGGAGTAAGCCAGCCGGTGAACCCGCCCCGGCCCGGCGGTCCGCCCGCATCCGCGGAACCCATCCCCGGCCTCCGACAATCACATCGTAAGCTGCTTAGATTTTAGCTCCTCGTTAAGGGCGGTCAGGTGTGAGCAGCGGGGTGGATGTGGTGCGGACATTTTACGTGCTAATTGGACCGGACAATTCACATGCTAGCGACACACGCGCAGCTGGCATTTGCCCTTCCGGACGCGGCGAGACAGAATGGATGGTGCAAAGGAACACCCAAACGTGACCAAACATTTCTCCCGCAGAAATCTGATGCAGTTGGCTGGTACCGCCGGCGTAGCCTCCATGGTGACCCCGCGGCTTGCCAGTGCGGCCACTGCGTGGCCGATGGACGTAATGGGCAAAGGGATTCCCAAAATTTGCGAGTACGCAGGCAGGGACGCGGCGGCCAACCGGGCGTTGCAGCAGCTCGGCGTCTTTCATGTCATCGGTGGCGGCGGCGGTCGAATGCCCTGGACGGAGGAAGCTCTCCGCAAGAACATCGGCGCGCTCAAGGAACAGGGGATGACGGTCGTAAACGCCATGATTGGTGGAATGCGCGACATCATCCGCGGCGGGCCAAACCGGGACCAGGAGATCGAGAACATCATCAAGTCCACGCGGGCCGCCGGCAAAGCCGGGCTGCCCTGCATCGAATACAACTTCTACGGCCACCGCCTGACCGAGGGCTACGAGGAGGAGTTGGGACGAGGCGGCTCCGGGCTTACCCGCTTCAACTATGCACGGGTGAAAGACCTGCCTCCCCTCGAACAGGAAGGCGCGCACTCGGTGGAGGACCTTTTCAAACGCGCCGAATACTTCCTGAAGGCCGTTATCCCCGAAGCGGAGAAGGCCAACGTCCGCTTCGCTCTGCATCCGAACGATCCGCCGGCCCCGATGTCGCGCGGAACCGGGCAGATGTTTGCCAGTTTCGCGAATTGGAAGCGCTATCTCGATCTGGTCAAGAGCCCTTACAACGGCATCACTTACGATTGCGGCGTCGCACGGGAAATGGGCGAGGACCCGGTGGCGGTCTGCAAGTACCTGGGAAAGCGCGACGTGATCAATCACATCCACTTTCGCAATGTAACCGTGCGCCAGCCCTACGTGGATTACACGGAAGTGTGGCTCGACGAGGGTCAGGTCAATATGTTTGAGGTGATGAAGGAACTGGTGCGCCAGAAGTATTCCCGCAGCCTCCTGCCGGAACACCCGCGCGCCATCGACCTCGACCGCGAGCGGGGCATTCCGGGCCAGTACGCGCGTGTAGGCGGCGGGGCCTTCGCCGGTTCAGTTTACTGCTACGGCTTCACCAAAGCGATGCTGTTGGCCGCACTGTCGCAATAAGGTAGGGGCCGGCATGCCCGGCCCTACTTCGCCCGATCAAGGGCGCGCTTCACGGCCGGGGACGGATTCGTGATTTCGCCGGCTGAACGGATGGTGATCGTCGCGAGCGTCTCGTGCTCCTCGTGGATCCGGGCTCGCAACTCCTCACGGGGGGTCTTTCCGCTGAGTCCGGAGTAGCCAAAGGAGCGGGTCAGCTTCCCGAACAGGAAGTTGTTCAGCGGGCACCCGCCGGTCCGTTCCAGGCCTTCAATGTTCTCCTGGCCGCTTTTGAAAAGGTGGACCTGTGCGAAGGACTGCCCCTGGCAGTTGATCTCATTCAAACCTTCGCCCCCGACCGCCAGGCCGTTTCCGACCTCGCCCACCTGGTGGAGCAGACGGTTCATGCCCTCCGTCGTGGTCATGCCTTCGACCAGGGCGTTGTCGAGGTTGAAGGTGTTGAGCGCTACATCCACAAAGATCTCCCGCAGCGACAGTTGCCGGGCCGCTTCTTCGATCCGGCCGCACAACATGGATCGCCACATCGCAAGTCCCGGGTGGATCTTGACCATCACCTTCTTGTCCCGAAACTCGAGGCGGCTTTCGTTGGATTCGGGAACACCGATCGCGCGGCGGTTGACCCAGCTCCACCCCAGCAACTTCTTGGTCTCGACGTCGCGACACCCGAAGTCGCGCAAGGCGGTATAGACCGGGTTGTTCGGGTCGGTTTCCGTCGTGTTGTAGTGCGGCATGACATGGAAGCCCAATTCGAGCGCCCGTGCGATGAATTTCCGCGCCGCATCGCTGGCGATATATGTGGGATAGTTCTCGTCGTAGGCGTCGGTCCGCCAGTTGGAAAAGTGCATGAGGACCTTGCGGGGATCGGCGCGCTTTGCAATGGCCTCGAGGATCTCGACATCCCCGGGGCACCACGAGATCGCCATCTCGAGGCCGTGGATCCATTCTTCCCGCCGCCGTTCCTCGCGGCTGAGCCTGTAAGCGTCCCAAAGCCAGGAGCGGTATTGAGCGGCCGGAACCTTCCAATCGCCGTCGAAAACATTAACGCGCCAGACGAGACCGCCGGCAGCCAGGTTGTGGTCAATGGGTCCGTAAGCGTCGGTGTCGAAGCCCAGAACGCGCGCGTCATCCGTGAGTCCGGTCTGGAGGCGCTTGTAGCGGTATTGCGTGTCCCTGGTGTGTATCCAGCACCCGCCGGAGCGTCCCTGGAGAATGGCGAAGCCGGCCTCCCACCCTTGGGGCCAATTCCAGGTGGTGTTGGCAATCAGCGGATCTTCGAGTTCGAGAGAAACGCCCTGATAGAAAGGGGCGACAAGTTTGAGGCCAGGCTGAAGCCCTTTCAACAACCAGCGGCAGGCCCGAACTCCCGGACGCGAGGAAAAGGCTGAAGGTTCGATAAGCAGGTCGCCGGTTTCCGGGTCCGCGGATACTGTCAAAACGCCATCGCCGTTCCAGTTGTGGAAGATAATGTCGGCGCGGAGATCCGAGATCTTACGGACTGTGACTTTCCCGAACCCTTGTTCGCCGACGTCCACCAGTTCGTTGCCCCGGTAGACGAGTTGCAGGGCATCGGATTTCGTGCGATCGAATTCCCGGATGAACTCCTGCCCCGAACTCTTGCTCTTGAGCGAGGTGAGAAAGCCCTTCTCGATTCTCGCCTGTAGCGTCTTCGTCTCGGCGTGAATGATACCCTGGCCGTCTACAGTGAGCCGTGCTCTGCCATCGGGAGCCGCGGTTGCCGCCGCCGCGGGCAGGCTGACGGAGCCCGCCGCTGTTCCGGCGCTCTGCAGGAAGCCGCGGCGGGATAGTTCGTTGTTCCGATGCATGGTTCACCATTTATATCACGCACCGTTGCCGCGGCATGTCTACGGCGGATTACTACTTCTTCTTCCTCGTCCACTTGAACACTTCGACGTGTTCTTTGCCGTTCTCGACGCTGGTCCATTCCTGGGTAAAGTGGTCGTTGTCCTGGAATGTGACGGTGAGGTCGTGGATATGTGCGGCGCCGGGCTTTGCGAGGTTCGTGATATCCGCGAAGCGGAACCGTATCGCCGGGCCGTCGGCCGAAGGCGCACGCATCCGCGGCTGGTTTCCGATGCTGCAGTAGTGGGTCGCGACAAGTCCCGTACCGTCGCGGTGGTACATAGTCACCATGTCCGGCTGCGGCGACGGCATCCGCATGCTTTCCATCACGACGCTCCCGCCGCTGACGACCGTGTACGTTACACCTGCTTTGCCATCGGCTCCCTGCCAGTCGCCGGCCAGGGAACGCAGGCGATTCCAGGCATCGTCGACACCGTTGCCGGCAGCGACCGGCAGCACCAAAAGCCCAGCCACGAACAGAGTTCGGAGTATCATGTTCGGATGATACCGCACGGTGGATGTATCTCCGGGAGAGTCAGCCGTTAGAATGGTATCTGCAAAATCGTGAATTCGGTACTCGCGGTCAGGGATCTTACGAAGAAATACGGCCATGGGACTGCCGTGGACGCAATCTCCTTCGAGGTGCGGCCGAACGAGATTGTCGGACTGCTCGGGCCTAACGGCGCCGGCAAAACTACGACGATCACAATGATCCTCGGCGTGCTCGAGCCGACCGCTGGAACGATCCGGATTTCAGGCATCGATTTGCAGACTCACCGTTCGGCGGCGCTCGAGCGGACGAATTTCGCCGCCGTGTACGCGCCCTTGCCGGGGAACCTCACAGTTCTCCAGAACCTGCGTGTGTTCGGCCGGCTGTATGGCGTGGACCGCCTCGACGAGCGTATTGAGGAACTCATCGGCGAACTTGACCTCAAGCGTTTTCGCAACACGAAGTGCGGCGTGCTCTCTTCCGGCGAACAGACGCGCGTTTCCCTCGCGAAAGCCCTGCTCAACCGTCCGCAACTGCTGCTGCTCGACGAACCCACCGCGTCGCTCGATCCCGCGACGGCCCGCGATATTCGGAATGGCATCCGCGAGTTTGCGCGCAGCGGCACCGGAGGCGTGCTCTGGACCTCGCACAACATGTACGAAGTTGCGGAAGTGTGCGAACGCGTTCTCTTCCTCTCTCACGGGCGCATACTGCTCGAAGGCGATCCGAAGCGGCTTCCCGCCGAGCACGGCAAAGCAACGCTCGAAGAGCTGTTTATCGCAGTGGCGCGCGAGCCGCTGACGCTCGATCTCGGCTGACTACCATGAGTTTCCACCGCATCGCGGCCGTCGTCCTCAGGCAGTTCTATCTCCTCAGAAGCAGTTCCACGCGCGTGTTCCCGCTGTTCGCGTGGGTTGCCATCGACATGGTCCTGTGGGGATTCATCACGCGTTATCTGAACAGCGTCGCCACGCCGGGCTTCAACTTCGTTCCGGCACTGCTCGGAGCGGTGCTCCTCTGGGATTTTCTGGTTCGCGTCATGCAGGGCGTGGCGATGGCGTTTTTGGAAGACGTTTGGGCGCGCAATTTCCTGAATGTGTTCGCGAGTCCGCTCTCGATCTCAGAGTACCTGGCCGGCCTCGTGTTCTCGGGCATCGCGACCAGTTCCGTGGGGCTGGGCGTGATGATTCTATTGGCTACCGCCGTGTTTGGCCTGTCTTTCTTCGCGTACGGCGTCATCATCGTGCCGTTCCTCATGGTGTTGTTCCTGTTCGGAATCGCACTCGGCGTTTTCGCAAGCGCGCTCGTGCTGCGGCTCGGCCCCGCTGCGGAATGGTTCGTCTGGCCGATTCCCGCGCTGATCTCACCTTTTGCGGGCGTCTTCTATCCGCTGTCCGTCCTGCCCGGATGGATGCGTGCGCTTGCGCATCTCTTGCCGGCCTCCTATGTGTTTGAAGGATTACGTGCGGTCGTCGCGGGCAGGGAATTGCAGGTGGCCACGCTTGCCTGGGGCGCCGCACTTGCGATCTTCTACATCGTGCTTGCGTCGTGGTGCTTTACGCGCGTGTATCGCCACGCCGTACGCACGGGCCTGATTGCCCGCTACAGCGCCGAAACAGGCGGCTAGACCGCCCCGTTGAAAAACACCGGGCGCCCCGCGAATCCGCCAAGCCGCTGTTCATTCATGGAAGGCGAGCCAGCGCGTAAGCGACGATGGTCATTCCGCTCGCGCCGTCTTCCGCAAGCGCGTCCAACAGTTCGGCTTCAAGGCCTTCCGCGTCGACGTCCACCGCGCACCGCGCCATCTCTTCTTCCGTGGCGCCCGAATAGCACAACTCGCAGGCGGCTAAGTTGTCGTCCGCGATTCGCGTTACGGGACCAAAGGTCCGGCAGGTGATGGGGCGCGCCGCGTAGAGATCGCAGAGGCCGGTCTCCGTGTCGAGCGCCGGACAGGCGGTCTCCTCCGTTGCCGGCGGCAGGCTGTCCTCATCGTACAGTTCGCCTGTATCCGTATCGCCCGGATAGTCCGCAGCGATGGCCTCAACATACGCCGCCGCGCGCTCGCGCACGCGATTGGCGCGAGCCGGATCGGAGGCGTCCAGGACGGACAGACCCTCACGCAAACGCAGCGCGTCAAGCTGCGTGATGACAAACGGCCCCATGCAGCACTGCGTGCACCCCGGCCGGCACACAAGCCATTCGCCGCTGCGGCGCGCCGCTTCCGCCATACTGCCTGCAATGCCCGCCAGCAACCGGCGGTCGCCGGCCGTCACCACACACGCACCCGGTCCTTCGGCGCAAGGTATAGCTTCTGCCCGGGCTGCACGGGGAAAGCATCGTACCAGGCGTCGAGGTTGCGGACCGCATCGGCGCGATACTGCGCGGGAGCGTGGCCGTCCGTGGCGATTTGCTGCCGCAACGCCGCATCGCGTATCGTCGAACGCCAGCTCTGGCTGAAGCTGATAAAGAACCGCTGATCGCCGCTGAAACCATCCTTGACGACGTCGGCCTTTCCGCCCAGCGAGAGCCGGTAGGCGTCGTGCGCGGCCAGCAGGCCGGCTAGGTCGGCGATGTTCTCGCCGAGAGTTTGATGACCGTTCACCGCGAGATCGGGAAACGGCCGGTAGGCGTTGAACTGTGCCGCAAGCGCCTCGCCGGCGGCCTTGAAGTGAGCGGAATCCTCTTTCGTCCACCAATTGGCGAGCCGGCCCTCGGCATCGAACTGGCTGCCCTGGTCGTCGAAGCTGTGGCTGATCTCGTGGCCGATGACCGCACCCATGGAGCCGTAGTTGTGCGCCGCGTCAGCAGCCGCGTCGAAATACGGCGGCTGGAGGATGGCAGCGGGGAAATTGAGCGCGTTCTGAAGCGGAAGATTGACCGCGTTCACAGTCTGCGGAGTCATCCACCACTCGTCGCGCTGGACAGGCTTGCCAAGCTTCGCAAGCTGGCGGCGGTATTCGAAAAGCTCGGCGCGCTCTGCGTTGCCAAGGGCGTCGCCTTTGACGATTTCGAGCCCCGAGTAATCCACCCACCGCTCGGGATAGCCCACTCCGACTGTGAGCGTGTCCAGCTTCTGTTTCGCCTTGGCTTTCGTCTCCGGAGACATCCAGGTGAGCGCGTCGATTCTCTTTCCGAACGCCTTCACGATATCGCTCACCATCGCCTGCACCTTCACTTTGGTCTCGGGCGGGAAATATCGTTCCACGTACAGCCTGCCAACCGCCTCCCCGAGCGCTACATTCGTGAAATCGACGCCCCGCTGCCACCGCGGGCGCAGTTCCGGAATTCCGCTGAGTACCTTCCCGTAAAAGCGGAACCGCTCCTCGACGAACTCTTTCGGAAGGAAGCTGCCGGCCCGCTCTACCGCATGGAAAGCAAGCCAGTCCTTCCACGCCTCAAGAGGCTCCTTTGCGGCCAGGGCGGAGAGGCCGGGAATCGCCTTGGCGTGCCACACCATGAAAACGGGCGTGTCCTTCAGCCCGGCCGCGTCGAGCAGCGCCGGCCAGTCGAGCCCGGGGGCTTTGGCCGAAAGCTCGTCGCGCTTCCACGAGACCACGCGCTGCACTTCCTCCGATTCGACGCGAGTCGCATGCACCGCCGCCATTTTCGTCTCGAGCGCGAACACACGGGCCGCCCGTGCGGCCGGGTCATCAAACCCGGCCAGCTTGAACATCGCCGCGATATGCGCCAGATACTCTTTCCGCAGCTCAGCCATGTGCGGACTGGTCGACAGATAGTAATCGCGGTCCGGCATTCCCAGACCGCCCTGAAGCAGGTATGGATAGTTGCGTGACGGGTCTGTAATGCCCTGCGCGACCCAGACTCCAAACAGGTTTTCGGTCTCGAAGTTCGTGCTGTTCAGCGGGTCCACATCGGCACGGAGTCGGCCGCCCAGCACGCGGGCCAGATCCCGGCGATTCGCGATTGCCCCGATGGTATCGAGCTGCGGTTTCAGCGGAGCGATGCCCTTCGACCCGATGGCCGCTTCGTCCATGAAGCTCGAGTAGAAATCGCCGATCTTCCGGGCATCCGCGCTCGCCGCGGCCTTGGCGGACTCCTCGATGAGCGTCAGCGTACGCTTCCGGGTTTCGTCGGCCAGCTTGGCGAAGATGCCGTAGCTCGGTTTGTCCGCGGGAATGGGCGTGGCCTTGATCCATCCGCCGTTGGCATACGCATTGAAATCGTCACCCGGCGCGACGGACGTGTCCATGCCTGCCAGATCGATGCCTGCAGAAAGCGAAGGTGGGGCCGTCCTGCATGCAAGTAAGCCGACTAAGGCGCCGGTAACGAGGATGATGGCGAGAGGGGCAATCGAAGCGGATCCGTTTGTCTGCATCACAATTGAGATTACCGTACATCTCAAGGGGACAGACGGCAAGCCTGTGTGTGGAGCCGCTGAAACTAAACTAGGAGGGTTTTGGTGCGGATGAGAGGACTTGAACCTCCACGGGGATTCCCCACAACGACCTCAACGTTGCGCGTCTGCCAGTTCCGCCACATCCGCACGTGGCACTGAAATGTATTCTACTACTTCTTCGCCGGAGCTGCGGGCTGTTGCTGCTGTGCCGGCGCCGCCGGAGCTTCCGGGGCCTGCTGTCCGCGCGGGGCCGGAGCCGACTGCCTGGCCGGGGCCGGGCGGCCTTCCAGAACCGTGCTTGCTCCCGTACCGTGGCTCGCAAATATGGCCAACGTCAAGGATGTGACCATGAACAGAGCCGCCGCGATCGTGGTCGCCTTGGACAGGATGGTGGCCGAACCGCGTGGGCCGAAAGCCGTCTGCGAGCCCATGCCGCCGAAAGCGCCCGCCAAATCAGCCGCTTTGCCGCTTTGCAGCAGCACCACGATGATCAGGAAGACACAGATCAGAATGTGAACAACCGTCAATAAAGCAATCATGCGAATCGGCCTACGATCGCGGACACACCAAGCACCACGATCCAACTAATTAGTATAGGGGACTGAAACCCGGCCGGTCAACGCGACCCGCCCGGCGACCCGCCCGGCGGCCAGATCGAACCAAACGAACCTTTTTAAGGGACCTTCGTACTCTCTTTGGAGTAAAATAGCTCGACCGGAGGATCGAATGGGACTTCGCGACTTCCTCTCCAAGCAGTTCATCGACGTCATTCAGTGGACCGAATCCGAGGAGGGAATTCTGGCCTTCCGCTACCCCATGCAGGACATGGAAATCCAGAATGGGGCACGGCTGACTATCCGCGACTCGCAGGCGGCGATGTTCGTCAACGAAGGCAAGATTGCCGACGTGTTCGGCCCCGGGTTGTACACCCTGAACACGCACACCCTGCCGCTGCTGACCAACCTGATGAACTGGGACAAGGCTTTCCAGTCGCCGTTCAAGTCCGACGTGTACTTCTTCTCCACAAGGTTGCAGGTCAACCAGCGGTGGGGGACGGCCACGCCAATCACAATTCGCGACCGCGAGTTCGGCGCGGTGCGGCTGCGCGCATACGGCATCTACTCCTATCGCCTGAGCGATCCCAGGATCTTCTATCCGAAAGTGAGCGGCACCCGCGAGATCTACCGGGTAGCCGACATCGAAGGCCAGCTCCGGAACACCATCGTCGGCCGCATGGCGGACACCTTCGGCGAGAGCAGCGTGCCGTTCCTCGACATGGCGGCGAACCAGATCGAGCTCGGGCAAAGGATCGCCGGCCACCTCGCGCCGGTGTTCGCCGATCTCGGCCTGCTGCTCGATACGTTCGTCGTGGAAAGCCTTTCGCTGCCCGACGAACTGCAGAGACTGCTCGACCAGCGGATCGGCATGGCGATGGTAGGCGACATGGGCCGGTACACACAGTTCCAGGTTGCGCAATCGATGCCGATCGCAGCGGCTAATGAAGGCGGCGGAGCGGCCGGAATTGGCGTCGGACTCGGTGCGGGCCTCACCATGGCGCAGCAGATGATGAACGCGGCGCACCCGCCTCCGGCGCCCCCGGCGCAACCGGCAGGGCCGGCGGCCGCCGCCCCCGCTCCGGCCACCGAGAGTAAGTTCTGCATAAACTGCGGGAAACAGATCCCGCGCGCGGCGAAGTTCTGCCCGGAATGCGGAGCGGCGCAACAGTAGCGGCATGAGCGGCCTGGAGTGGGTTGTCGAGGCGCACGGTTGCGACCCCGCCGCGCTGGCGGACATGGGGAAGCTTCGCCGCTTGTTTGGCCGCATGGTGGAAGAGCTCGGGCTGCATCCGGTATCCGAGCCGGTCTGGCACCAGTTCCCCGCAGCCGGCGGCATTACGGGGCTGTCTCTGCTTGCCGAATCCCATCTGGCCTGTCATACTTTTCCGGAATACGGATCTTTGTGTCTGAATCTGTTTTGCTGCAGACCGCGCCCCGAGTGGGACTTCCGGGCGAACCTCGAGCGCGAGTTCGGGGCCCGCAGCGTGCGGGTCCGCCGTCTCGAGCGGCCCTACCAAATCGATGAGCAAAATCGCGAATTGCCCGAACTGCGGCGCGCCGGTCCGGTTCCGCTGGTCTAGCGCGGTCCAGACCGTTTGCGAATTCTGCCGCTCGATCCTTGTGCGCCGCGACCTCGACCTCGCCAAGGTCGGCACGGTCGCCGACTTGCCCGCCGACAGCTCGCCCATTCAGATCGCAACCGAGGGCGTGTGGCACAACCGCCCGTTCGTAGTTGTCGGACGCATCCTCTATCAGTACGAGCAGGGCGGCTGGAACGAGTGGCACCTGGTATTCAGCGACGGCGCGAGCGGCTGGCTATCGGATGCCCAGGCGGAATACGCCGTTTCGTTCCTGACGCCGATGGCCGCGTTACCGCCGCAATTGAACGTCGTGCGCGGCCAGCAGTATCGATGGAACGGCGCGGTGTACGAAGTCACATGCCTGACGCGTGCGCGATACCGCGGAGTCGAGGGCGAACTGCCCTTCGAATACTGGGACAAGGATGAGGTGCTGTTCGTCGATCTCGACACTCGCGACACGCGCTTCGCCACGCTCGATTACAGCGATCCCGAGCCTCTTCTGTTCCTCGGCGAGGCAGTGGAGTTTGACGACCTCCACCTCAAGAACCTGCGTCAGTTCGAGGGCTGGTAGAGATGAGCGCGACCTCGCAACCCGCACAGGTGAAGGCGCTGAACTGCCCGAATTGTGGCGCGGCCCTCACGCGGCGGGCGATGCAGCACACGATCAGCATCGTCTGCGAGAGTTGCCTTTCCGTGCTCGACGCCAACGACCCGAACCTGCAGGTGCTCCAGAAGTTCGAAGCGGGCCAGCGCGTGCAGCCGCTCATCCCGCTCGGCACCCGCGGCAAGTTCCACGGCGATACGTACGAGGTGGTCGGGTTCCAGGTGCGCACCATTACCGTGGACGCCATCCCATACAGTTGGGCCGAGTACCTGCTGTTCAACCCGTTCAAGGGCTTCCGGTATCTGACCGAATACCAGGGGCACTGGAACGACGTTGCCGTCCTGCGTTCGCTGCCCGAAGTGAATACCGCCGGCAGACAGCCCACGGCGAAATATCTCGGGGCGACCTACAAGCATTTCCAGACCGCCACCGCCGAGACCACCTTCGTGCTCGGCGAGTTTCCCTGGCAGGTGCGCGTCGGCGACAAGGCCACCACGATGGATTTCGTCGCGCCGCCGCGCATGCTCTCCTCCGAGACGACGCCTGAAGAGACCACGTGGTCGCTCGGCGAGTACATTCCGGGCGCGCGTGTCTGGGAGATATTCAGCCTTGGGAAGAAGGCGCCGAGGCCGGCAGGTGTGTATGCGAACCAGCCCTCACCGTTCAAGGGCAGCGTGAAAGGGATGTGGCTGACTTTCCTGCTGCTGCTCGCCGGGCTGTTCACCGTCGCCCAGATCGCCCTCACCTTCTGTGCGCAGGAGAAAGTTTTCGAGGGCACATACAGCTTCTCCCCGCGCGGCGGCGGCGAGCCTTCGTTCGTGACCAAGACCTTCGAGCTGAAGGGAAGGCCCTCGGCCGTAGAGCTTACGATCAACACCAACCTCTCGAACAACTGGGCCTACTTCAGCCTCGCGCTGATCAATGCGGAGAGCGGAGCCGCGTTCGATTTCGGCCGCGAGGTAAGTTATTACTCCGGGCGTGACAGCGACGGAAACTGGACCGAGGGCGGCCGCACTGATTCGATCCTGATCCCCAGGGTGACGGCAGGGAATTACTATTTGCGCGTCGAGCCCGAGATGGATCCGAACGCCGTTCCGGTGGACTACTCGATCACCGTGCGGCGCGATGTGCCTGCTTTTAGCTTTTTCGAGATCGCCGCGCTGCTGCTGTTCATCCCGCCCACGTTCACGACCGTTCGCTCGATCGTGTTCGAGTCGAAGCGCTGGCAGGAGAGCGATTACGGCAGTTCCGGCGGCAAAGGCGACTGATGAAGCATCCTTTTTACCTGCTGTACGGTGTGCTGCTGCTCTCGGCCGTGAGCGTGGCCGAGTACCGCGGCTGGAGTTTTCTGGGCGTGAGCGAAGTCAAGAACGTGCCCAAGTCGGTGCGCGACAATCCCGGCGCATATCGCTCGCATTACATGTACTACCCGCGCCACGTTGGAGGAAAGTGAACATGTCCGATTTCCATCCCGGCTACATCCTCAATGCCGTGCTATACGCCGTTCTCGGCATCGTGATTTTCGTCTCGTCCTTCGCCATTCTTGACAAGCTGACGCCCTACGCGCTCTGGAAGGAGATTGTCGAGGACCACAACACGGCCCTGGCTCTGCTGATCGGCGCAATGTCGCTCGGCATGTGCATCATCATTGCCGCGGCGATACACGGGTGAGCGCGTCGAGGCGACTTGGCGCGCTCTGGGCCGGTTTCGTTCGTGCGCTTTGGAGATCGCTTAATGACTCCTGCTGGGCTCAATGAATCTTTGAGTCGGCCGAGGAAATGGCCGGTCTTCTTTGCAGTGGAAAATACTGTTGTCCTGCTCGGCACGCTTGCTGCATTCCCTGCCGTCGGCTTCGACGTTTTCAACTATTCCCATGTCAGGCTCGTGGTGTCCTCTGCGGCGATCACATCGTTGGCGATCGGCTGGTCAGTCGTCGCACTGGTGCTGCCACGTAGCCGACACAGTGCTCTATGGGGCGTGGCCACGCTGCAACTTCTGCGCTTGTTGCCCGCGGTTCGCGCCGTGAGCCGCTGGCCCGGTGGCGATGATGGCTCAAAGATAGGCTGGAGTGGCGTCGTGGTGCCAGCTATGGTGGTGCTTGCTCTGCTGGGTGTAGTCGACCGTTTGCTCAATGCCATGCATGACCGTCGGGCGAGGGATCGCCGGGCCGCGCTAAACTAAACACCTTGTCCGCCGTACTCTTCTTATCCGTTTTCCTGATCGCGGCTTGCGGGCTCATTTATGAGCTGATCGCCGGTACGCTCGCCAGCTATCTGCTCGGCGACAGCGTGCTCCAGTTCTCCACCGTCATCGGCAGCTACCTGTTTGCGATGGGGATCGGAAGCTGGCTCTCCCGGTTTCTGACGCGCGGGCTGGTGGCGCGGTTCGTCGCGATTGAACTGATGGTGGGGCTCGTCGGCGGGTTCTCCTCCGCGCTGCTCTTTCTCGGCTTCGCTTATGGCATCGCGTTCCGCTTCGAGTTATACGCGCTCGTCATCACGATCGGCATTCTGGTAGGCCTCGAAATCCCGCTGCTCATGCGGATACTCAAGGATCGCTTCCAGTTCCGCGACCTTGTCGCCCACGTCCTGACGTTCGATTACCTCGGCGCGCTCGGCGCGTCGCTGCTTTTCCCGCTCGTGCTTGTTCCGAAGCTCGGCCTCGTGCGTGCGGCCATGCTGTTCGGCATCGTGAACGCGGCGGTGGCGCTGTGGTCCACCTACCTGTTTGCCGATCAGCTCGTCAGAACCGCGGGCCTGCGCGCGGCCGGCTTCGTTGTGCTCGCCACACTCGGCTGCGGCATGGCATTCGCCAACCGTATCACCATCGCAGCGGAAAACAACATCTACGCCGACGAAGTGATCTTCTCTCGCGACACGCGCTACCAGCGCATCGTCCTCACGAAGTGGAAGGACGATATCCGCCTCTTCCTCAGCTCGCATCTGCAATTCTCTTCGCGCGACGAATATCGATACCACGAAGCGCTGGTTCACCCCGGGCTCGCAGCGGTGCCCGGCGCGCAGCGCGTCCTCGTTCTCGGTGGCGGCGACGGCCTTGCGGTGCGCGAAATCCTGAAGTACCCCGGGGTCCGCAGCATTACGCTCGTCGATCTCGACCCCGAAATGACGCGCCTCTTCTCCACGCACCCGCTGCTCACGCCTCTGAACGGTGGCTCGCTCAAATCGCCGCGCGTCCGCATCGTGAACGCCGACGCTTTCCCCTGGCTCGAGAACGAAACCGGCTCATTCGATTTCGTGGTGGTCGATTTTCCCGACCCCACCAACTTTTCCCTCGGCAAGCTCTACACCACCACGTTCTACCGGCTGTTGGCCCGGCATCTCACGCCACACGGTTTCGCGGCGATCCAGAGCACCTCGCCGCTGTTCGCGCGCCGCTCTTACTGGTGCATCGTGGAAACGCTGAAGCAGGCGGGGCTGAATGTCTATCCCTACCATGCCTACGTGCCGGCTTTCGGCGAGTGGGGCTACGTGCTGGCCGGTCCCGCGCCGTACCGTCCGCCCTCGCGCCTCCCTGCCGGGTTGCGCTTCCTCACGCCAGCAACGGTGCCGCAATTATTCGATTTCCCGAGCGACATGGGGCCCGTCCCCGCGGAACCGAACCGCTTGAACGACCAGGTCCTGGTGCGCTACTACGATCGCGAATGGAGCGAGATCTCTCACTGAAGCCGCCGCGCCGCCGGTTCCTCAGCGCCGCGCTCGCCGGCCTTTGGCCGAAGGCCGGCCGCCCCATCACCGGCTCGTTCGTCAACGAGTCCGACCGCCCCGGCCACAGGCTGCGCAGCGGTGGACCGTTCCAAATGCCGCCACGCCGCGTTCGCGTGCCGCTCGTGATCGTGGGCGGCGGAATGGCCGGGCTTTCAGCCGCCTGGCGTCTCGACAAGCGCGGCTTCCGCGACTTCGTCCTGCTCGAAATGGAATCGCAGCCCGGCGGCGTTTCGCGCTGGGGCGAAAACGAGATCACCGCATACCCCTGGGGTGCGCACTATGTGCCTGTGCCCGGCCCGAAGTCGCTGCTGATACGCGAGTTGCTCCAAGACCTCGGCGCGCTGGTCGACGGCAAGTGGGAGGACCGCTATCTGTGCTTCTCGCCGCAGGAACGCCTCTACCTGCACGCGCGCTGGCAGGATGGCCTTGAGCCTGGCGCCGGCGCGACGGCCCGGGATCGCGATGCGATGCGCCGCTTCGAAGAACGCATGCGGGAGTTTCACGCATCGGGCGACTTCACCATTCCAATGGAGCGCGCCGGCCGCGCGCCCTCGCCGCTGCTGGACCGCATCTCCATGGCGGAATGGCTCCGCCGCGAGCGCTTCGATTCCCCGTATCTCTCCTGGTACGTGAACTACGCCTGCCGTGACGATTTCGGCGCCGCCTCCTCGGAAACCTCCGCGTGGGCGGGCATACACTACTTCGCCGGCCGCGAGCCTGACGTAAAAGGCCCGCTCACCTGGCCGGAAGGCAACGGCTGGATCGTGCGCCGCCTCGAACAGCGTCTCGGCCGCTACATTCGAACCGGCGCGATGGCTTGCCGCATCATCCCCGAGGGCCTGTGCCTGCGAGTGCTCACCGAAGCCATCGAATACCTGGCCGACAGCGTCATCTTCGCCGCGCCCACTTTCCTCGCCCCATACCTGATGGAACAGGCGCCCCCGACCGGGCGATTCGAGTACTCGCCCTGGCTCACGGCGAACCTCGTCATTGAACGTCCGCCGCGCGATCGCGGTGGCGCGCCCGCCTGGGACAACGTGATCTACGACTCGCCCACGCTCGGCTACGTGGTGGCTACGCACCAGTCGCTGCGCACGCACCAGGAGCGCTCGGTCTGGACTTTCTACTGGGCGCTGGCCGACGGCCCCGCCTCTCGCAACCGTAAGCTGCTGCTCGAAACAGACTGGCATTACTGGAAGGAGGCGATTCTCGACGACCTCGCGCGCGTCCACCCCGATATACGCCAGTGTGTCTCGCGCATCGACATCATGCGGATGGGGCACGCGATGGTGCGGCCCACGGTCGGCTTCCTCTCGTGCGAAGAACGACAGCAGCTCGCTCGTTTCACGGGGCCGCTCGTCTTCGCGCACTCCGACCTCAGCGGGTTCTCCATCATCGAGGAAGCGCAGTACCGCGGTGTGACGGCCGCCGATCGTGCTCTAGCGCGGCTGGGCGGCAGGCGATGAAGTACCTCGGCATCGCGCTCGTCGCGGCGGTCGCGGCGTTCCTTCTGTCCCCGTTGCTTCTGCATGAACCTGCAGCGCCCGCGCCGCGCCCCGGCCGCGATCTGGAATCGCGCTTCCCCGCGCAGACCAGCGACTTCAAGCGCCCCGCCGCCGAAGATCCGCGCTGGCGTGAGAAGCGCGGCCACGCATTCTCGCTCGAGGGGCGCGACGAATCCGATCCGGACTCCGACCCCCGCTGGCGCCGCATCCTCGCCGGCCGCCCCAAGCTGCGGCCCGCGCCCAAGGCCTGCGCCAAGTGCCATGGTGTTTCGCGCCCCATCGGCTGCCCGGATTGCCACGACCCCGAGAGCGCCGTGCGTACCGTGGCCTGCTCCGAGTGCCACCGCGAATACTATCTGGCGCCCGCGCTGGCATTCCCCACCGGCCGCACGATGGATGAGATCGAAACTTTCTACACCGCCGCCGGCCATCGCGATTGGGAGAACGCCGAAACCGGCGCGGCCGTCCTCCTGCCGCAGCACCCGCAATCCGAAATGTACAGCCGGGGCGTGCACGCGCGCGGCGGAGCGTCCTGTCCCGATTGCCACATGCCCTCGGTTCGCCGCGGCGCCCTGCGTGTCACGGAGCACAACGCCCGCAGCACGCTCCAACAGATCGGCCCGGCGTGCCTGGCCTGCCACCGCGAATCGGAGGAGGAGATGAGGCAGCGCGTTGCGCTGATCCAGCGGCGAACGGAAGACCTGCTCAACCGCGCCGAGGACGCGCTCGTCGCCCTAATCGACGAGATCCACGCCGCTCGTGCGCGCGGAGTCCGCGAATCCCAACTCGCCCCCGCCCTCGCTATGCAGACAAAGGCGCAGTGGCGCGCCGCCTTCGTCGCAGCCGACAAATCCAAAGGTTTCCACGCCCCGCAGGAAGCCGCCCGTATCCTCGCCGAAGCGATCGACTACGCGCGCCAGGGGCAGCTCATAGCCGACCGCGCCCTCGCGGTCGCGGCTCGGGAACTGCATGAAACGGCGACTTTCCACGGAGTGCCGCATGGGCCTGCGGCCCACCAAAGGTGACGAAAATGCACACCGGGCAGGACCGCCCAGTGGGGCAGGGCCGCGCCCGGCGGCGGGCGCTCAGCCCGCCTGCGTGGCCGGCCTGAGAGGCCGGCGCAGCCCGAGGGGCTGCCCCACTCCCAATCAGGAAGCAGTCCATTGGCACACCTGATTCTCGACTTCACCGGAACGCTACAATAAAGAAGCTTCTATGCACACCCCGGAAAGTGCGGCCGTGTTCATGGCGTCCCAGGTCGATCGTCTGCGCCGGCTCAACACGAAGCGTAGAATCGTGTTCCCGGAGGGGGACGACGGGCGCGTGCTCCACGCCGCCGCCCGCCTTGCGCGCGAGGAAGTGCTTGAGCCGATCCTCATCGGCCGCGCGCCCACCGGAGCGCCCGCCGGGGTCAGGTTCATCGACCCCGCCGAATCGCCGCTCGCGAAGAAGTACGCGGCCATGTACTACGATCGCCGCAAAGCAAAAGGCGTCACGCAGATGGAAGCCGCCGGGCTGGCGCGGCACAGGCTGAACTTCGCGGCGCTGATGACCATGGCCGGGGACGCGGATGGCAACGTCGGCAGCGCGGTCCACACCACCGCCGAATACGCGCGCTCCATCATCCAGTGCATCGAATTGCGGCGCGGCTTCCGCCGCCTGTCGAGCGCGCACATTATCGCGGTCCGCAATCCGCAGCACGGTCACAAGGGCCTGTTCGCCTTCTCAGACGCCGCCATTATTACCGTTCCCAACGCCGTCCAACTGGCCGAGATCGCCATCGCCACCGCCGATACCGTCCGCACTGTGCTCGATGCCGAACCGCTGGTCGCGCTGCTTTCGTTCTCGACCAAGGGCAGCGCCAGGCACAAGGAAGTCGATAGAGTCGTGGATGCGCTCAAGTACATCCGCGAGCGCGCGCCGCAACTGAACGTGGATGGCGAACTTCAGGCCGATGCCGCGCTCGTGCCGGAGGTCGGCCGTTCGAAATCGCCCGGCTCCACCGTGGCCGGCTCCGCCAACACCCTGATCTTCCCCGACCTCAACTCGGCTAACATCGGCTACAAGCTCGTGGAGCGGTTGGGAGAGGGCGCGCTGCTCGCCGTGCTACTTCAGGGCATCGTCAAGCCGGCCAGCCTGATTTCCCGCGGCTGCTCGGCCGAGGACGCTTACAACGCCGCCGTCATCACCGCCCTCCAGGCAGGGGGTGCGTTAGCCGCGAGCGTCTAGGGATGCTCCCGTTCAACCTTGTCTACCATCCCGGTTACGACCTGAACCTGGGCGATCACGTTTTCCCGTCCCAGAAATTCCAGCTTGTTCACGACCGCCTCTGCGCTGAGCACCTGGCGGAGCCCGCCGATTTCGTCGCGCCCGAGCCTGCTTCTGAAGAAGACGTTCTGCTGGTTCATGGCAGGGACTGGGTCGAGCGGCTTCGCAACGGCACGCTCAGCTTCTACGACATCCTCAAGCTCGAGGTGCCTTACTCCCGCCAGATGGTGAAGGCGTTCTTCCTGGCCGCCGGCGGCACGACGTTCGCGGCGCGGCTTGCGCTGCGGGACGGCTGCGGCTACAACGTCGGCGGGGGTTTCCATCATGCCTTCCCGGACCATGGCGAGGGCTTCTGCGCCATCCACGATGTCGCCCTCGGAATCCGCCGGTTGCAGAAGGATGGCCTTATCGAGCGCGCGATGGTCGTGGATTGCGACGTTCACCAGGGCAACGGCACCGCAGCCATCTTTGCCGAAGACAAGAGCGTTTTCACCCTCTCCATCCATCAGTTCAACAACTACCCGGCCGAGAAGCCGCCGTCGGATATCGACATCAACCTGGAGGACGAGGTGGGCGACGAGGCATACCTCGCCAGTCTGCGCGATGCGTTCGTGCCCGCGCTCACCGAATTTCGGCCGCAATTACTGATGTACGTTGCCGGCGCGGATCCGTATTACCAGGATCAGTTGGGAGGCCTTGCGCTCACGCTGGAGGGTCTGAAAGCGCGCGACCGCCTGGTGCTGGGAACCGCGCTGCTCAACAAAGTGCCGGTAGCCATCACGCTGGCCGGCGGCTACGCGGTGAATGTGGAGGACACGGTGACCATCCACGTCAACACCGCCAGAACCGCAAAAGAAGTGCTGGAGCGGGTAGGGTGGAAGGGGCGGTAGAGCTGCCTTAATAACCGTCCTTCAGATCCTCGATAGGTATGCTGACTCTGATCGGTCGCCCGAGATACCTGGATGCAAAGAAGGGAGTGAAGTGCATCCATTGGTAGTTGCTGACGGTCATCACCACGCGCTCGTCTTTGCCGGCACTCGTTCCTAGCAGCTGCACATTAACGTCCGGGTTCGTCAAGCTGAACCAAGCCGAACCGTCGCCGGAAGCGGACGGATCGTCATACAGGAACTTGCTCTTGGCTTTCGCAATATCGAAGTCGTTCACGACCGCCCATCGCACTGCGCTATTTGCCCTGTGGACCACCGTCTCATGAATCCAGAACGCTATGCCCCAGTCGATGATACCGAACCAGAAGATGAGAAATAGAGGCAGCAACAGGGTCGCCTCCACGATTGCCGCGCCCCGGCGGTTCTTTCGCCGAGGCAACAGGCACAGCAGCATATGGAGTTTCATGTCGTCCGCCTTTCAATTTCCGACATAATTGCCCACCCACGGAAAAACGGCCGCAGGCTTTCCGGTCAGGGTTATAGTTCCAGCCGGTGTTCGCATTGGATAACCGGTGATCGCAACCAACGTGCGCACGGGCCGATTATTCTTGATATCGACTGAAACGCTCACTTTATCCGCAGTCAACCCCTCGACGAGCAGCTCCGTGCCCCCAGCCGGATCGCCGTATACCACGAAGTCCTGCGTGCGATGGGCTAACTGGGACGCATCTCGCGTGAGAGGTACGTTGCACTCCCTGGCGCCGCTCCCGCACATGAGGATGGGGTCGTGGCCTTCGAGGACGTTATACTCCTGATTCGAAGCGAAACGAGCCCCGGCGCGCACGACTTCCTCCAAGCGGTTATATGTGTAGAAATCGTAACCGAAGAAGATTACGCCGAGAAACAACCCCACCAAAAGTGGCAAGACCAGCGCGAACTCGACTGCCACGCTGCCTCGCCGTGTTACTTCCCGTACCCGCATTGCACGCATTTTGGACCTCACTGTACAAGCTTGATGACGAATGCCCCCGGGCCTGATGAGGCGCCGGCGGCTGTGGGTACCCACGGGCCGATATACTCGGCGCAAATCGGCTGATTTCCTGAAGCGTTCTCGGTGTATGCGTCCGTTGTGAGAAGAAAGAAGCCCGCGAAGCCGAGGACAACATTCGGACTTGACTTGGTCCCTGCAATTGTCGAAGGAGCGTAGGGCGAGGGAGGGTAGTTCGGGCAGTCCGCACCGCACTCACCCGTTGTCATGGGAACCACAACAACCCGCGAGGAATTCCCGGTATTGGGATTGCCGGTTTCATTGTTCACATATTGCGAATAGGAAGCACTGCTGGAGTCTGTGTCGCCGGGATTCACGCGTTGCGCAATTGCGTCAAGCTCAGATTGCTTAACGCCCGGAACCATGCACGCATGATCCTTGCAGTACTGCGTACTTCCGACGACGCTTTCGCCAATACTGATCGGCACCCCTTCCGACTTGCCCAAAATGGCGTCTCTGATCTGAGACGCTGCATGGCTATTCCAGAGATAGCCTCGGTCCGCATTGCCGTTCGGATTGGCCGATGACCTAAGTCCGTTCCGGAAATCAACGGCAACCTGTGTGGCGTCGTCCTGGCACATGCTGCCTATACCAGCTATGTTTGAAGGTCCGCGCAGGGTATAGATACCGCCCTGCTGGTAGCCGGACCCATCCGGTTTCCTCGCCGGGATCATGCCGTATGGGTCAGTCCCCGGGTTCCCCAAAGAACCGCCCGGCGGCAACGCTAGTGGCGAAAAGGGGAAGAAGTGCTCCATGGCATTTGTCACCGGAATCTGTCGCGCAGTTGCGCTGGCGCCGATCGTCGCCCTAAGCTTCCCGGTCAGCACCGGCATGAAGGCCATAGGCACGTCCACCGACGTAGATACCTCAGCCATTACATACCCCGAGGGACTGTTGCCAGGGTCGGTGGTCCACGTACTGCCCGGCGGATATTTTGCGAATCGGACGGCGATTTGGCTGGCGCCGAAGCCCTGGGTTCCGAAGTTGTAACGCTTAGCTATTGCGCCCGGCACTCCAGCGACCGCGCCCGCCGCGGTTCTTGCGGCAGTGACCCCATTCCTGGTCCCGTCCAGCTTCAACACGGCTGCCATCGCGGCTGCGTCGCAATACGATTGGGATTCGTTTCTCGTGATGTACATCCGGCCGATGTCATACGTAAGGCCTACGCTGCCGAGTATCAGCAGGAGTGCCAGGGTGAATGCCACAAGCACAAAACCACGGTTCCGCACCGGTCTTGAGAACGAACGAGTTGGATTAACCATCTGAGCGCTCCTATTTACACGCCGCCAATTAATTGTGCTTTATCGTGCGCCCCAGGGAAAGATCCAAAAGGTAAATACTAGGGGGTTTGCGTTGGTTAGATCCTGGTACTTGTAGTACTAGTGGGAATAAGCGGTGACCTTACCGTCCCGCGGCCGTCGCCTGAGTCTGGGCTTGCCCCTGCCCCTGGACCGCCCCAAGCAGCTTCTCTTCAAAGGAGTAGTCGATTTCCCGCTTCGGATGGTGCCGGGTGTACCACCGGTAAGTCTCTTTGAGGCCGGTGAGGAAGTCGGCCGGTTTGAAATTCAATACCCGCTGGGCCTTGGTGACGATCTGAGTGATCGGCGGCAGGTCGAAGTAGACGCCGAAATAGAGTTGGGGGCCCATCGGGTGCCCGCCAAGCTGGTAGATACGCTCGCGGGGCAGGCGGACGATAGCTGGCTTCTTCCCAGCCGCCTCGGCAAACGCCGCTACCGCCTCGGCCTGAGTGATGGCCCGGGGGTTCGCAATGTTGAACGCATGCCCGACGGCGGCCGGCTCATTCATTGCGCGGAGGCAGGCGGCCACCAGGTCCTTGACATAGACGAACTGCATCAGGCGCCGTCCGTCGCCGGGCAGTATGACCGGCCGGCCGTCCCGCATGCGGTCCCAGAAAAAGGCCTCGCGGTAGAACGGGTTGCCGGGGCCGTAGATGAACGGAGGGCGGATGGTAACCAGGGGAAAGCCGTTCCGCTGATGCATGCGGAACAGCGCCCGCTCGGACGTGGCCTTGTTGCGGACGTAAGGGTCGGGATGGTCGTCGGGCGCCAGGGCGTCGCCTTCGTGGTGGTTCAGGCCGTCCCCGTACGCCGCCACGCTGGACATGAATACGTACCGGTGCAGGCGGTCCGCGCACGCTCGGGCGGTCGCCTCGACTTGCGCCGCGGTGGTGCCGCGCTCCCAGTCGTATACGTTGTCGAACACCACGTCAAAGTGCGACGAGGCCAGGACACGGCGCATCTGTTCGCAGTCGTTCCGGTCGGCGATGATGCTGTTTACCCGTTTGCCGAGGTCGTGCTCCGGCTTCCGATGCAGGATCCAGACTTCATCCCCCGCTTTCAACAGCTCGGAAACCAGAGCCCGCCCAATAAATAGGGTCCCGCCGATTACCAGGACTTTCCTGCGAGAGGCGAAGGCGCGCCCTCCGTTGCTCATTTTATTCCTGTGGGGGCCGGGAACGCCCGGCCCGGTGCTTAGTCGTAATACTCTAAGCCGAGGTGTGTGATCAGGTCCTCGCCGCGCATCCAGCGCAGCGTATTCTTCAGCTTCATCAACTGGATGAAGATGTCGTGCTCGGGATACAGCCCGGGAGCGGTCATGGGCGCCTTGAAGTAGAACGACAGCCACTCCTGGATGCCCTTCATGCCGGCACGCTGCGCCAGGTCGAGGAACAGCGCCAGGTCAAGCACGATCGGCGCGGCCAGAATCGAATCCCGGCAGAGGAAGTCGATCTTGATCTGCATCGGGTAGCCGAGCCAGCCGAAGATGTCGATATTGTCCCATCCTTCCTTGGCGTCGCCGCGCGGCGGATAGTAGTTGATGCGGACCTTGTGGAACAGGTTCTTGTACAGCAGCGGGTACATCTCGGGCTGCAGGATGTGATCGAGCACCGACAGCTTCGTCTCTTCCTTCGATTTGAAAGAGCCGGGGTCGTCGAGCACCTCGCCGTCGCGATTGCCGAGGATGTTGGTCGAAAACCAGCCACTGACGCCCAGCATGCGCGCCTTGAGGCCCGGCGCGACCAGCGTCTTCATGAAGGTCTGGCCTGTCTTGAAATCCTTGCCGGCGATCGGAAGCTGCCGCTCCCGCGCCAGCTCCATCAGGGCCGGGTTGTCATGCGTGAAGTGGGGCGATCCGTTGGCATACGGCACGCCGGCTTTGAGCGAGGCGTAGGCGTAAACCTGGCTGGGAGAGATTTCGGGATCGTTCTTCTGCAGGCCGCACTCGAAATCCTTCAGGCTCTGGTGGACGGCTGACGGCCGGTGGAACACTTCCGTCGATCCGCACCATATCATCACCGTGCGGGAAACGCCGGTGGAGCGGCGGAAGTCCTCGATATCCTGAATGAGAGCTTCGGCCTTGTCCATCTTCGAGCCGTTCTTCTTCACGTTCGGCCCGTCCAGGCGGCGGACGTAATCCTGATCGAAAACCGCCTTCATCGGCTTCACGGCCGCGAGCGGCTCCTTCACCTGGTCGAGCAGCGTCTTCTCGAACACGCCCGCTTTCACCGCTGCTTCGTATGCGTTGTCTTCAAAAATGTCCCATCCGCCATAGACAAGGTCGTCCAGCCCGGCCAGCGGAACGAAATCCTTGATCATGGGTGCGCGCCCATCTGTGCGTTTGCCGAGGCGAATGGTCGCCAGTTGTGTGAGCGATCCGATGGGCTGCCCGAGACCCCTGCGGATGGCTTCCACCCCCGCTATGAAGGTCGTCGTTACTGCCCCGATTCCGGGCGTCAGGACGCCGAGTTTCCCTTCCGGCGGCGCAATGCGAACATTCTCTTTCTGGGACAAGCTCTTCTCCTTCGTGCGCGGGCCGCGCCTGTAGCAGAGTATGAACGCGGCTCGGCTGGGTAAAAGTACTGAAATGTTATACTAGCATTACTCATGTCGGAGCGTGCGACTGCAGTCATCACAGCGCTCATCGTGGAAGACGAACAGCTTGCCTGTGATGAGCTCGCTTACCTGCTGAAAGAGTTCCCCGATTTTGAGGTGATCGGGACTGCCAAGCACGGTCTGCAAGCTCTCAAACTGATCGAAGACCTGGAACCGGATGTAGTCTTCCTCGACGTGCAGATGCCAGGCATGGACGGCCTCAGCGTCATTCGCAAACTCCAGGAGAAAGACATCCCGCTGCCGTACTTCATCCTCGCCACGGCATATGACCAGTACGCCGTCGAGGCGTTTCGCCTGGAGGCGCTCGATTACCTGCTGAAGCCCGTCGAAAAGGAGCGGCTGGAGGTTTCTATCGACCGGGCGCGCCGCATCGTGGCCGAGAAGGCTAAGGCGCAGTCGCCGGAGCCGTCCCCCATGCCCCGTCCGGCCGCGCACCGCACAAAGTTGCTGATCCGCAATGCGAATCGCAACCTGATTGTGGACGCCAACGACGTCATCTACGCGACCATCGACGACGGGCTGATTACGGTTGTGGCAACCGGCCTCGAGGGTCAATCCAATTACCGGACTATCGAGGAGTTACAGTCGAATCTCGACCCCGGTGTTTTCTGGCGCGTACACCGGTCGTATCTGGTGAATATCAACCGGATCAAGGAAGTCATCCCGTGGTTTAAGTCCAGCTACATGCTGCGCATGGACGACCGTAAGCAGACCGAAGTGCCGGTCAGCCGTGTGCAGACCAAGCGGCTAAGAACGCTGCTGAAACTGTAACACCGCAACGTCGAGGCGCCTCGCGGCTGAGAACGCCGCTGAAGCTATAGCCTCGTATCAGGGCACGGCCAGCAAGCGGCTAAGAACGCTGCTGAAACTGTAGCCCCGTATCAGGCACGGCCAGCAAGCGGCCAAGAACGCCGCTGAAACCGTAGCCTCGCATCAGGGCACGGCCACAGCAAGCGGCCAAGAACGCCGCTGAAACCGTAGCCTCGTATCAGGGCACGGCTTCAGCCGTGCCGTAGAGCGCCACCGTCACAGGGCTTTAGCCCCTGGGTATGCCGCAGACAGGGGCTAAAGCCCGTGGCTTGGCAAGGGGTTGCGGCAAGGCTGAAGCGGTGTCCTGATACGAGGCTAGATCCGAATTCCCACGGACCACAGGATGTACCCCACCGACTGCCTCACGCACAGCCACCACTGCCTGAGATCATTGCCGGCGGCCGTCGGGCGCGGCGAGCCGTACACTCTCATCCCTTGCGCCTCCAACATCTTCTTGGCACGGAAGATGTGGTACCCGTCGCTGACTACGATGCAGGTTTTGAGGCCCACCCGGCGCATGATCTCCGCGGCGGCGGCCGTCGTGTGCATCGTGCTGGCTCCCTCGGCCTCGACAAGAATCGCCTCCGAGGGGACGCCCTGGCGGATCAGGTACGTTCGCGCCACCTCACCCTCCGTAAATACGGGGTCGCCACCCGCCCCGCCGGTGGTCAGAATTCGCGGCGCCTTCTTTTCGCGGAACAGTTCCAGCCCGTGATCCAGGCGCGCCTTCAACACCGGCGACGGTCTACCCCTGTACTCCGCCGCTCCCAGAATCATGATGACGTCGGCGGGGCGCGCTTCGTCCCGTGTGGACTGGTCCTGTATCTGCTTCGCTATGCTCAGGATGTAGACCCCGAGGAGCAGCACCGGAACAATCCATCCGACGCGCAAAAAAATCCTCATTTCCTACGTACCGTCTCTATACCGTTAAGTTTACGATGCTATTAGGCTTATGACCAGGACCGAGATCCTCACCAGCCCCGCCAACCCGGTGCTCAAGGATGTCCGGCGGGCTATCGCGCGCGGCGACCTGACGCGCGACGGTTGCTGCGTCGCCGAAGGCTTCCACCTGCTCGAAGAGGCGCTGCGCAGCGACCGCGAGGTCAAAGCGGTGCTGGCCGCGGCTTCGGTTCGTCCGGCAGTGGAGCGCCACGTCCGCGGCCTCTCCGGGGTGCGCGTGATGGTACTCGACGACGCGCTTTTTCAGACCGTGTCGGCGACCGAGACCACGCAAGGGGTTCTCGCCCTTGTGCGCCCGCCCGTCTGGAACCTCGGACAATTGTTCCGCGACCCGGCGTTGGTGGTCGTCCTCGACGGCTTACAGGACCCAGGCAACGCGGGCGCCGTGGTGCGCGCCGCGGAAGCGTTCGGCGCAACCGGATTGATGTTCCTGAAGGGTACCGTGAGCCCGCATAATCCCAAGACCGTACGGGCCTCCGCGGGTTCGATCTTTCGCGTACCTCTGGTTTCCGGGCTGGACGAGACGCTCGCCCGCACTGCTCTCGAACAGCGGCGGCTCGATATCTACGCGGCCATGCCCGCCGGCAAGCGCGACCTCCGGGATTGCGCCCTGACGCACCCCTGCGCCCTGATCATCGGCAGCGAAGGCCGGGGGGTGAGCGAGCGGCTGCGGTCCGCCGCACTCGATCTCCGCATCCCGGTAACCGGCGTCGAATCGCTGAACGCGGCCATGGCTGCGGGCATTCTGCTTTACGAAGCGCGGCGCCAAAGAATGGCGGGATCGGCTGTAATGTGAATTTATGAGTCTGTTTGACGCCACTCCGGTCCCGGGCAGGGTAGACAAGTCCACTCCGTTGGCCGAGCGCATGCGCCCGGAGCGCTGGGACGACTTCGCCGGACAGGAGCACATCGTCGGTCCCGGCAAGCCGCTCCGCGCGCAGGTGGAGCACGGCAAGATGGGTTCCATCATCCTGTGGGGACCTCCCGGGGTGGGCAAGACCACGCTCGCCCGCCTCATCGCCCAGCTCACGAGCGCGGATTTCGTTCCGTTCTCCGCCGTGCTCAGCGGGATCAAGGAAGTGAAGGCGGTGATGGCGGAAGCCGAGCGCAACCGCCGCTACGGCCGCCGCACGCTGCTTTTCGTGGACGAGATCCACCGGTTCAACAAGGCGCAGCAGGACGCGTTCCTGCCCTATGTGGAACGCGGCGACATATCCCTGATCGGCGCGACCACCGAGAACCCGTCGTTCGAGATTGTTTCCGCGCTGCTATCGCGGTCGAAGGTTTACAACCTGCGCGCCCTCACCGTGCCTGAGATCGCGACGCTTCTCGGCCGCGCGCTGGCGGACCGCGAGCGCGGGCTCGGCGAGCTGGAGATACAGGCGCCGGACGATCTGCTCGAGCAAATCGCGATGTTTGCCAATGGAGACGCCCGCTCGGCGTACAACACGCTCGAGGCCGCCATCGCCGCCTCCGGAGGCAACGCGCTCACGCAGCAGGCCGTCGAGGACGCGATCCAGCGCAAGGTGCTCCTGTACGACAAGGCTGGCGAGGAGCACTACAACATCGTCTCGGCGCTGCACAAATCCGTACGGTCGAGCGATGTGGACGCGGCGCTGTACTGGCTTGGGCGCATGCTCGAAGCCGGCGAAGACCGGCTCTACATCGCCCGCCGCCTCATGCGCATGGCGATCGAGGACATCGGGCTAGCCGATCCGCGCGCGGTCGAGCAGGCCGTTGCCGCCATGCAGGCCGTTCATTTCCTCGGCATCCCGGAAGGGGACCAGGCGCTCGCTCAGGTTGCGATCTACCTCGCGCTCGCGCCGAAATCGGACGCCGCCTATCGCGCGCTCGCGGCCGCGCGCGAAGCCGTTGCGGACACTATGGCCGAACCCGTGCCGCTCCACCTGCGCAACGCCCCGACGCGGTCGATGAAGGAGTGGGGATACGGCGAGGGATACCGGCACGCGCACAACTTCGAGGGCGCGATGACCGAAATGCAGTGCCTGCCGCAGTCGCTGGCGGGCCGCCGCTTCTATGAGCCCACCGGGCGCGGCATCGAAAAGCGCATCTCCGAACGCCTGGAAGAAATCCGCAGGGCTCGCAAGCAATAGGCCGAAAGAATCCGGGGGGCAGGACCGCTCCCTCCATCGAGCGGTTCGCTTCACGGAGCCGGGCGCCGTTTCGCGTACAGCTTGTTCGTGGCTTGGGCCTTGTATCAGGGCACAACTTCAGTCGTGCCGTAAGGCCTTGCCAAGCCACGGGCTTTAGCCCCTGTCGGCCGCTGGCCCAGGCGCCCCCAGGATTCTTTGACAGCTCCTCGCGGTCCTGCTCCGTGTGGGGAGTACCCCAATCCCATATCGGTACTTTGGTCCTGGGTCTCAAAATTGAAACCTTTCGACTATGGTTCCGCGCGCAAAAGAAGTGTTTGATTGAGAAGGAAAGGGCGAGATATGGAAGCAGCCAGAATGGTAATGCACACGGAACCGGCGGAGCGCCGGAACGCGCTCCGATTTCCAATCGAACAGGACGTCCGGTACAAGATCTTCAACCGGAACACCATCGAAGTGGGTTCCGGCAGAACCGTCAACATGAGTTCCAACGGCGTGCTCTTTACCACGGAGCGGATGCTCGGTCCCGGCGAGCGGGTGGAACTCTCGGTGAACTGGCCCGCGCAGCTCGACAATCGCTGTGCGTTGAAGCTCGTCACCATGGGACGCGTCGTGCGGACAAACGGCAACGTGGCCGCGATCGCGATTGAGCGGTACGAGTTCCGGACGCAGGGCGCCCACGGACTGATCTGAACGGCGGCTACTCGTAAGCCGGGATCCCCGTCACCTTCTCCCCGATCACCAGAGTGTGGATGTGGTCGGTTCCTTCGTAAGTCTTCACCGTTTCCAAATTGCACAGATGGCGCATGACAGGGTATTCGTCCGTGATGCCGTTGGCGCCCAGAAGGTCGCGGCTGAGCCGCGCGCACTCCAACGCGATTGCGACGTTGTTCCGCTTGAGCATCGAAACGTGGGCAGGCTCCGCTTTGCCCTGATCCTTCAACCGGCCAACCTGCAAAGCCAGCAACTGCGCCTTGGTAATTTCGGTGATCATCCAGGCCAGCTTCTCCTGAACCAGTTGATGCGAGGCGATGGGCCTGTCGTGGAACTGCTTGCGAAGGATGGTGTACTGCCGCGCGGTCTCGTAGCAATCCATCGCCGCTCCGATGGCGCCCCACCCGATTCCGTAACGCGCCTGCGTCAGGCACATGAGGGCGCTTTTCAGGCCTTTTGCCGAGGGTAGCTGGTTGGCGGTAGGGATGCGGCAGTCGGCCAGCGACAGGCTCGACGTGACCGATGCGCGCATCGACCACTTTCCGTGTATATCCGAACTGGTAAAGCCGGGTGTGCCCTTCTCGACCAGGAACCCGCGAACGCCTTCGTCCGTTCTTGCCCATACAACCGCGACCTGGGAGGCAGTGCCGCTCGTGATCCAGGTTTTTTCGCCGTTCAAGACCCAGCAGTCGCCCTCGCGGTGCGCCCGAGTCCGCATGCCCGCCGGATTCGAGCCGAAATCGGGTTCCGTCAGCCCAAAACAGCCCACCGCTTCGCCCGATTGGAGCTTCGGGATCCAGTGCCGCTTTTGTTCTTCGGACCCGAACGTCAGGATGGGGTACATGACCAGCGCACCCTGGACGGACGCGAAGCTACGGACGCCGGAATCGCCGCGCTCCAGTTCCTGCATGAGCAGCCCGTATTCCACGTTATTCATGCCGGCGCAGCCGTAGCCCTCCAGGTTGGCGCCGAGGAACCCGAGGCGGCCCATCTCCGGGATGAGCTCAGCCGGGAAGCGCGCCTCGCGGTAGCAGTCCCGGATCAGCGGCAGCACGCGATCATCGACGAATTTACGCGCCTCCTGCCTGACGAGCAGCTCTTCGTGGCTAAACTGCGAATCGATGGAGAGGAAATCGACGCCCCGGAATTTGTCCATGGCTTCATAGTAACCCCATGCAGACCGCTCCCTTGCGGTTTTGTGGATTTCAGGAAATTTGCCGCGAGAAACGCCGCCCGCGGCGCACTAATATGTGAATGGCTCGGCTTGCGGCAATGATGGCGATGTGTCTCGCGGTATCGGTGCATTCACAGACTGCCGATCCGGCCGGGCGGGCCTATCAGGCATTGCGTGCTCGGGATTACGACGCCGCGGTGCCGCTTTTCACCCAGGCGATCGGGGGCGCGCCCGAGAGCACGGCGCTGCGGAAGGACCTCGCCTACACCTGCCTGAAAATGGGCGAAACAGAAGCCGCCCGCGATCAGTTTGCCGAGGTCGTCCGGCTGGACCCGTCGGATCTGCGCGCGGCCCTGGAATACGCCTTCCTCTGCCACGAAACGAAGCAAACCGCCCAGGCCCGGCGGGTATTCAACCGCCTGCGGCGGGCCGAAGATGCCTCGGTCCGCGCAACCGCCGCCAGAGCCTTTAAGAATATCGATGGCCCGCTGGCCGAAGGCATCGTCCGCTGGTCGGCGGTGGTCGCGGCGAGCCCGGATAACTACAGCGCGCGGCTCGACCTGGCCCGCCTCGCCGAGCAGCGCGGAGAGCTTGAACTGGCCGCGGAAAACTACCTGCACGCCTGGCGGCTCCGGCCCGGCGAACGTTCGCTGCTGGTCGATCTGGGGCGCGTCCGGCGAGCGCAGAGCAAGGCCGAGGAGGCGTTTTCCGCCCTGCTGGCGGCCTCGCGGGGATCGCGCCAGCGCGCGGCGGAGGAGGCTCGCGAGCTGCTCCCGCTACGCTATCCGTACGTCGCCGAGTTCCGGCGCGCGCTCCAATTGGACCCCGGCAATGCCGAACTGCGGCGTGAGCTGGCCTACCTGTTGCTCGAAATGAGAAAGGGCAGCGAGGCGGAGGTTGAGTTCAGGGCCCTAGTCGAACAGGCACCCCAGGACTACCTTTCCGTGGCGCAACTCGGCCTGTTGCTCCTCGACCGCGGCGACCGCATCGCGGCCGTGCCGCTGCTCGAGAGCGCGCTCAAGTCGAGCGACGAGAAGCTGGTCAAGACGATCCGTTCGGCTCTGGGCCTGCCTCCCGAAACCCGCTCGCGGCGGGAGGAGCCGAAACCCAGCGCCAAAGAGATGGGTGAACGGAGCCTTCGCGCCGGGTATCTCAAGGACGCTTTGAAGTTCTATGGCGCGGCACACGACGCCGACCCGGTTGATTTTCCCGTGATGCTGCGGCTCGGCCAAGTTCACAATCTGCTCCGGCAGGACGAACAGGCGATTCACTGGTTCGACCTGGCGCGGAAAAGCCCGGACCCGGCGGTCGCCGGTCAAGCCGCGAAATCGTTCCTGAATCTGCGCCCCGGGTTCGCCCGGGTTCGTACCTCGGCGTGGCTGTTCCCGTTCTTTTCCAGCCGCTGGCACGACGTGTTCTCCTACGGCCAGGTGAAAGCGGATCTGCGGCTCTCCAAGCTGCCCGTGCGCCCCTACGTTTCTTTACGGTTCATCGGCGATACGCGCGGGACAACGGGGGAGGCCCTCCCGCAGTATCTCTCGGAAAGCTCGTTCATAGCGGGCGCCGGTCTGGCTACGAACCCCTATCGCGGAATCATGCTCTGGGCGGAAGCCGGACAGGCAATCAGTTATCTAGGAAAACGCGCTGGCGGCCGCATGGTTCCGGACTACCGCGGCGGGTTGACATTCAGCCGCTACGCCGGGCAACCGCTGGGCGGCGAGGCCCCCGGCTGGTTCGCCGAGACCGCTAACGATGTGGTCTTCGTGAGCAGGTTCCGCAACGACGTGATTCTCTACGCGCAGAACCGGGGCGGGTACACGCTGCCGGCAGTTTCGGGAGTGCGCACTCAATTCTACGCCAATGTGAATTTCACGGCCGATGCAAAGCGAGAGTACTGGGCGAACTTCGCCGAGACCGGGCCGGGCTTCCGGTTCCGCTGGGACGCCCTTCCGCCGTCGCTCGTATTCTCGGTCAACCTGCTGCGGGGCGCGTACACGCGGAACGAGGGCAATCCGCGGCGGCCCAATTTCTTCGACTTCAGGGCGGGGGTCTGGTATGCGCTCAGCCGCTAGTGTTGCAGTATTAACCGCTGCCCTGAAAAGTCGAGCGGTTGCGAGTGGGGCAGGGCCTCGCCCTGCGGCGGGCTCCCAGCCCGCCTGCGTGGCCGGCCTGAGAGGCCGGCGCAGCCCGAGGGGCTGCCCCACTCGCGATCGGAAGCAGCCGCGCGGTCTCGACCGATTTTCAACGGAGCGGTTACTTGCGAATCGCTTTCTTATACGCTGCCATCAGGTTCTCCCGGTCCGCGGCGCTGAGCGGCGGCGGCTGAACGGCCGGTTCGCAGCAGCGGCAGAGCGAGACGGTGCGCTTCAGGCTTTCCAGAAACTCGATGCAGGGCGGACACCCTGCCAGGTGCTTCCTAATCTCCTCGCAGCTTTCGGGGTTCAATTCAGCGTCCAGGTACTCCGAAAGCAGCTCGAACACTTCCTTGCAGTTGTCCTTGTGCTCGCCCGTTTCCATGGCCTTCAATTCCCCCCGACCCCGCTCTGCGCGCGCCGCAAATACTGGTCCAGCTTCTCGCGAATGGCAAGACGCGCCCGGTGCAGCCTCGTCTTCACCACTTCCTGGCTCACGTCCAGCACCTGCGCCGTCTCTTCCGTCGTCAGCTCCTCGATATCCCGTAGCATGATCGACGCCCGGTAAATCTCCGGGAGTTCCTGAATCGCCTGCCGGATCACGTCACGCAACTCCGCGCGCAGCACCTGATCGTCAGGCAAAGCGGACCAGTCGGCGATCTCCAGCTTCCTTTGCCCGCCATCGCCTTCCGAGTGCGGCAGAAAATCCTCGATCGAAAGCTCCTGCGCCGGAGCGAAGACGCTTTTCCGCCGCTTCATATAGCAGGCGTTCCGCGCAATGCGGAACACCCACGCCCGCACGCGCTCCGGCTCCCTCAACTGGTCGAAATTCTCAAAGACCTTGAAGAGCGTATCCTGCGCGACCTCCTCGGCGTCCTCCCGATGGCCGCACATCATCAACGCGTACTGGAAAACCTTCGACCGGAACACCTCGACGAAGCGGTCGAACGCCTCCGGCTTGCCCTCGATCAAGTCGCGGGCAAGCGCGATTTCCTGTTCTTTGTCTGTTAACGCCACCAACAGGCATTGTAGCGCCTTAAGCGGAGACGGGCGCCGTGTCCAGCGTCAACTCGATGCGCGGCGGCTGCAGCAGCGTATTGTGAATCAGGCACGATTTTGCCGCTCGCAACACGCCCGCCTGGTGCCTTTCGTCGTCCAGGCCTGGCACGCGGATCTCGATACGGAACGCAGCCAGCCGCGCCGGCCCCAGCTCCTTCGTAGCGTTGACCCGCACTTCGAGCCCGTCGGCCGGAAGCTGCCGGGTTCGGAGATATTGGGCGGCATAAAAAGCGGCGCACGTTCCGAGAGAAGCCAGCAGGAACTCCGGCGGCGACATTCCGGCGTTTTCACCCCCATTATCCAGAGGCTGGTCGCAGATCACCTTGTGACCCCGCGCGTCCACCTCGAACTGCACTCCACCTCGATAAGTAACGATAGTGTCCATGTCAAATGACTCCATTACGGAAGATGCGGTCTCTGGCGAAAAGGTGACCGCACAGCTATTCTGTCACCCGAACAGGACTGCTGCATCTATTCGCTTGAAGCCAATGGAGATCCGATGCAGAAGATACTAGCCGTTTCCATACTTGCGCTGCCGTTGTGGGCCGAGGGTCCGCTCACGTTGCAGGATGCCGTGAAACAGGCTCTTGAGAAGCACCCGTCGGTGGAAGCCGGGCGGAGCGCGGTGAAGGCCGCCGAGGTCCGTATCACCGAGGCCCGCAGCGGCTATCTGCCACGGATCGGCTACTCGGAAACCTGGGTGCGCAGCAACAATCCCGTCTTCGTTTTCAGCTCCCTGCTGACGCAGCATCAGTTTGCGGCGGCCAACTTCGACATCAACACCCTCAACCGCCCCGAGGCCCTCAACAACTTCCAGTCGCAGATCGGGATCGACCAGCCCATCTATGATGCCGGGCTCACGAAGCATGCGGTGAGGTCGGCGGACCTCGGCCGCTCAGTAACGGCAGAGGACGAGCGGCGCATCAGGATGAACGTGATCGCCGGAGTCGTCCGCGCCTACCACGGCGCGGTGCTTGCCGCCGAGAGCCTGCGGGTGGCGGACGAGGCTGTCAGGTCGGCCGAAGCGGACCTAAACCGCTCCGAGGCGATCCGCGCGGCGGGCATGTCCACGCAAGCCGACGTGCTCTCGATTCAGGTTCACCTCGCAGCCATGAAGGAACAGCAGATCGCCAGGAAAGCGGATCTCGAGGTTGCCGTTGCGGCATTGAACGAGGCTCTCGGCCTGCCCCTCTCCGAGCCGCACGACCTTACTACTCCTCTGACCCGCGCGTCCATCGACGACCGGTCCCTCGAAGAATTCGAAAAGGACAGCCTGCGCGAGCGGCCCGAGGCCAGGCAGGCGCGCTTCGCCGTCGGGCTCGCCGAAACCCAGGGTGCGACCGCCCGCGCGTCCTACCTGCCCCAGGTGATTGCGCACGGAGGCTTCGAAGCCGATCGCCAGCAGTTCTTCAACAAGGGAGGCGCGAACTGGCTGGCGTCCGTCTCCCTGCGCTGGAACATCTTCAACGGCGGCGCCGACAAGGCCCGTATCGACGAGGCGGCGTTCGGGCTCCAGCGCGCCCACGCCCTGGAAAACCAGGCCGGCGCCCAGATACGCCTTCAGGTCCGCCGGGCGTATGCCGACTGGAAATCGGCCGGCCAGCGAATAGAGGTCGCCGAAGCCGCGGTCTCCATGGCGCAGGAAAGCCTGCGCATCACCAAGAACCGCTACGAGAACGGCCTCAGCAACGTCACGGATTTGCTGCGCAACGAAACCGCGCTCCTGGAAGCGCGGACACGGCGGCTCGCGGCCGTCTACGATCAGCGCATGGCGGCGGTCAACCTGAAACTGGCCGCTGGAAATCTCACCCCCACTTCGGAGGTTCTGAACTGATATGAAAACGACATTGTCGATCCTCACCCTCGCCGGAGTTCTCCTCTTCCTCATTGGCTGCGGGAACAGCAAGGAGCCGCGGGAAGCATCCGCGGATGTCAAGGCCGCTGCCGTGCCGGTACGGACGCTGCCGGTCTCTCTGGCTGACGCTCCGGCGGTGTACGAAGCGACCGGCACCGTACGCGCCGCCACTGCGGCCGTGATCTCCAGCAAAGTAATGGGCTACGTGCGCGACGTGAAGGCCCAGGCCGGCGACCGCGTTCAAACCGGCCAGCCGCTCGTCATCCTCGATTCGCGCGACCTCGAGGCCGCTTACCGCCAGGCCGAGGCCGCCGTCAACGAAGCGCGCGGCGCTTTGCCCGAGGTCGAAAACGCGATCGCCGCCTCGAAAGCCAGTCTCGATCTCACCAAGATCACTTTCGGCCGCATGCAGGGGCTCTTCAGGAAGGAGTCCATCTCGAACCAGGAGTTCGATGAAGCGACGGCCAAGCTCAAAATGGCCGAGGCCAACTACGAGATGGCACTCTCGAAGCGCACGCAGTTGCGCTCGAAGATCGCTCAGACCGAACAGGGCCTGCGCTCTGCCGAAATCATGCGCGGCTATGCGACGATCGCCGCGCCCTTCCCGGGAACCGTCACGCAGAAATCGGTCGAGCCGGGCAACCTGGCCGCGCCCGGCGCCCCGCTGATGACGGTGGAGCGCGAGGGAGCCTACCGCATGGAGGTCTCAGTCGAGGAGTCCAGGCTGCCGGCCATGCGCCTCGGCCAGCCCGTCACGATATCGATTGACGCGCTCGGCCGCACAATCAATGGCCGCATCTCCGAGATCGTACCCGCCGTGGACGCCGCCTCGCGCGCCTTCACGGTGAAGGTTGACCTGCCGCCGCTCGCGCAGCTTCGTTCCGGTCTTTACGGCCGCGCAGTATTCCCACTCGGAAGCCGGCAGGCGATCGCTATTCCCGAAGCCGCCGTCGAGCATCGCGGCCAGCTCGCCTCCGTGCTGGTGGCCGATTCCGGCGTGGCTCGCTCGCGCTTCGTGACTCTCGGCCAGAACATGCCGGGCGGCGTCGAAGTCCTCTCCGGCCTCAATCCGGGCGAGCGCCTCGTCTTCCCTGTCCCGGCCAACGTTTCCGACGGAACCAAAGTGGAGGTTCAGCAGTGACCAACCTCGGCATCGCAGGCAAGTTCGCACGCAAGTGGATCGATTCGAAGCTGACGCCGCTGGTGATCGTTGCGTCTCTCGCGCTCGGAGCTTTTTCGGTTTGGAAGCTGCCGCGCGAAGAAGAACCGCAGATCATCGTGCCGATGATTGACGTGTTCGTCTCCATGCCGGGCGCGTCCGTCCGCGAAGTGGAGGAGCGCGTTACGCGGCCGATGGAAAAGCTGCTGTGGGAGATCCCGGGCGTCGAGTACATATACTCCACCTCCAGCCCCGGCGGCGCGCTCGCAATCGTGCGCTTCAAGGTAGGCGAGGACGAAGAGAAGAGCATCGTCAAGCTGAACCAGAAGATGTTCGCCAACTTCGACCTGATCCCGCCCGGCGCGTCGCAACCGCTCATCAAGCCGCGCTCGATCGACGACGTGCCGATCCTCGCCCTTACGTTCTGGAGCACGCGGTACGGCCCGTACGAACTCAGGCGCGTTGCCGCGCAGGTCACGGACGCTGTCAAACAGGTGCCCGACGTATCCGAGGTGAAGCTCATCGGCGGCCAGCGCCGCGAAGTGCGGGTTACGCTCGACGCGGGCAAACTCGCCGCATACTCGCTCAGCCCCATGCAGGTCTACGGCGCGCTCGGCGCGTCCAACCGGCGCCTGCCCTCGGGACGCTTCGCCACCGATAACCGCGAGTTCATCATGGAGACCGGCGAGTTCCTCCGCAACGCCGAGGACGTCCGCAACACCGTCGCCGGCGTCGCCAACGGAAAGCCGATCTTCGTACGCGACGTTGCCGCGGTCAGCGACGGCGGCGAAGAGCCGGTCGAATACGTGCAGCACGCGGCCAACGGCGCGTTCCATCCCGCCGTTACGTTGACGGTCGCCAAGCGCAAGAGCACCAATGCGATTGAAGTCGCGGATAACGTGCTGCGCCGCGTCGATACGCTGAAGGGCGGTTTTATCCCCTCCGACGTTCAGATGTCCATCACGCGCCACTACGGCGAGACCGCCGCCGAGAAATCCAACGAATTGCTCCTGCACATGATGATTGCGGTGGTTTCCGTGAGCATTCTGATCTGGATCACGCTCGGCCTACGCGAATCGCTGATCGTCTTCATCGCCATTCCGGTGACGCTCGCCCTAACGCTCACTGTGTTCTATCTCTACGGCTACACGCTGAACCGCATCACCCTGTTCGCGCTCATCTTCTCCATCGGCATCCTTGTCGACGACGCAATAGTCGTAGTGGAAAACGTCGTTCGCCACGCCCGCATGCCTTCGAACGCCGGCCGCCCGCTGGTGGACGTCGCCATCGAAGCGGTGGACGAAGTGGGTAACCCCACTATCCTCGCCACCCTCACTGTCATCGCCGCGATCCTTCCCATGGCATTCGTCGGCGGCCTGATGGGCCCCTACATGCGCCCCATTCCCGTCGGCGCTTCCGCTGCCATGATCTTCTCGATCATCGTCGCCTTTTTGGTGACTCCCTGGGCCGCTGTTCGCATTCTGAAACTCCGCGGCGGCCACGCACATGGTGAACAGGAGGACCGCCTCACGCGCCTCTACCGCCACATCATGGGCCCGCTGTTGCACAATCCAACGCTGCGATGGGGCTTCCTCGGCGGAGTTTCCCTGTTGCTGCTCGGCTCCATGTCGCTCGTCTACTTTCAGTTCGTGAAAGTGAAGATGCTGCCGTTCGACAACAAGAGCGAGTTCCAGGTCATCGTGGACATGCCGAACGGAACCACCCTCGAGCAGACCGCGGCCGTGACCCGCCTGCTTGCCGACCAGGTCCTCAAGGCTCCCGAGGTCGTCAACCTTCAGACCTACGCCGGAACCGCATCGCCCCACAACTTCAACGGCCTCGTGCGGCACTACTACATGCGCCGCGGCGCCAACGTCGCAGACATCCAGGTCAACCTCCTGGGCAAGCACGACCGCAGCGACCAGAGCCACGCCATCGCCAAGCGCATCCGCAACGAACTGGTCCCCATTGCCTCCCGCTATGGCGCGCGCATCAAGGTGGCCGAAGTCCCGCCCGGACCGCCGGTGTTGCAAACGCTCGTCGCCGAGGTCTACGGTCCCAACCAGCAGGGCCAGATCGACCTCGCACGCCAGATCCGCGACTTGTTCAAGAAGACCGACGGCATCGTTGACGTCGATTGGTACGTCGAGGACGACCAGCCCAAGTACACCCTCGCCATCGACCGCGAAAAGGCCGCGCTCAACGGCGTCTCAGAGGACGACATCGCGCGCACCATGCGGATTGCCTCGGCCGGGGAGGCGGCCGGTCTTCTCCACGTCGATACCGAAAAGGAGGACGTGCCGGTCACGCTGCGCCTTGACCGCGCCGCGCGCTCCGATCTCGCCAGCATCCAGAACCTCAAGATTATGGGCAAGACCGGCAAGCTCGTTTCCCTCAGTGAGCTCGTCTCGCCCAAGCTCGTCACCGAGGACAAGAGCATCTATCACAAGAACCTGATGCCGGTCACCTACGTCACCGCCGACGTCGCGGGCGCGATGGAAAGCCCGGTTTACGCCATCCTCAAGACCGGACCGGAAATCGAGAAATTCAAGTTGCCCGGCGGCTACTCGATCGAGCAGCACATGGCGCAGTTGCCCTCCGACGACTCGCGCTACTCGATGAAGTGGGACGGCGAGTGGCACATCACCTACGAGGTCTTCCGCGATCTCGGCATCGCCTTCGCCGCCGTGCTGATCCTGATCTACGTGCTCGTGGTGGGCTGGTTCCAGTCCTTCATCACGCCGCTGGTGATCATGGCCGCGATCCCGTTCTCGCTCGTCGGCATCCTGCCCGCCCACGGGATGATGCATGCCTTCTTCACTGCCACCTCGATGATCGGCTTCATCGCCGGGGCCGGCATCGTGGTGAGGAACTCCATCATCCTGGTGGATTTCGTCGAGCTTCGTCTGAAGGAAGGCATGCCGCTCGATCAAGCCGTGGTGGATGCGGGCGCGGTCCGCTTCCGCCCGATGCTGCTGACCGCCGCGGCCGTCGTCGTCGGCTCGGCAGTCATCCTCTTCGACCCGATCTTCCAGGGACTCGCCATCGCGTTGATGGCCGGCGAGATCGCCTCGCTTGCGCTCTCCCGCATGACCGTTCCGATCGTCTACTTCATCGTCAACCGGCGCAAGAAGCGCGGCGGAGCTCAGCCTAACGCCGAGTCGCACGAACCTGCCGAGGTGGCTTTCTGAGCCGCGGGGCGATGCTATGCTACGCTAATTCGACAAACTGAATGGACCCACTGTCGCCAATCGACCTGCTCGAACGCGAGCATCAGACCATCGGAAAAATGGCTGCCGGACTGGAGGTTCTTGCTTCGCGCCTCGAGTCCGGCGGCGCTATCGACGCGGACCTCCTGAACGAAGTGGTGGAGTTCCTCCGCACCTATGGCCGCCGCTGCCATGAGAAGAAAGAAGAGGACTTCCTCTTCCCCGCTCTCGTGCGCCGCGGTGTGCCGTCGCAGGGCAAGCCTCTCGGAAGCCTCGCCTTCGAGCACCTGAGGGAATGGGCAGCGGTAGGCGCGTTCACGGGTGTCGTTCGCGCCTACACCGCCGGCGAGCCGGACGCGCCCGCCCGCCTCATCAACATGCTGCGCGACCTCGCCTCGTTCTACACGAACCACGCATGGAATGAGACGAATCTCCTCTTTCCCTACGCCGCGAAGGTCCTCACACCCGCCGACCAGGCCGAACTCGTGGGCCAGTTCGAGGCCCTCGACCGCGATCTCGGCAATGAGACCGTGGAGCGCCTCGCCCGATTTGCCGAGCAACTCGCGGAAGAGGTCTCTTGAAGGTAACTTTCCTACCGCTGAACAGAACGGTCGAGTTCGAGACCGTTCCCTACAGGCATCACGGCAAGCCGGGCTCGATCCTTGATGTAGCGCTCAACTTCGGCATCCCGCTCGAACACGCCTGCGGAGGCAACTGCGCCTGCACTACCTGCCACGTAATCGTCCGCCAGGGCGAGCAGAACCTCTCCCCCATGGAAGACGACGAAGCCGATCGCCTCGATATCGCCGAGGGTGTCACACTGCACTCCCGCCTCGCCTGCCAGGCGGTGGTTCGCGGTGACGTGGTAGTAGAGATCGTTTAGCGGAACGCCCCCAGCACCTGGTCGAAAGCGTCCTGCGAGAGCGCCAGATTGACGCGCACCGTCCGGTCCTGCTGCTCCACCTGAACCCCGTCATACAGCTTCAGCAACTCGGGCTGGCCGCCCCGGGTGCTTAGCCGCGCCAGCGACAGAAATCCGCGAACGGCATCGGCCAGCGTGCGCGCATCCTCGTTGGTCCGCGCCGTTCCCACGACGAACGCTTTCAAGCCGCTCCGCAAGTCCGCGCCGCCTTTCACGCTTTCGACCAGAGCCGAGACCTTTGCCATGTTCGGAATATTGTTCGGAAGCGCTCCGTTCGCCGCCAGCCAGATCTGGTTGTCCGCGGGAATCGATCCCGCCAGCTCCCATAGCGCAGCCGGAGGTCCCTTCGACTCCGGCCGCTGGTCCAGGATGAACTTGACCGAATCCGGCCGTCCCGCCACGACGGAGGTCGGGTTCACAAAAGCGAACGCGCCCTGCTCGTTGCCGATCAGCGTGTAACCCTTGTGCGGAGCACGCGTAATCCCCGGCCGGTCAATGCTCGGCTCCAGGCCCTGCTCGGAGAAGCGCCCGCGCGCCAGCGCCGCGGTGTGTACCCCGTCGGAAACCAGCAGCGCCTCCCAGAGATCCCTACGCACATCGAGGCCAGTCTGCTTTGCGAGATCGTCCAATACGGGCAGCGGCTTGTTTGCGGATTTCTGGTACCACGGCGTCGCCCGCAGCGCGTCCATTCGGATGCCCGCCAGCAGGCTCGTATCGTTCGGCACGAGCAGCGCCAGCGCCGGGTCCACGCGCACCCGCGTGCGCCCCGTGCCGCATCCTGCCAGCCCGATGCACAACGCGAAGCAAACCAAGCGTGTGAGGCGCACGCTACTCCCTCTTGAGGCTGACTTCCCGGAAGTAAACCACCGACCGTCCGTCGTGGTTCTGCAACCCGAAATACCCGATGTCCGGACGCGGCCCCCGCACCGGCTCATACCACTGCTTGCGCGGAGGAACGTCCTGCCCGCCCGAAAACTCGTTCACCTTCTCGCCGTTCAGATACACGGTGGTCAACTGGCCCTTGAGCACGATGTCCATCGTGTTCCACTCGCCCATGGGCTTCTGGTTCCGCTTGGAGACCTTGCTCAACGAGTAGATGGCCCCCGTGCAGTGCCACTCATCGCCGCCCGCGTCGATCTGCACCTCGTAGCCGTTGTGGACTCCGTACCACGGGTCCTTCGGCTGTTCCGGCAGCCGGATGAACACGCCGGAGTTCGCGTTCCGCGATGCGGTCTTGAACACCACGCGCAGAGTCGCGTTGCCGACCCTCTCCCCGGTGTAGTAGAGCAGCCCCATACCGCCCTCGGTTTTCATCAAGCCATTCTCGACAACGAACCGCCCGGGCCCCACCATCTTCCACCCGTTCAGGTCCTTGCCGTTGAAGAGCTGCTTGAAATCCGCCGCGAAACAAGCGCTCGAAAGAAGGAGAATCAGAGCCGTCGCTTTCATACGTAACGATTTTACGCCACAACCGTCCCTAAGTACTTCCACGGTAAAATAGTGAGTTTCACCCCGGGAGGTTTTGTGATCGGTAGATGGCTGGCGCTGAGCGCCCTGTGTGTTCTCCCTCTGTTCGCGCAGACGAAACTGCTGCGCTTCCCTGACATCTTCGGCGACAAGGTCGCCTTCACCTATGGCGGCGACATCTGGACCGCTCCCGCCAAGGGCGGCGTCGCCACGCGCATCACCGCCCATCCCGGTCTCGAACTCTTCGCGAAGTTCTCGCCCGACGGCAAGTGGATCGCCTTCACCGGCCAGTACGATGGCGACGAGCAGGTCTACGTCATCCCGTCCGCCGGCGGCGTGCCGCGCCAGCTCACCTTTTATCCCGCCCGCGGCCCGCTCCCCCCGCGCTGGGGCTACGACAACCAGGTTTACGGCTGGACCAACGACGGCAAGCGCATCGTCTTCCGCTCGCACCGCGATTCCCGAACCCTGCCCGTGAGCCGCCTCTACACCGTCTCGATCGACGGCGGCCCTGCCGAGCCTCTCTCCATGCCGGAATCCGGCGCCGCGTCCTACTCGCCCGGAGGCAACAAGCTCGTCTACTCGCCCCGCTCCCGCGACTTCCGTTCCGAGAAGCGCTACAGCGGCGGCCAGGCCAACAGCCTTTTCATCTTCGATACCGAGACGCACGAAGCCAAACGAATCACCGACGGCCCCCGCGCCAGCCGCGACCCCATGTGGATCGGCCAGAGCATCTACTACAACTCCGACCGCGACGGCCATTTCAATCTGTACACCTACGAAGTGAACAACGGCAAAACCAGCCAGGTCACCTTCAACAAGACCTGGGACGTCCGCTGGCCCAGCACGGATCGCGCGAGCCGCATCGTATACGAATTGAATGGCGAACTGCAGATTCTGGACGTGAAGTCGCGCAAGAGCACGCCCATTTCGATCACCGTGCCGGATGACGGCCTCGCACGCCGCCCCAGCCGCGTCTCCGCAGGGAACCTCATCGAAGGCGCCTCGCTCAGCCCGAAGGGAGAGCGCGTGCTGTTCACCGCCCGCGGCGACATCTTCACCGCGCCCATCGAGAAGGGACCGACCCGCAACCTCACCCGCACTTCCGGCGCGCACGATAAGGCGGCATCCTGGTCGCCCGACGGCTCCACCATCGCCTTCCTTTCAGACCGCAGCGGAGAAGAGGAAATCTGGCTCGCCGCGCAGGATGGCTCGAAGCCGCCCGAGCAGATCACGAGCGGCGGCAAGGTCATGCGCTATTCCCCACAGTGGGCGCCCGACGGCAAGCGCATCGCCTTCAGCGATAAGGACGGCGGTCTGTACGTTCTGACCGTGGCCGACCGCAACATCATCGAAGTCGCGCGCTCCCGCCGCGGCGCCGTGCGCGATTTCGCCTGGTCGCCCCGCGGCAACCATCTCGCCTTCAGCATGGGCAATCCCAGTGGCTTCTCGTCGCTGTATGTCTGGAGCGCGGGCGACGGCAAGCTCCGCCGCATCACGGAAGAGTATTTCGACGCGGACACCCCCGCCTGGGATCCCGATGGCAATTACCTCTACTACATCGCCATGCATGAGTTTGCGCCCGCCATTTCCGGCGCCGAGTTCAACTTCGCGACCAGCCGCGGCCGCGGCATTTTCGCCCTTGCGCTGCGCAAGGACGTGAAGTCGCCGTTCCCGCCGCAAAGCGATGAAGTCACCATCACGAAGGAAGAGAGCGCAAAGCCTGCCGACAAGGACAAGCCTAAGGACCAACCCAAGCCGCCCGCCGACCTCGTGATCGACTTCGAGGGCTTGGCCGCGCGCGTGGCAGGTGTCCCGGTGCAGGCCGACAACTATTTCGCCCTGGAAGCCAAGAAAGACTATCTGCTCTATACGGTCACGGGCACGCAATACTACGGCCGCGAATCAGAACGCCCCGCATCGCTTCGCATCTATTCCATCAAGGACCGCAAGGAGACCACTCTCCTCGACAACTCCCGCGGCTTCACCCTTTCCCAGGACGGCTCGAAGGTGCTCGCCGCCCAGGGGCAGAACTGGTTCGTGTTCGACGCCACACCAACCGGAGCCGCCGGAAAGAAGACGATCTCCACGGCCGGCCTTGTGGTGGACCGCGTTCCCGCCGAAGAATGGCGGCAAATATTTGACGAGGTCTGGCGGCGCTACCGCGACTTCTTCTACGCGAAGAACATGCACGGTTACGATTGGGAAAAGGTGCGCCAGCAATACCTGCCGCTGCTCGATCACGTCGCCCACCGCTCGGATCTCAACTACGTCATCAGCGAGATGATCTCCGAGCTCACCGTGCAGCACGCCTACATCGACGGCGGCGATTTCCAGATTCCGCCCCGTCCCCGCGTGGCCCTGCCCGGCGCGCGGTTCGAGCTCGACCAGGCTTCCAACCGCTTCCGCGTCTCGAAAATCTTCGAGGGCCAGAACGAGGAGGATATCTACCGCTCCCCGCTCACCGAAATCGGTGTTGACGTCAAGGCCGGAGACTACGTGCTCGCCATCAACGGTGAAGAGCTTACCGGCAAGGACGATCCCTACCGCCTGCTCCGCAACGCCGCGGATAACCCCGTGCGCCTCACCGTCAACTCGAAGCCGAGTGCCGAGGGCGCCCGCACCGTCAGCTACCGTCCCATCACGGACGAGAGCAATCTAGTTTATCTCGATTGGGTCAACCGCTGCCGCCGCCTCGTAACCGAGCTTTCCGGCGGCCGCCTCGGATACCTGCACGTGCCCGACATGGGTGCGCCCGGAATCCGCGAGTTCATCAAGTGGTTCTATCCGCAGATCCGCAAGGAAGGCCTCATCATTGACGTGCGCGCCAATGGCGGCGGCAACGTCTCGCGCATGCTGATCGAGCGCCTGCGCAGGAAACTGCTCGCCGTCGGCTTCTCGCGCACTGTCGAAGACCCCTCGACCTACCCGGACGGCGTCTTCATCGGCCCGATGGCCGCGCTCCTCAACGAAAACTCTGCATCGGACGGCGACATCTTCCCGGCGATGTTCCGCCAGGCTGGCCTCGGCCCGCTCATCGGCAAACGCTCGTGGGGCGGCGTGGTCGGCATCACCAACCACGGCCAGCTCATCGACGGCGGCACGGTCAATGTCCCCGAGTTCGGCTTCGCTAACACGAAGGGCGAATGGGTGATCGAGGGCCACGGTGTAGACCCCGACATCGAGGTCGAGAACGATCCCAAGTCGGAGATCGAGGGCCGCGACCCGCAACTCGAGCGCGCCGTCGCCGAAGTCATGAAGAAGCTCAAGGAGTCGCCCGTGAAGCTCCCGGCCCGCCCGGCCGACCCACTAAAGCTGAACTGACACCAAAACCGGGACACCAAAACCGGGGACAGTTCGAGCCATGCCGCGCTGAAAGCGGCACCCGCGAGCATGAAAACGGGGCAGAGGTGAGGTATGCTCTTCAGAGCCAACGCGCAGCGTAAGCCGGAGTAGTCTGTGAGGCT
>JAEZIJ010000100.1 GCA_023436715.1 Acidobacteriota bacterium
TGTTCTATATCCTCGATGCGGCGGCGCAAGGCACTCATCCGAAACGAACGAAACGGAGATCCTTTCCTCGCGCCGCTTGGCATCGTCGTCGCACATTCCCCGCGCGCAAGGAACCACGATGAGCTTAGTTAAGTGGCATTGGGCGAAACCGCCTGCCCCACACTAAAATAGAGGTGAGGGGCTTTCGGTCATGAAAATCGTAGTGATGGGCGGTACTGGACTCATTGGATCGAAGCTTGTGAAGAAGCTTCGTGGGCAGGGGCAGGAGGTCGTAGCCGCGTCGCCCTCTTCCGGCGTCAACACCCTCACAGGCGAGGGACTCGCGGATTCGCTGAAGGGCGCTTCCGTGGTGGTCGATGTAACGAACTCCCCTTCCTGGGAGGATGCGGCAGTGCTGAAGTTCTTCGAGACATCAACCAGTAACCTCCTCGAGTATGAAGCGGCCGCGCGCGTGGGACATCACGTTGTGTTGTCGGTCGTAGGGACGGAACGTATGCTCGAAAGCGGCTTCTTCCGCGCAAAGCTCGTTCAGGAGAACCTGATCAAAGCATCCTCAATTCCGTACTCCATCGTACGCGCGACGCAGTTCTTTGAGTTCGTACAGAAAATCGCCGATCTTTCCACCGAGGGTAACGAGGTGCGCCTGCCTCCTGTCCTCTTCCAGCCTATGGCAGCCGATGATGTCGCCAGTGCAGTTGGCAGAATCGCAATGAGCTCGCCTGTGAATGCCACCGTGGAAATAGGGGGTCCCGAACAGTTTCGTCTGGATGAACTCGTCCGGCGGGACCTGGCTGCGCGCAAGGATCCACGCGAGGTAGTCGCCGACCCGCACGCGCGCTACTACGGTATCGAGGTGAGCGAGAGGACGCTCGTTCCTGACGACGACGCGCGACTCGGCGAGACGCGCTTCAAAGACTGGCAGGCTGCCCCAGCTAAAGCCGCGAAGTAGTGATGGGCGTGTCGGAGCGGGACCAGGCTTTTCGGAAGCGTTGATCCACTTCGGCGGCTTCGGTGGATTTGCCTTGGGCGCGCAGGGCGGCGGAGAGGCCGCGAAGGGACCAGCCATTGTCGCGGTGGCGGGTCAGGTCTTCGCGGAATACCTTTTCGGCGTCGCGGGCGCGACCGGCTTCGAGCAGGATAGCGCCCAGGGTCTGGCGCGGGGGAAGCGGCCAGTCGGGCGGTTCGGAGTAGAGGAGGTGGTCTTCGACTTCGACGGCTTTGCGCGCTTCCTCTACGGCCGCGGCCGTGTTCTTGCGGGCAGCGGCGATCTCCGCGGCGAGCGTATGGACAGGGATCTTGCCGATGACGCCAAGGCTGTTCACTTCGAGAACTTTCATCTCGACCAGAGTTGGATCGGCGGCGACAGTCCGAAGCTTCGCCAGTTCGGCATCGGCTGACTTGAGATCGTTGCGGCGCACGAAGGCGAGGCCGCGGGCATAGTGGCGCGCGACCTGCACGAACTTCATCGCCGGCCCCGGGTCGGGCTCGGCCAGAATCTCGTCCCACTTGCCGAAGCGAACCATCGCCATCAGCGGCGTGGCCTTGAGCAGATAGCTGAAGGCGGGCTGCTGGGCGTCTCCGTGCGAATGGTTGGAGGCCACTTTCCGCGCTGCGTCGATCGAATCCTTGGCGCGTCCCTCCATGGAGAGCGCCGCGAACAGGAAATGGACGTTGTGCGGATAGTAGGTTGCGGGATAGATGCCCTGGGCGCGGCACTGCGTGATGTAATCCTCGTCGGCGGCCACGGCTTTGATGTTGGAGTCCACGGCGTCGGCATAGCGGCCCACGCGGATGTAGATGTGCGCGGGCATGTGAACCAGGTGGCCAGCGCCGGGAACGAGCTTGCCGAGCTTGTCGGCGCTGGGGACGGCGCGGTCGGGGTCCGCGGAGGCTTCCACGGCGTGGATGTAGATGTGGTGCGCTCCGGGATGGTCCGGCGACGCGGCGATGGCGCGCTGAAGGGCTGCAACGGCCTCATCGACACCTGGCTTGGCTTTGCCGTCCTTGGTCCAGTAGTCCCACGGCATGGTGTTCATCACGGCATCGGCGTACAGCGTGCCGACGTCGGGATCGTGGGGAAACCGGGCGGCCACCGGCTTCATGGCGGCGGCGTAGGCGGCATTGAGCCTGGCGCGATCGGGCTTTTCGTCGGAAGAGAATCGCTGTGCGAGCGCGTCGATCAGGGCAACCTCGACGGGCTTGAGGCCGGCCTTGTTCTGCAGCGCCTTCCGGATGGCGGCATGGCCCTGCTTTTCCCGATCGGGACCGATGGCCGGATCGTTGATGTTTGGCGCCAGCGCGAGCGCCTCGCCCCAATAAGCCATGCCGCACTTGGGGTCCAGCCGGGAAGCCTCACGGAACGACCGGACGGCTTCCGCGTGATTGAATCCGTAGACAAGGATGAGACCCTGATCGAAATACCGCTGCGCCTCGGGCGACGACGTGGTGATGGGCCGATGGTAGTTCCCGAGGTTGGACAGCATGGGCGAGAGCCTGCCGTCGCGGGTCATGTGGTTGAGGCCCGATTCGTGATTGTGCGACTCCCGGCAGCCGCAGAGAGCTGCCAGCATGAGGATGGTCAAGGTGCGGAATGTCATTACATTATCCCAGTTAGGTCCATTCTAAGCCTAGTGGCGATAATGGAATGAGAGATTTCACATGTATGAATGGACAGGCCAGGAGGCCTGTCCCACTTACACGATCCACGTGACGATGAGTCCGATGTTCGCCGCAAAAATCACCGTCATCGTAACCCACCCCAGTACATTCATAGGACGGCTGTTCACGCGCTCTCCCATGATCGCTTTGTTGTTCGTCATCAACATGATTAGCAGCATCAGGGGCGGCGTCGAGAAGCCTTGTACGATTCCCGCCCAAACCAGAACCTTCATAGGGTTCAGGCCGAAGAAATTCATGCTCATTCCGAGCAGGGTAACCGCGAAAATGGCGGCGTAGAACTTCTTTGCCTCCGAGGGTTTCGCATGCAACCCATGCTTCCACCCGAAAGTCTGAGCGAGGTCATACGCCGCACCGATGGTCATGACCGGCACTGCGAGGAAACCCACCGCGACCACTCCGACTGCAAATAGCAGGCCGGCGGCATTGCCGGCCAGCGGCCGAAGGGCTTGTGCGGCTTCCGCGGCCGTGTTGATGTCGGTCTTTCCCGCAGGGAAGAGCGTCGAGGCAGTCGAAAGAATGATGAAATACATTACGATGCTGCAGAAGAGCATGCCGACGATCGTGTCCCATCTGGCCCTTTTCAGCTCTCTATCCGTGACCCTCCTTCGCTCTGTGGCACCCGCGCGGCCCCCCGCAATCCCTTCTTCCACCTCCACATTGGATTGCCATGTGTAGAGATAGGCGGAGAGCGAGGTGCCGATGACGGCGACAAGCAACGAAAGGAATTCACGATTGAGATGGATGGTCGGAATCAACGTCCCTCTCAGGACGGATGCCAGGTCGGGCCTGGCCAGAGCCGCGGATCCGATGTAGGCCAGCATGGCCAGCGCAAGCCATCGGAATATGTTCCTGATGAGCGAATACGAGCCCCAGAATTGGAGGGCCAGGATCGCGAAGGTCGTCCCAACGACGATCCACTCGGTGGGAACGGGTATCAACAGCCTGAGCGCCGCGGCCATTCCACCAAGGTCGGCTCCCGCCTCAATGGTGTTCGAGATAAGGACTCCGACCAACGCGGGATAGAGAACCCATCGTGAGTAGTTTGCCCGGATCTTGGCGAACAAGCCTTGTCCCGCGACGAGCCCCAGCTTCGAGGAGAGGTACACGACCGCGATCATCATTGGGAACGCGACCGGGGCCGCCCAAAGAAATGACGGCCCTAGCTTCGCGCCTGTGGTGGCGTAGGTTCCGATCGCCGATGGATCGTTGTCCGCCGCACCGGTAATCAGGCCGAGTCCGACTGACCTACGGACGCCGTCGCCGTCGGGCCTGGACCCGTTGCCTGTGCGCGATTGCGCTTGTGCGGACTGCCTCGCGTGATGCTCGGACAGAGGATGACGAGCAGCAGCCATATTGTTCCTTCCGCAAACCGCCTGGCAAAGTCACAGCCGGGGGCTATTCGCAGTGGAACGGATACCGGCAGAAATCGTTGCGGGTTCCAGGCCGGGCGACAAGTCGCCCACGCCCGCCGATGTGAGGTGTACGACGGCTCGCAGTACGGGCCGGCCGCGAGACCGAAAGCCTTGCGAAGAGACCCAAACCGCCCTGGTTCTCTGGCGGATATACGATTCTCCGCGGGAACGGAGAATTTGCCCCTCTGCCCTGAATAATAGCACAGCGCTGCCGTGCCACGCCCGGAATTCACTCGGGCGGAACGACAAGGCTCCACGGGCGAAAACCGTACCTATCCTGTAAACACCATGTTGCTGAATTGGGCTGAAAAATTCACGAATAAAAATGTCTCTCTATGGTTCAATGGTCTACAGAGACCGGCTCTGGCGCGGTCGGAACCGCGCGGGAATACGGGGCCGAAGAAACCAGAAAACCAACAAACAGAGGGAGACAGAGACATGGAATCGAAACCCACGTTTGAACAAGCGCAACTCCATTTGCAGCTTTACGAGATGCGCCGGGAGCCGAAACTGCGGCAGGCGCGCGATTGGTTTTTTGCGAACTACTTTGCAAACAACCTGGATGAAGCCATGCGGATCGCAGCGCCGGGAACGGAAAACGGCACGTACTACATGATGGTGGTGAGCTACTGGGACCAGGCTTGCGCACTGCTCAATTACGGCTTGCTCCACGAAGACCTGTTTTTCGAGACGAACGGCGAATTCTTCGGGATATGGGAGCGCGTCAAGCCTTCTCTTGATGAGGGCCGGAAGCGATTTTCGAATAAGGGATACCTCGCGCATTTGGAAAAAGCCGCGAAACGGTACGAGAACTGGATTGAGCAACGCTCGCCCGGCAGCCTCGCGGCGATGCGTCAGTTTATGGAACAGGCGCGTCCGAGAGCGACGAGGGCATAAGCAAGTCGCGTAGGAGAGGCGGGGCACCGGATGGGGACTCCAACCCGGTGGCCTCGCCCTGGTAGGCCTATCGGCCTTGTTCCGCCACGCTATCGACGTTCTGCAGCCGCCCTTCTCGTTGCGGTTCCCTCACAGGATGCTCCGATCAATCTCGTCCAGGTTCATTCTCTGTACCGGACAATCCGGCTAACTCAGTGGCGGAATCCCTTCTCAAAAAAGTTCTTGTGTGACCAACATCTTTGTAGTAGGATCGCAAACGAGAGTAGTAGACCCGATGCGGACACCCAGATTGACCAAATTGGAGCTTCAGATCATGAACGCGCTCTGGAACCAGGGCGCATGCGCCATCCGGGAGGTTCAGGAAGCATTCCCGGAGTCCGACAGGCCGGCCTACACAACCGTGCAGACGACGGTGTATCGCATGGAAGCCAAGGGATTCGTACGCCGGGTCAAGAAGATTTCCAATGCGCATATATTCGAAGCGTCGGTCACGCGAGAGGCTGCGCACGGCCGGTTCATCGACGAGCTGCTGAGCTTGTTCGGCGGCCGGGCGCAGCCCGTGATGGCCCACCTGATCGAATCGGGCAAGCTCACGATGGACGACATTGAAGAAGCGCGCAAGACGCTTCGGAAGCTGGAGAAGAAAGGATAGCCTACATGATCGCCGAATCCGAGTTCGCAGCGTGGCTTTTGCGACAGGCGGGAAACCACCTGTGGCAGTCAACGGCGTTCGCGGCGATCGCCTTCCTGGTCGCGGTGGCGTTGAGGGCGACGCACGCGCGAACGCGGCATTGGGTGTGGCTGGCCGCTTCGGTGAAGTTCCTGGTGCCGTTCGGCGTTTTGGCGAGCCTAGGCGGCGTTATCGGATCGTGGGTTGCGCCGGCTGCGCCGGTCGCGCGGATTCCGTTCACGGTTGAGCAAGCGGTGCAGCCGTTTGCGTTGCCGCCAGAGGCGGTTCCCGTGGTTGCGGCGCCGGCGCCGGGCAGCGCGGCATTTCCGGCTGCCGCGGTGGTTTTAGCCGTCTGGCTCATCGGGTTCGCAGCCGTGCTCTTTCATTGGTGGAATCGATGGCGCAATGTCCGGGCCGTTGTGCGGGCTTCCGCGCCGGTGCGGGAAGGACGCGAGGCTGATGCGTTGCGGCGCCTCCGGCCGGATGTCGTACTGGTCTCGTCAGGGGCCAGGCTGGAGCCCGGGACCTTCGGCATTTTGAGGCCGGTGTTATGGCTGCCCGCGGGAATCGCGAAGCGGCTGTCCGAGACGGAACTGGATGCGATCCTGGCCCATGAGTTGTGCCACCTGCGGCGGCGGGACAATCTGTGGGCGGCGGTTCACATGGTCGTGGAAGCGATTTTCTGGTTTCACCCGCTGGTGTGGTGGCTGGGGGCGAGGCTGGTGGAGGAGCGGGAGCGAGCGTGCGATGAAGAGGTGGTCCGGCTGGGCAGCGAGCCGCAGGCCTATGCGGAAGGCGTTCTGAAAGTCTGCGAGTTTTATCTGGAATCGCCGCTCACGTGCGCGGCCGGAGTCACGGGTGGTGAACTCAGGAGACGAATCGAGAGCATCATGGAAAGCCGATTCATCAACGAGTTGGGTTTCTGGAAGAAGTCGCTGTTGGCGGCGCTGTTGGCCGCAGTCGTAGCGTGTCCGCTCGTACTCGGCGCGTTCAAAGCCCAGGCAATGAACGCTGAGGTGCCCTCGATCCGCCTGGCTGGACAGCAGTCGCCCCATCCTCGGTTTGAAGTTGCTTCCGTACGGCCGTCGAGCTTTGACATACAGCGGGAGGGAGAGAAGGCTTTGAGGTACGGGACAACGGTCAGGGTCGGCCAGCACGTCCGCGGCGACCGAGTCGAATACACCTTTGTGGGGCCGTGGACACTAATCTGCGACGCATACCGCATCAAAGGGAATCAAGTGGTAGGCCTGAATGTGCCCAAGGGGGTCCGCTTTGATATTGTCGCCAAGATTCCAGCAGATGGCCGTAAGGAGGATGTATACCTCATGCTACAGGATCTCCTTGCCGAGCGGTTCAAATTGGCGGTTCACCAGGAAACCAAGGAGCAAAACGTTCTCGCCTTAGTAGTTCGCAAGGGTGGCCCCAAGCTAAAAGCAACATCGCCAGAGGATCTAGCCCGCACCGATCAGTTGCCGGAGGGGACCCAATTTCCCCCTGTGGGGAGCGGCCCCAGCGTTACCACTACGCGAAAAGGCAGCACCGCAATACGGCAAGTGATCATTGACGCCGATGTTTTTAACCCTCGAATGCGTGTAGAGGCCCAAGGTATTACCATGGCTGACCTCGCTGACCTATTGGCCAAATACCAGGGGGGCGACCGGCGCCTGGTCATGAATGCGACCGGCCTGGTTGGCCGGTTCGATATTGCGCTCGACCTCCACTTTTCCGATATGCAGCCCTTGACTCCGAGCGGAACTGCCGCCGGGACGGCAAGCTCCAATCCTGCCGACGCAGTTTCAGAGCCGGGTGGTACATCGCTCACTCAGTGTTTGCGAAAGCTTGGGCTCGAACTGGTAAGCCGGAAAATGCCTGTAAATGTATTGGTAGTGGATCATATCGAGCAGACACCTACGGAGAACTAACCGGCGCGCTCAGTGGGGAAATGCAAGCTGGAGAGAGTATGCCCGAGTTGCCGGATGTCGCGGCTTACATTACGGCGCTGGAACCGCGTGTGGCGGGGCGGCCGCTCGAACGCGTCCGGCTGGCCAGCCCGTTTCTTCTTCGGACCACGGCGCCGGCGCTCCCGGACGCTGAGGGAAGAGTTGTACGCGAGTTGCGGCGGGTGGGAAAACGGATTGCGATCGGTCTCGAAGGCGACCTCTGGCTGGTGCTGCACCTGATGATCGCCGGCCGGCTGCATTGGAAGCCTGCCCACGCGGCTCTCAAGGGGCGGCAGAATCTGGCAGCTTTCGATTTCCCCGAGGGATCACTCACGTTTACGGAGGCCGGCGCGAAGCGGAGGGCGTCGCTCCACGTGGTGGCGGGCGAGCGCGGACTGCTCGCGATGGACCCGGGCGGCATAGACGTTCTCTCGGCCGATTTCGAGTCCTTCCGCGCCGCGCTGATACGCGAAAACCGGACTCTGAAGCGCGCGTTGACGGATCCTCGGATCGTCAGCGGCGTCGGGAACGCGTACTCGGACGAGATTCTGCACGCCGCGCGACTCTCGCCGCTCGTCCTGACCAGCAAGTTGACGGCGGAAGAATGGGGCCGCCTCTTCTCCGCCACACGCGAGACGCTCGAACTCTGGCTCGGGCGCCTGTGCGCCGAGGCGCGTGAGCGGTTCCCGGAGAAGGTCACTGCGTTTCGCGAGGGCATGGCCGTTCACGGACGGTACGGAAAACCCTGCCCACGGTGCGGGGCGGAGATTCAGCGGATACGCTACGCGGACAGCGAGACGGACTACTGCGCGGAGTGCCAGACCGGCGGTAGGGTGCTCGCGGACCGCGGGCTTTCACGGATGCTGGGTGTGGACTGGCCGCGCACGCTCGAGGAGCTTGAGGAGTTGCGGCGGAGGTGACCTGCCCCACGACGGATCGAGCCAGAGTTTCCAGGTATGATGGAATTAACGATTCCGCCCTCCAGGGGTTGGGGCATGATTCCACACCGGTTCCTGATGTGCGCACCGCGATTCTACGACGTTGGGTACGTGATCAATCCATGGATGGCGTCGAACGTTCATCGCGTCGATCGGACTCGGGCGCAGCGGCAATGGCTGGCGTTACGGACGTTTATCGAAAGCCGCGCCGATGTGAAGTTGATCGCAGCGGAACCCGAGTTGCCCGACATGGTGTTCACCGCAAATGCCGGGCTGGTCGTTGGGGATGAGGCGATTCTCAGCAGTTTCCGCTACGCCGAGCGAAAGGGAGAGGAGGAGCACTTCGCGCGCTGGTTCAGCGAGAACGGATTCTGCGTTCGAACGCTACCTCCGGAAATCCCCTTCGAAGGCGCCGGAGACGCGCTGCTCGACCGCGAACGAGGGTGCGTGTGGATGGGATTCGGGCATCGGACAGTGCCGGATGCGAGCGTACACGTGCAGAGATGGCTGCGCGTCGAGGTGGTGACGCTTGAACTTGCGGATCCGCGCTTCTACCACCTGGACACCTGCTTCTGTCCTCTGCCCCGTGGCTATGTCCTGTTCTATCCCGATGCTTTCAGCGAGTCGAGCCGGGCGACGCTGGAACGGAGAATTCCACCCGGGAAGCGCATCGTCGTTGACGAGGACGATGCCAGACGTTTTGCGTGCAACGCTGTCTGCATCGGAGACCTGGTGCTGCTGAATGACGCGAGCCAGGAACTGACCGCGTCACTGAACCGTGCAGGATTCCAGGTGCAGACGTGCGCGCTCTCCGAGTTCATGAGAGCAGGCGGCGCATCGAAGTGTTTGACGCTTCGGATCGAAGAGCCGCTGTGACACACTGCTAGTCGAAGAAGCGGCGGTCTTCGTCTGCCAGGTGCGGTTTGGCCGCCTGGACGTTGAACGTGACACCGAGTCCGGGCTTGTCCCAAACATCGATGAAGCCACGCTTGACGATCGGGTTGGGCAAGCCGTCGATAATGTCGTACCACCACTCGGGCTGGCCGAGCGGATACTCGAAGGCGATGTAGTTTTGCGGCAAAGCGGCCGCCATGTGAACGTGCGCGGCGAGCCCGATAAGCCCGTCGAAAATGCCGTGGGGTGCGACGAGGATGCCGTGAAGGTCGGCGTATTCGGCGATCCACTTCAGTTCCGCTATCCCGCCCACATCTTCCGGGTCGGGGCCGATGATGTTCACGGCCTGTTTTTCGATGAGATCCTTGAAGTTCTCCCGGAGGTAGATCTGTTCTCCGGTGTGAATCTGGACGGAAGTACTCTGCGTTACTTCGCGAAAAAGCTCGGCGTTGGGGTAAGTCGTGTAGTCGCCTGTAATCAGGTCTTCGAGCCATGCGATGTGGAGCGGCTCGAGCGCCCGCGCAAAGGTGATGGCGTCTTTCACTGTCCAGCCCGGTCCGCAGTCAAGCGCGAGACCGATGTCCTTGCCGAGCACTTTCTTCATGGCTTCGACGCAGGCGACGACGTGTTCGAGGCCGCGCTCCGTCAGCATGCCGCGGTTGGGGGCTCCCGTGCGGGGTTCGTCGTACCACCCGTCTTGCATGGAGCGCATCATCGCCGGATTGTGGAAGCCGACAGCCTGTTTGATGAGAGTGAAGCCCTCTTTGGCCTCCTTCATCTTCGCCATGTTCTCGGCGTAGTCCCGCGGCGTATGGCCGGTCATAGGGAAACGGACGCCGCCGTTGTAGACGCGGACGCGGTCGCGGATCTTCCCGCCGAGCAGCTTGTACACCGGGATTCCGGCTGCCTGCCCCGCGATATCCCAGAGAGCGATCTCTATCGCACTCACGGCCGAACCCCAGGGCTTGAAGGCGCCGAGGCGGCGGATTTTGAGCATGACGCGCGCGACGTCCGTCGGGTCCTCGCCGAGGATATGCTCCTTGTAGAAGAGCACCATCGGCTTGAGGTAGGCCTTGGAGGACTCGGCCTGGCCGTACCCGGAGATGCCCTGATCGGTGACGACTCGGACGACCGGGTTCCGGCCTATGACTGCGCACCGGAGGTCTGTGATTTTGATCGGTGTGCGGGCGGTGCGTGTTTGAGCGGCGGGAGCGGACCGGGCATTCCCGGCGCCCACAGCGGCCGCTATGCCGAAGAAGCCTCTGCGCGTCCAATCAGACATAGGATCCGATTGTACATGAGAGATCGTGGAACGTGGCTCAGCCGGCGCAGGGCAGGTAGCCCTGCTCGCGGAGGGGCTTGAGGATTTCGGCCAGCCGGTATCTGGCTTCGGCGGGCATGGGTCCTACGGGCCGGCGGCAGTTACCGGCCGCGATGCCGGACTGGTTCATGGCCTCCTTGACGACGGAGGGGAAGGTGGCCAGGCCGAAAGCGCGGCGCAGCGGCTCCACCATCACCTGCAAACGGGCCGCGGTCTCCATGTCGCCGGCAGTGAATGCATTGTAGAGGTCGACGAAGGCGCGGGGGATCACGTTGGCGCAGGCGGTCACGGCTCCCGACGCCCCGCGCTTCAGGCCGTCGAGGATCATGTGATCCCGGCCGATGAACACGGAGAGCCCTGCCGCGGTGTATTCGGGAATCAGGTCGAGGTTGCCGCTCGAGTCTTTTAGCCCGACGAAGTTCTCGCACTGCGCGGCAATGCGGCGGAAGATTTCGGGCGTCAGTTCCACGCCGGTGCGCTCGGGGATGTTGTAGGCGAGCACGGGAGTGCGGACGTTGCGGCAGACCTCGGCGTAGTGGTCCACCAGTTCGTTCTCGCTCGGCTTCAGGTAGTACGGCGTAATCACCACGATGTAATCGACGCCGTCGGCTTCGGCCTTCTGCGCCAGGGCGACGGTTTCCCGCGTGGTGATGCATCCCACGTTGGCGTAGACGGGAACGCGTCCGGCGGCAGTCTGGGCGCAGAAACGGGCCGCTACTTCGCGCTCTTCGCGGTCAAGCGCGAAGAACTCGCCCTGGCCGCCGATTACGAACAGCCCGTGAACCCCGCTCGCGATCAGCTTTTCGATGAGAAGCTGCCATGCCTTGTAGTCGATGCGTTCGTCCTCGCGGAACGGGGTGATGACGGCGGGAACTATGCCCTTGAGCGGTGGTTTCTGCATGACTCATTCTATGCCAGAGGATCGTGGATCGTGGAACGTGGATCGTGGATAATGACCTTTGGTGGAGGAGCTATGAACTACTTCGAACAGAACCGGGAGAACTTCCTCGAAACACTGAAATCCTTTCTGCGCATTCCGAGCATCAGCACGCTCCCCGAGCACAAGCCGGACGTCCGGCGTGCCGCCGAGTTCGCCGCCAACGAACTGCGCCGCGCCGGCCTCGACAAGGTTGAACTGATTGAGGGCCGCGGGAACCCGCTGGTTTACGGCGAATGGCTCGGTGCACCGGGTAAGCCGACGGTGCTGTGTTATGGCCATTACGACGTGCAGCCGGCCGAGCCGCTGGACGAATGGAAGTCGCCTCCGTTCGAGCCCGAAGTTCGCAACGGCAACATCTACGCGCGCGGCGCCTGCGACGACAAAGGCCAGGTGCTGATTCTGATTAAGGCCGTGGAGGGACTGCTCAAGACCAACGGCAAGCTGCCGTGCAACGTGAAGTTCCTGCTCGAAGGCGAGGAGGAAGTGGGCGGCGAGCACATTGAGAGCTACGTGGAGAGCAAGCCGCCGCGCCTGAAGTCGGACGCCGCGGTGGTCTGCGATACGGAAATGTTCGCGCCGGACCTTCCCACGATCTGCGTGGGCCTGCGCGGCATCATCTACACAGAACTGCACGTGCAGGGGGCGGACCACGATCTGCACTCCGGCGTCTATGGCGGAGTGGCGCCGAACCCGATTCAGGCGATCGCCGAGATACTGGCGGCGTTGAAGAACCGGGACGGGCACATCACGATCCCCGGTTTTTACGACCGGGTTGAGCCGCCGAGCGAGAAGGAAAAAGAGGCATGGTCGCGGCTGCCGTTTGATGTGGACGCGTACCGGAAGGCGGAGATCGGATCGCCGGACCTCACCGGCGAAGCGGGATTCACGGTGTTCGACCGGACGTGGGCGCGGCCTACGCTCGAAGTACACGGGATTCGCGGCGGATTCGTGGGTGAGGGCGCGAAGACGGTGATTCCTGCGCGCGCGGTTGCCAAGATCAGCATGAGGCTGGTTGCGGATCAGCGGCCGGACGAGGCGTTCGAGCAGCTCAAGGCGGCGGTGGCGAAAGCGTGCCCCGCCGGCGTGACGGCCGAAGTAAAACTGATCCACGGCGCGCGCCCATCGCTCGTGAATCCGGACAACCCGTTTGTTCATGCCGCGGCGGACGCGTTGCAGCAGGTCTTCGGCAAGAAGACGGTGTACATCCGTTCGGGCGGCTCGATCCCGATTGTGGGGTCGTTCGAGCGCAGCCTCGGCATACCGAGCGTGCTGATGGGCTTCGGCCTGCCGGACGATAACCTCCACGCGCCGAACGAGAAGTTCCACCTGGCGAATTACTACCGCGGGATAGAAGCGGTGGCGCGATACTTCGAGATCCTGGGGCGGTAATGGCGATCGCGCTTGTCACCGGAGCGTCGGCCGGAATCGGCGCAACGTTCGTGCGGGCTCTGGCGGGGCGCGGCTATGACCTTATTCTGGTCGCGCGCCGCCGGGATCGCTTGGACGAACTCGCCCGCGAGGTGGAGGGCAAGCACGGCGCGCGCACGGAAGTGATTTCGGCCGACCTGGCAACCGGCGAGGGAGTCAAAGCGGTTGAGGACCGGATCGCCGCGGTGAGACTCGACCTGCTGGTCAACAATGCCGGGTTCGGCACAATGGGCCGGTTCTGGGAAACGCCGATCGAGGGCCAGGACCAGATGCACCGCGTCCACGTGCTCGCGACGATGCGGCTCACGCGCGCGGCGCTGGCCGGAATGGTTCCGCGGGGGTCGGGCGGTGTTATCAACGTGTCCTCGGTCGCGGGGTTTGCGGCCAGCCCCGGCAATGTCAGCTACTGCGCTACCAAGCACTGGATGAACGCCTTTACCGAAGGATTGTACATGGAGTTGAAGGGCGTCGGGTCGCCGGTGAAGGTGCAGGCGCTGTGCCCTGGCTTCACATATTCCGAGTTCCACGATGTGTTGGGGATAGACCGGTCGACGATACCGGCAAGCTGGTGGCTCGAAGCGGAGTATGTCGTCAATCGATCGCTCGAGGGATTGGAGCGCGGCGAGCTTTTCGTGATTCCGTCGTTTCGATACCGCAATCTGGTGCGGTTGATTCGGCTGGCGCCAGATGGGATGCGGCGCCGGCTCACGTTGAAGTATGCGAGGCGGAGGAGGGCGAAGTAGGGGGACAGGCCAGGAGGCCTGTCCCACTCGATACAATGGCTCTGTGATTGCTGAGATTGAAGGCGTAACTCTGCACCTGGCTCATCCCGATGAGATTCCGGTCCGTTGGGTCGGGCAGGAAGAGGTGATGCGCCAACTGCTGGCAGCGTGGCTGGTAGTGGACGCCCAGGACATGCCGATGTCGCCTCGGCTGATAGGCAAGCCGGGGGTCGGCAAGACCACGCTGGCCTATGCGGCCGCGAAGCGCCTCGGGCGCGACGTTTACATCATGCAGGCCACGGTGGACACGCGCCCGGAGGACCTGATCGTGCAGCCGGTCATCGAGGGCGCATCGAAACTGCGATATGTCGCCTCGCCGCTGCTGACGGCTATGATTCGCGGCGGTGTGGCGATTCTGGACGAAGGCAACCGGATGAGCGAGAAGAGCTGGGCGAGTCTCGCGCCGCTGCTCGATACACGCAGGTATGTGGAATCGGTGGTGGCCGGAATCAAAATCAAGGCGCACCCGCAGTTCCGGCTTGTCACCACGATGAATGACGATGCCTCGACCTTCGATCTCCCGGAGTATATCCACTCACGCCTTCAGCCGCAGATCCTGATCGACTTCCCCGAGCGCGACGAGGAGTACCAGATCCTGAAAGAAAACCTTCCGTTCGGCGAGGAACGCATACTGCAATACGTGACCGATTTCCTCCAGCAGGCCCACGCCGCCGACGAGCGCTACACCGTGCGCGACGGCATCAACATCGCCAGATTCGCCATGAAGCTGAAGAACCTGGCGACCACCGGCGAGCACGAGACACGCGCGCTTGAACTCTCGATCACGGAGACTCTGGGCCAGGAAGCGCTCCGCTATTTTCCCGGCGCATAGAATGTAGGCATGGAGGACCTTTTCTCCGACCCGGGCAGCCTGGAGCGCGGCCGCGTCCGCTATCTGCCTGTGGCGCCCGGAAGGCTGGAGTTCGCCGTCGAGGTGCGGAAGGCCATCCTGAGCGAGAGGCCGCGGGTGGTCGCAGTCGAACTGCCCGTGACTCTCGAGCAGGCATACCTGAAGGCAGTGGCACGCCTGCCTGAAATCACGGTGATCGTCTATCCGGACGAGAAGGACGAAGAGCGCGGAGTCTACGTTCCCGTGGAGCCGGCCGATCCATTTACCGAGGCTGTGCGGAGCGCGCTCGAGATCGGCTCTGAAGTGCTGTTCGTGGATCCCGACCTCGGTGAGCGGCCCCATGTGCCCGACCAGCTTCCGGACCCTTACTCACTCCGGCATATCGGGCTCGACAAGTACGTCGAGGCGTATCGAGTGTACCCGCAGCCCCGGTCCGATGCCATCTCCGAGCACGCTTCGGGGATTGCATGGAAACTTCAAGGGACGAATCCGTTCGACAAAGTTCTGGTTGTGCTTTCGCTCAACCTGCTCGATCCGGTGCTCGACGCCATGGAGGAGCCGCAGGAGGAACCGCGGCGCCGGCGCCGGCGCGACGCGGAGCTTCTGAACCCGCACCCCGATTGCCTGGCAGAGATCACCACCGAATACCCGTATTTGCAGCACATCTACGAGGAATCGCGCGGGCGGCCGGCAGAGGTGGAACCTGTTGACCGCCGCCGCGCGCAGCTTGACGTTCTGCGCGATGCGGAAGCCGCGCTTTCGGTGAACGCCGGCGAGGCGGTGGAGCACTGGCAGCGCCGCCTGATCGCCCGCTACACGCGTAACCTGGCGTTCACGAACGGCGATCTTACGGCGGCGCTGTTCGACCTTACCGTTGCCGCGCGCTCGATCGTGGGCGACAACTATGCCTGGGAGGTTTGGCAGGCGGCGGGCCGCTATCCTCAGCAGAAGGAGGAGGCCGATGTCGAGACCGTAAATCTCTCGGGCGAGGAGATCTGGCGGGACACCCGCAAGATCCGGCTGCGGCGGCGTCTTCCCCGCCCCAAGCAGCGCTTGCGGCCTGCCGGGCTCAAGCCCCGCAAGAAAGAGCGCTTCGCGGGCGAGTGGGCGCACGAGTTCCACGGCCAGTCGATCTGCTCCTATCCGCCGGAGGATCTCGTCATCGAGGATTACGGCCGCTTTCTGAAGAAGAAGGCCAGGAGCATTCTGTCGGAGGAGCGGTCGCGAACGGAGCCATTTGCCACTTCGCTGCTGGACGGCATCGACCTGCGCGAGACCATTCGCAAGTGGTATGAGGGGAAGATTTACGTCAGGCAATTGGAAAAGATCGCGGGCGACGTCGGCTCGATTGTCGTCGTCTTCGATCCGGATTCGCAGGATCGCTACAGCTACCTGACCACCTGGCTCGGCGAGCACCAGAACGAGTCCGACATGGCGTTTTACTCCACGAACCCGTTCGAGCACATTGTCGGGCCGGGGATCGGCCGCGCGGAGTACGGCGGCTTTCTCATGAGCCTCCCGCCCGGACGCATGGTGGATGTGTGGAACGATCCGGACTACGACTTCGCCGAGACGAAGCCGGAACGCCTGCTACTGGCGGGCCTGGATTACTCGATCCACACGCATGTGGTCTATGTGGCAGCGCAGCCCCCGCGATCGATTTTCCGCTCGATCGCGTCGCGCTTCGGGCGTAACATCCTGTACATTCCGATTGGACAGCTTTCGCCGCAGAAACTCGGGCGGATCAGCGTCGTCCACGTACTGGATAGTTACGCGCGCCGGCGCGACGCGAAGCAATATCTCTGGTGAGCTTTCGCGTATACTGAAAACAGCAAAGGGGGGGTAGAAGCTCTGTGAGACTCGTTGCTGCTCTGTGTCTGGCCGCGTTGCCGGCCACGATGGTGCTCATTCCGTCGCAAGCTTCCGCGCAGCAGGACGTCGCTACTGTTTACAAACAGCGTTGCGCCGGCTGCCATGGCCCCGACGGTTCCGGACAAACCGCCATGGGCCGGAGCTTCAAGCTCCGCGACCTCAGGTCGCCGGAAGTTCAGCACATGACCGACGCGCAGCTTACGGAGGTTATCGGCCAGGGCAAGGGCAAGATGCCCGGTTACGAGAAGGTCCTGGGAGCGCCGATGGTCAAGGCGCTTGTCGGTTATATCCGCGGCATGGCGAAGAAATAGGATTGGACCGCAGGACGCGCCCTTTGTGATAGTATCTGGGCCATGCTGGGTATATTTCGGGAAAAACTATTTGAGAACCGGACTGCCGTGATCACAGGCGGCAGCAGCGGAATCGGACTGCGAATCGCTGAGAAACTGGCCGCACACGGGGCGCGGGTCGCCCTGATCGGCCGCTCCCAGGAAAAACTCGACCGCGCCGTCGAGGTCATCTGTTCGAACGGACATTCGGCGCTCGGCTTGGCTGCCGATGTCCGGGACTACGAGGCCGTCTCGCATGCCATCCGGCAGGTGCACGAGGCGCTCGGGAAGATCGACATGCTGATCTGCGGGGCTGCGGGCAACTTCCCGGCCACGGCTCTGGGGATGTCGGCGAACGGTTTCAAGAGCGTTGTCGACATCGATCTGAACGGCTCATTCAACACCTGCCGGGCGGCGTTCGAGCACCTGCGAAAGCCGGCGGCGGCCGTCGTCAGCATCTCGGCGGTACACGCGTTCCGGCCCCTGCCGCTCCAGGCGCACGTGTGCGCGGCGAAGGCCGGCGTCGATATGCTCAGCAAGGTGCTTGCGCTCGAGTGGGCATCCGCCGGAATCCGCGTCAACGTTGTCAGCCCCGGACCGGTGGATGAAACCGAGGGCATGCGCCGCCTGACGCCCAGCGCGGAATCGAAAAAGGCGCTTTCCGAGACCATTCCCTTGCGGCGATACGCGACCAAAGACGAAGTCGCCGACCTCGTTCTGTACCTCTGCTCCGACGCCGCCCAGATCATCACCGGGGCTGTCTTCGTCTGCGACGGCGGCATGTCCCTGGCGGGCAGCGCTTTTCCGCCGGCGGCGGCAAAGACGTAGGGCGTGTGCGCTCACGGCCGCTCCGGAGTGTGCTACCATGCGTATGTCCACACGCTGCGGAGAGGTGGCTGAGTGGTCGAAAGCAGCGGTTTGCTAAACCGTCGTAGGGGCTTAAACCTCTACCGGGGGTTCGAATCCCCCCCTCTCCGCCAGTCCAGTAAATAAAGTACTTACGCGGATTTTCCACTATTTGGGCAGGTTGCCACGCGGTGACTACGCTGGCTGCGGCGTCGCCTGGTTGCGTACTCTCGGATAGGTCTGGATGGCCCTGATACAGCCGTTCACTACCATGCGCCGAAACTCCGAGATAGTTAATGAGACGGTCACATCCGGTTCACAGTGCAACACTGGACCTCCCCCGTCCCGAAAGTGAAAGCCCCAATATTTACCCTCATGGACGACATCGCACCGCACCGCATAGAGTGCGTCAATCGCCTCGTCCAGCGTGCTCGGCTGATAGTCGTGCCTCGCTATGCCGGTTGACAGTTGCGTTTGTTCCTCGGGCGAGAGAAACCACCTGAAAAAGTTCCGCACGTACGGTTTTGACCTGGATTCTCCGTTGTAGTCGTCGGCGAGCTTGGCGATGTTCTCGGCGCAGATGAGAAGGAACAGGAGCTGGAGTGTTTCGTTGTTCCTGCGCATCGACGAAACATCGTCGGCGAGCGAAATGAGCCGCTGCGTCTGGTGCATCATGATCTTCGCGGCGTGGCGAGGGTTCTCCGGAGAGACGTTTTCGACCATCAGCACAAACGCTTCTGCTGTGTCATCATCGGCAAAAAACGGCTTGTAAAACTCAAGCCACTTATTCGACGTTTCACTGCGCATGTGCAACTGACGATACCACGGGGGTGCTCCGAGCACCACCTCAGGAGACCAGCAGCCACGAATCGCCAGACGCCAGTGGGCGGCGCGTTACTCGCAAACCGGAATCCGGTAGTCGGCGAGTGTGGCAGATCGAGGGGCGGGCCGGGCACATTGGGGCCGTTACGTCTATTGCTGGATGGGCATCGTCCGCAAGTCAGATCGCAGGACTTGCTTGTTTAAGTGGAATTTCTCGGCGACTGCGTTGACAACATCGATGAAGTACGCGGGCGCGTCGGAGCTCACCCACACGTCGAGTATGAGTTCGCTCAGATCCACCGGGATGTTGACGCCCGGCTCTGGTCGCAAAGGCTGATAGAGCACTCCGCGCCATTCATTTTCCGATTTGAAATATGCGCGCTTGTGGAACCCAAGTTGGACGAGTTGCCTGATGTATTCGTCACCCACTGGGACCGAGTTCTTGAAGCTACGTCGTAGGCAGTCAGCTTCTTCAATACGGTCGTGATAAAGAACTGGCGAGCAGGCAAACTGGCAAGGATGCGCCTTGAACCCAACCGTATTCTGATATCGGCCCACTGTAGACCGAACCGCAACGCCTGTTGGAGACGCCTAGCGCTCCCACATGGATACAGACTCCATCGGATCAAGCGTCCAGCAGTTCACGTATAGGTGTTCGCGGGCCTTCTCGAAAGCACGCGCTGTGTGCGTTCCCAGTAGGGCCATGAGCTGTACTGCTCCAGGGGCAGCGTCCTCGAATTCGCTGTGCTCGGCTAGGCAGAATCCCTCATATGGATCATCACGAAAGGTAGCCGCCTTCGAGAACCATAGAGCATTGCTACTAAGCATGGCCACGAACTTGGAGAAGTCCATGTGGGGATTCCACCGAAGGTGAACGCTGATTCCGGAGGGAACGCGAACGGCATTCCGGGCCGAAGGCGAACACTTCTCGGAGCGCAGCGACGCTGGCTCTTCGATTGTGCAGGAACTGTTCGGCTTC
>JAEZIJ010000154.1 GCA_023436715.1 Acidobacteriota bacterium
CAAATGCTGGCACCTTGCTGGTGGGGCAGCCTCTCAGGCTGCGGCGGGCTCTCAGCCCGCCCGAGCGGAGGCGGCCTGAGAGGCCGCCGCAGCGTAAGACGCTGCCCCACATCAGCAAAACAAGCACCGCGGGTTCTCATTAGTCTTAGGTGGCCGCAGGCCATGGGAGGTTCATCCTGTTCATCTGCGGCTGTCAATATGATGCAGGACAGGACACTAGCGAAAAGCACCGCCCCCTCGCGGTCGCGGCCCGTGCCACCGCAGGAGAGCGGTTTCTGGCCGCTGTGTTAGGATAAATAAAGTATGGCAATCCCGAACGTAACGCGATTCCGGCCTTTTTGCCCGGTTTGCAACGACAATTTCACACTGATGGCCGTGGTGCCCAAGGATGCCGATGTGAACGCGTACCTTTCGGACGCGGTTTCCCGGCATGACCATAAGGCGTACCAGGAAGCCAAGCAGGCGACCTTCAAAGTCCGCGTCGGCCAGCAGAAGCAGCGCAAGTCGAAGTAGCTTTTCCGGCCCAAACGATATCGAAACGGCGCTGGCGCCCGAGGGTGCGCAGCGCCGTTTTTGCGTGCGGCGGCGCTCAGTTGAGCCGCGCCTTGAGGGACCGCATGGCGTTCAGGGCCGCCTGAGCGACTTCGGTGTCGGGATCACGGCTCAGTTTGTCCAGGGAGGCGAGCGTTTCCCGGTCGCCGCTGCCCGCCAGAATCTGCGCGAGTTCGACCTTCTCCTGACGGGTGCCTCCCTGAGTCGCCTGCTCAAGCGACCGGCGGACCGGCGTCTCGCGGGCAAGCTCAATGAGCAACGCGCGCCCTACTCCGCGCCACGCCGTGCTGTTCAGGCTGTTGATGAGGTACTGCAGCGGGCTGAACTCCGCGATCTCCGTTTTCCCCATCATCGCCAGCGCGAATGCGTTCGACAGGCGCGGCGACATCTTCCGCTCCGAGTTGAACGCCTTATCCAGAGCCGGCGCATCGGCCGTATTCTTCAGCCGCCCCAAGCCCTCGGCGGCGGCCCCGCGCAGCCCGTCGTCTTTGTCTTCCATGTACTTCAGATAAACGGGACGGCTTTGCTCGTCCGGGATCATCGCAATCGCAGTCAGCGCGGCCCGGGCCACTTTCTTATTCCGCGGGCTGGTCATCATCCGCCGCAACTCCGGCAGCGCATCGCGGTTGCGCAGCAGTCCCGTCGTTTCGATCGCGGTGATTTGCACCTTTTCGTCCAGATCGCGAAGCAGGTACTGGATGTGCGGGGCTGAGTTCGGGTCGCGGATTTTCTGGATGGCGTAGAGGCTCTCGTACATCACGAGATCGTCCTTCGAGCGCAGCGCTTCATAGAGGTCGGGGAGAGCGGCCTGCCCGCGCAGGATTCCGATGGCGTGCGCCGCGTTGGCGCGCACGGTCATATTCACTCCGCCGCGCGCGAGTTTGCCGAGCGCTTCGATGACGTCGGGCCGCACCTGCACGTAGGGCGGGATAACGACATCGGCAGTTTGCGTGAATGCGTCCCGGAAGAAATTGCCCACCTTGCGGAGGGACGCGCTCAGCCCGTTGCGGACGTAGTCCGGATAGTAGAAGTTCACCAGGCCGTCGGTCGCCCGGATCTGCACTTCCGGCTCATTGTCCCGCGTGGCCTGGATCAGCGGGTCGAGACTGGCTTGCGTGCCGATATCGACGATGGCCTTCACCACCTCGACGCGGACTTCCGCCACGGGATCCGAAAGCATCGGCCGGAGCTGGGCGATTGCGGCCGAGCCTTGCTTTCCCAACTCCCGCGCGGTCTTGACGCGCTCTTTAGGGTCGGGATTCTGGGGAGCCTGGCCGAACAAGGCCAGACACGTTACGGCGAGCGCCAGCGCGAGCCCTCGGCCTCCGGCCCAACGGCGGTGAGACGCAAGGCTCGTGCGGGGTGTAAAACATGCACGAGAACACATGTACCAATTATGGCAGGGCCGGACTGCTCAGGCGTTACCGGATGAACTCCGCGGTTGCACGGTGCGAAATCATGCCGCACTCATAGCCCAGGTCGAAGAGCTTCTGCACGGCCTGCGGCACGAGTTCGCCGCAATCCACCGTGTAGTGGTTCACGTACATGCCGACGAATTTCTCGGCCAGCCGCGGATCCATGTCGCGGGCGAACTGCAACGCGTAGTTCAGCGCTTCCTCGTGGTTGTCGAGCGCGTACTGAATGCTCTCACGCATGAGCCGGCAGCATTCGGCGCTGACTTCCGGCGAGAACGAACGCAGCAGCGCGTTGGCGCCGAGCGGCAGGGGAAGGTCGTACTGCCCTTTCCACCATGCGCCGAGATCGAGCACCTTATGGAAGCCGCCGCGGGCGTACGTCAACTGCCCTTCATGGATGACCAGGCCGAGGTCCGCCGTGCGCTCCTCAACCGCTTCGAGCACCTTATCGAAGGGAACGACGAGCGGCTCGAAATCAGGCTCGAGGATTTTCAGCGCGAGGTAAGCCGTGGTGAGCTTGCCGGGCACCGCGATCCGCTTCCCCTTGATTTCCGCCTGCGTCAACGGCCGCGAGGAGACGAGCACCGGGCCATAGCCATCACCCACGCTCGATCCGCTGGTCATCAAAACGTACTTGTCCGACACGTAGGGATAAGCGTGATAGGAAATAGCAGTGAGGGCGTAGCAGCCTTGATGCGCCTTTCTGTTGAGCGCCTCAATCTCGTCCAGCACATGATGGAACGAGACCAGCCGCGAACGGATCTTCTTCGTGGCGAGCGCATAAAACATGTATGCGTCGTCTGAATCCGGGCTGTGGGCACACACGATATCTAACGGTGAGGCCGTCATACGTGGAGACCTTTACTATAGCAGACCCGGCAGCACGCGCCGCACAAGTCGCGGAGGATTTTTTTACCGCGGACGGCTAACTGGACGAGAGTTCTCTCGATAGATTGCCGAGCGCTTCCGTAAACCGCTCGATTTCCTGCTCGAGCGTGGAGTAGGCGTCGCCGGCGGGTTTGAGATCACCTTCGCGCCCGAGGATCTCCAGACGAAAGGCGGCCTGGCGCGCAGCCTCGGCGCCGAAGTTCGCGACAGAGCCCTTTAATGTGTGGGCGGCGTGCTCGAGAGCGCGTGCATTCCCGGTGGAAACGGCGGAATGTATGTCCGCCAGGAGCTTCGGGCAGTCCTCGAGGAACAGCCCTGCGATCTCTTGCAGGAAATCCTGATCTCCGCCGAGGCGCTCCAGGAGCTCCTCCCGGTCCAGCACTTTTGAATCGTTGGATGCGTTGTCCACGGCCGTACACCGGATCTATCGGCCTCGCGGGGCGGAATCTTTACAGCGCTGGACACTTGGAACCGCAGTTGCAGGCTCAACGTCGGAAGCGGTCGAGATTGATGGACTTCATAACCAGCGGGGTCCTTGTCGCCATCATTGCGCACGGATTGATCGGCGTGTCCCTGCTCTGGGACAAAGTCCTGCTCGGCATTCCGGAGATGAAGCATGTGGCGCCGTACGTATTCTGGCTTGGCGCAATCAGCGTTTTCGGCCTGCTGTTGATTCCGTTCGGATTCCACCTTCCGGAGATGTGGATTGTCGCGCTGGCGTTCGGGACAGGGATTCTCCACCTTGTCGCGATCTATTTCAATTACGATGCGCTCAAGGTGGGTGAAGCGTCCGAGACTCTGGCGCTCATGGGCGGATTCTCACCCCTCGCCACCGTCTTGATCGGCATCGCCCTGCTCTCGCAGGAACTGTCGAAAACCGTATGGATGGCCTTTGCCCTTCTGACTGCGGGCGGCTTCGTGATGTTCTTCTCCGAGCCGGTGGACACCAAAAGCCTGCTGCCCCGTATCATCATCGCTTCCGGGCTGTATGGGCTCGTAAACGTGCTCAAGAAAGTGGTCTTCGACAACACGAACTTCGTCAGCGGCTACGTCTTCTTCACCCTGGGCACGTTCGCGTGCGCACTTTTTCTGCTGGTTCCCAAGACGTGGCGGCGCGAGATCTTCAGGGAATCCGAAGAGGCTACGCCGCGAAGCCGCCTGTGGTATTTCGTGAACCGGTTCATCTCCGGTGTAGGGTCGTTCCTCATCTTCTATGCGATCAGCCTCACGAACCCCGCGGTGGTGGACGCGATCTCGGGCGAGCGATATGCGATCATCTTCCTCGGCGCTTTTCTGCTGACTCGCTTCAAGCCGGATTGGCTGAGGGAGGATTTCAGCCGGCGTGTCCTGCTGGGCAAAAGCGCCGCCACGGCACTGATTGTGGCCGGCCTGGTGCTGCTTGGGCTCATGGGCGACACAGGCGGCGACGGGTAGGCAGGTGCGCGCTCTGGTCCGCGATACCGTGGTTACGCCGACGGTAATAAGGGCGATGCCGGCCCAGCGCACGGCGGAGACTCTCTCGTTAAGGAATACGTCTCCCATGAGCGCTGTGAGCACGTAGGCGATTGCGGTAACCGGCAGCACGTAGCTGAGGTCGGCAAGGCTGAGCAGCATCAGTTCCGTGATGATCCAGCCGGTCAGCAGCACCACACCAAGCGCGACCCAGGGATTCAGCAGCGCCAGGAGGTAAGGAAGCGGCGACACTGTCACCAGGCGGCCCACTGCGCGCATTCCCACGCTGAGGAAGAAATTCCCCAGAACTTCCAGTACAACGACCGTCGCTATCAAAGCGCGCGTTTTCCCGGAAATACCCACTGTGTACATGGGTGAGCATCCCGAGTACCATTCGGCACACGTTGCAGGATAAGGGGTCTATTCGCAACCGGCCGTGTAGGTTTTGCCGTCCCGGTACAGCTTGTGCCCGGCCGGCACTAAGCCGCGAGCGGTTCCACAGCATGTCAGCGGAGCACTTTGATACGGATGTTGCGGAACTCAACCCGGGTGCCGTGCCCCAGGAAACCGATGTGGCCGGTAGATCGCGCGAGGCCGGGATGCCGCTTCAGCACCTCGGGCTCCTTCACGATATCGAGATTGCTGTCCAGAATGATGACGCCGTTCAGTTTTACCTTAATGCGGCGGCCGTCAGCCGTGATTTCCTCGTCGTTCCATTGGCCCGCCGGCTTCAGGAAACCTGTCCGCGCGGGAATGACGTCGTAAACCGATCCGTGATGCTGTTCGGGCTTGATCCAGCTCTTATACTTCGGGTGCTGGTCGTCGAGTATCTGTATCTCCATGCCCGTGTATGCGGCGTCGCCTTCGAGCGGCGCACGGATACCGATTCCGTTGTTGCCGGCCGGCTCCATCATGAATTCGAAACGGAACACGAAATTCGCGTACTCGCGCCCGGTGAACAGGTTTCCGCCGCCATCGGCCGGGCAGACGATCTTCCCATCCTGCACGATATAGCCGGGGCCGTGGCCGCCCATGAGGGTCCAGCCTTTCAAAGTCTTGCCGTCGAACAAAGGAACGAAGCCGGGGTCGGCAGCGGCCGCGAGCGCGGCGGCGCATAGCAGGCAGGCGAAGAATTTCATGTGGACCTATCTTGCGGCGGCTAGCGCCAGCCGCTCTTTCAGAAAGCGCACGCCGTCAAACGCTATCGATTCGGGGGAGCGCTCGATATCGCGCCAGATGGAAGCCGCGGCGGAGATGCCGCCGAGCGCGAAGCCGAAGCTTTCGATCGTCAGCCACCCGTCGTAATTCACTTCGCGCAGCGCTTCGAAAACACCGGGCCAGTCTACGTGTCCAGTGCCGGGAGTGCCGCGATCATTCTCGCAGGTGTGCACGTGTTTGAGCCAGCGGTCCACCGTGCGGTACGCCGCCGGGATGTTCTTCTCTTCGATGTTCGAATGGAACGTATCGAGCAGCACACCGATGTTCGGGTGATTCACTTCGGCGCAGAGCGCCGCCGCGTCGGCCGCCGTGTTCAGGAAGAAAGTCTCAAAGCGGTTCAGCGGTTCGACCGCCAGCGTCACGCCATGGCGCGCCAGCGCGGGCGCAAGGGACTGGTAACTTTCCACCGCGCGCTTCCACTCGTCCTTGGTGCGGCGGCGTCCGGGAAGGAAACCGACCGGCGAATACATCGGCCCGACAAACAGCTTGGCGCCTACCTCAGCGATCGCCTTCGCGCAGGCCTCCAGGTGTGTGAGCGCTTTCTGCCGCACGCCGGCGTCCTCGCTGAAGATGGCGAGACCATCGGGCATGACCGAGCAGACGGTACACTCGAGTCCGTTCTCTTCCAAACCCCTGCGAATGCCGGCGGCATCGAAATCGCCGGGCTGGAAAATCGGAATCTCCACGCCGTCGAATCCGTGCTCCTTAATGACCGGCAGCAGATGCAGATCGGCGCGGCTGAAGCTTGCCGTCCAGATGAACGCGTTCACCCCGAATTTCATGGCGGAGACGATTATCGTTAAACGCCCGAGGAGAAGTCAATCGAGGCACCCGGCCAGAGCGGGATGTTAAGATTGAAGCATCCACCGCCGGGAAAATCAGGGGAAGGCGGCGTCTGATGTACCATCTGGGGAGGTATGCTGCCACACGTGCACGATCAAAAATCAGAATCCGAGCAGTATCCCGTTGTCATTATCGGCGCCGGTCCAGCCGGACTGACTGCCGCATATGAACTCTCGAAGAGCGGCGTTCGCAGCGTCGTCCTGGAAAAGGACGCCGTGGTGGGAGGATTGTCCCGCACCGCCGATTACAAGGGCTACCTCTTCGATATCGGGGGCCACCGTTTCTTCACCAAGGTATCCGTGGTAGAACGGATGTGGCACGAAGTGCTTGGCGCCGACTTTATCACGCGCCCCCGGATGTCGCGCATCTATTACAAGTCCAAGTTCTTCCAGTACCCGCTCGAGCCGGTGAATGCCCTGATGGGCCTTGGCATCTTCGAGTCGTTCCTGTGCGGCCTGAGCTATATCCGCGCCAAGCTGTTCCCGGAAAAGCCCGAGGAAAACCTCGAGGCGTGGGTCGCGAACCGTTTCGGCAAGAGACTCTTCAAGACCTTTTTCAAGACCTATACCGAAAAAGTCTGGGGAATTCCCTGCCGCGAAATTCAAGCCGAGTGGGCGGCGCAGCGCATCAAGGGCCTTTCGTTCACTTCCGTCATCCTGAACGCATTTCGGGGGCAGCGCAAACAGAGTAAGCAGGACGTCATCAAGACGCTGATTCACGAATTCGAGTACCCGCGGCGCGGTCCGGGCATGATGTGGACCAAGACCAGGGACATCGTTGAGGAGCGCGGCAGCCGCGTCGATTTCCACGCGCCGGTCGAGAGCATCTGCTGGGAGCCGGGCCGCGTGAAAGCGATCAGGGCGGGCGGCCAGGTCTATCGCGCCGACCACTTCATCAGCAGCATGCCGATTCGCGAGCTCATACAGCGCCTCGACCCGGCGCCCCCGGAAAAAGTCCGGCGCGCGGCAGAGGACTTCAAGTATCGCGACTTCCTCACTGTCGCCCTGATGGTTCGCGGGACGGATCTGTTTCCCGATAACTGGATCTACGTTCACGACCCGAACGTCGCGGTCGGGCGCATACAGAACTACAGTAACTGGAGCCCGGAGATGGTACCGGAACCCGGCATGAGCTGTCTCGGGCTGGAGTATTTCTGCTTCGAGGGCGACGGCCTGTGGACGACACCGGACGCCGACCTCATCGCGATGGCGAAGAAGGAATTGGGCACGCTCGGCCTGGTGGATCCCAAGAACGTAGTGGACGGCACCGTGCTCCGGATCGAGAAGGCCTACCCTATCTACGACGGCACGTACCGGCGCGGCCTGGATGCCATTCGTGAGTTCCTCGCGACCGTGCCGAACCTTCAGCTTGTCGGCCGGAACGGCATGCACCGCTACAACAATCAGGACCATTCCATGCTGACCGCAATGCTCGCCGCGCGGAACATATTGGGTTCCCGCTACGACCTCTGGCAGGTGAACGTCGAAGCCGACTATCACGAGGAAGGCTCGATGCTGACCGAAGAGGAATTGAAGGCGATGGACGCCTCCCAGCCTGTTGTGCCCCGGCGCGTGACAGAGTAGCATTGAAGACTCAATGTCTCAAGTCTCCCGCCGTTCCTTTATCGCTTCGGCGCCCGCCGCTGCTGCGGCCGCGCGCGAACCCGTGGTTCTGAACCCGGTCACTGTCAGTGAAGTGCGTTCGCAGGCAGACCCGATCCGGATCGCAACTCAGTTCCGTTTCGAGCCCAACGAAATCGAGCAGATTCGCGCGGCGGCTCCCGGAACGGGAGTCGAATTGAAGGTGTGCGGCTCGCGCGAGGAATATCGAGAGGCACTGAAGACCGCCGAGGTCGTCTACGGCAATGTGACCGGCGCGGACCTGGATAGCGCGCCGCGTCTGAAGTGGGTGCAGGCGGGCGGCGCCGGCATCGAAGGGCTCGATCAGAAATTCATCGAGAGCCCCGTCGTGCTCACGAACTACGCCCGCACGTTCGCGCCCGGCATTTCCGAGACTGCTATCGGCATGCTGCTCTGCCTCACGCGCGGCATCACGAAATACTACGTGCCGCAGTTCCAGAAGCGGGAGTGGAAGCCGGTGGGGGGCCCGAAATCCGCAGCCCATACGGAACTCGTCGGACGAACCATGGGCATCGTCGGGATGGGAGGAATCGGCAGCGCGATCGCGCGCCGGGCATACTACGGCTTCGATATGAAGATCGTCGCCACTGACGCCAAACCGATCTCCAAGCCCGAGTATGTCGCCGAACTGCACGAACCGGCCTGGTTCCCAAAAATGGTGCCGCAGGTGGACGTGCTTGTTTCCGCCGCGCCGCTTACTCCCCAGACAAACCGGATGTTCAATGAAACGGTCTTCCGGAGTATGAAGAAGACCGCGTACTTCCTGGGCATGTCGCGCGGGAGGCTCTTCGACGACATGGCGCTCGTGAAGGCGCTGAAGGAAGGCTGGATTGCAGGCGCGGGCCTCGACGTTTTCCCGCAGGAGCCGCCGCCCTCCAGCCACCCGATCTTCGACTGCCCGAACGTCGTCATGACCATGCACACGTCGGGATGGAGCCCGGACCGGCAAGTACGCCTCATTGAACTCTTCGCCGAAAACGTGAGGCGCTATGCCGCCGGCGAGCCGCTGATCAACGTGGTCGACAAGCGGCGAGGATACTGAAGACAACGTTATGTCCAGAATTGCTCTGCTCCTCTGCCTGTTGGCCGGGCTTGCGCCCGCGCAGAAATCCCAGGAACCGAGATTCCTTCTGCACCAGATCGGCACAGACCGCTCCGAGGGCGTCGCCGTCTTCGATTTCGATCGCGATGGTCAGCTCGATGTGACCAGCGGCGCGTTCTGGTACAAGGCGCCCGAATGGACGCGGCATGAGTTCCGCGATGTCACCATCTCCGGTGAGTTCGTCTCCAATTGCGGCGAGTTTGCCATCGACGTGAACCGCGACGGCTACCCCGATATCGTCTCGGCCGGCTGGATGGACGACGGCGTCTTTTATTTCGAGAACCCCAAGCAACCCGGCGTGAAATGGAAGCGCGTCCAGATCACGCCGTCGCGGCAAACCGAAGGCCTGTACTCCGCGGATATCGACGGCGACGGCACGCCGGACATCCTTCCGGCGCACTGGACGAAACAGCCGCTGTGGTGGATCAACATCAAGGACGGCAAGGCCGTAAAGCGCCCCATCGGTCCGGAAGGCAGCGGGCACGGCATCGGCTACGGCGATATAGACGGCGACGGCAAGAGCGACGTCCTGACCGTCCACGGCTGGTACCGCCAGGTGAACCTGGCCGAGGACAAGTGGGAGTGGCACCCGGATTACAACGTCGAGGAGGCCAGCATCGCCATGTGCGTGTACGACGTCAACGGCGACGGCTTGCCCGACATCGTTTACGGCAAGGGCCACGATTACGGCCTGTTCTGGCTGGAGCAGAAGAAAGGCAAGCAGGGCGCCCGCACCTTCGTGGAGCACCCCATCGATCTATCGTTCTCACAAGTGCACGTCGTCAAGATGGTGGATATCAACGCCGACGGCAAGCTGGAGATTCTTGCCGGCAAGCGCTACCGCGGCCACAACGAGAAAGACCCCGGCTCTTTCGATCCGCTGGCGATCTATTACTACACCATCGAGAGCGGCAAGCAGCCGAAATTTACGCGCCACCCCATCGCGTTCAACTCCATTGCGGGCGCGGGCACGCAGTTCGTTGTCGTCGATCTCGACGGCGATGGCGACCTCGACATCGTAGTGGCGGGCAAGTCCGGCCAGTACTGGTTCGAGAACCTGACCATCAACAAGGTGCCCTGGGAGAAACGCGGCATTCTGTTCAACGGGTATCCGCCGAAGCTTTAACCACCGCTCCGTTGAAAGTCACCGGGCGCGACTCCGCGAATCCGCCAAACCGCTCTCCCGAAAATCGCCGGGCGTGCGCCCGCGAAACCACGAAACCGCTGCCCTGAAAAGTCGAGCGATTGCGAGTGGGGCAGCCCCTCGGGCTGCGCCGGCCTCTCAGGCCG